>DEIL01000058.1:8673-26030 GCA_002352445.1 Desulfobulbaceae bacterium UBA2775
ATCCGTTTCATTCACAGCCGTCCCCATAGTGTCCTGCGGCAGCCGGGAGCGGAAAAACTTGAAATGTCTTACACCACAGACGAGTCTTCCAAACTTATCACCGAAGAATACGATATGGTTGTGCTTTCAACCGGATTTCGTATGAGTGATGATGTGCGGGATCTGGCTCTGAAGCTGGACATTGAACTTAATGAAAGCAATTTTCCCGTACATTCCGGTCTCAATCAGATAGCTACCAGCAGACCGGGAATCTATGCAGCCGGGACCTTTCAAGGACCCAAAGATATTCCTGAAACGATGGTGCAGGCCAGCGCTGCTGCCTGTCTTGCCGGAAAAGATGTAGCCGCTCCACAAAAGAGCCCGGATGCTCAGCCGCTATTGCCGCCGGAGAAGCATGTGGTTGGTGAAGAACCGAAGGTTGGAGTCTTTATCTGTGACTGTGGTGAGAATATCGGTGGCGTCATCGATGTCGAGGCTCTTGTTGAGCGCATTGGGAAGCTGCCGCATGTTGTTGTCGCCCAGGCAGAAGGGCATGGCTGCAGTCGTGAGTCAATGGACCACATTCGCAGTACTATCAAAGAAAAGGGCATTAATCGGGTGGTTATAGGCGGTTGTTCTCCTCGAACCCATGAAGCCAAATTTCAGGATCTTATTCGCCAGGAAGGATTGAACAAATACCTTCTTGAAATGGCAAATATCCGGGATCAGGTGACATGGGTCCATGCGCTGCAGCCGGAGAAGGCTGTTAAAAAGGCCGAAGAGCTCATCAGAATGGCGGTCGGCGCCGTAATTAAAGCACAACCACTTGCCGAACACAGTCTGCCGATCAATAAAAACGTGCTTGTGGTTGGCGGCGGAGTTACCGGTATGACTTCTGCTTTGGAACTGGCTGAGCAGGGTTTCAAGGTCTATCTTGCCGAAAAGAGCCCTGATCTCGGCGGTATTGCAAGGCAACTTCGTAAAACTCTTGAAGGGGATGATATTCAAGTATTTCTTAACAGCCTGATCGAAAAGACCATGGCTAATGAGAATATCGAAGTGATAACCGGTGCAATCATTGTTGATCACTCAGGAATGCCGGGCATGTTTACTACCGGTATGCAGGTGGGCCGACAGATGTTTTATCGCCAGATAGAACATGGGGTAACCATTCTTGCAACAGGTGCTTTGCCTAATCGTCCCAAGGATTTTATGCTCGACGAGTGTAAGGAGGTTGTGACCCAGATAGAGATACAGACCTTGATCGAGGATGAGCCGGAGATCGTCAGGAAGTGGGAAAATGTAGTGATGATCCAGTGTGTTGGCTCAAGAAATAAGGACAATCCCAATTGCTCGCGAATTTGCTGTCAGAATGCCATAAAGAATTCTTTGAGAATTCTTGAGATCAATCCGGATGCCAGGGTTTTTGTACTCTACCGTGATATGAGAACTTACGGGTTCCAGGAAGAATATTATCAAAAAGCCAGGGAGAAGGGCGTCATTTTTGTTCGCTATCATCAGGATAATCCGCCTCAGGCAATATCCGTTGACGATAAGGTGGAGGTAACCTTTACAGACATTATTCTTGGCAAAGAGATCGAGGTCAGTGCGGACTGCCTCTGTTTGAGTACAGGGTTGGTTGCCGATGAGGATTCTACGGAAGAACTGGCTATGACCTTCAAGCTGCCCCGGACACACGATGGCTATTTTCTTGAAGATCATGTGAAATTGCGGCCGGTTGATTTGCCGGTTCCCGGATTTTTTGTGGCTGGGACTGCCCATTCACCGAAAACCATCGGCGAGAGCCTGGTACAGGCCAGAGCTGTTGCATCTCGGGCCCAGAGCTTGCTGGCAAAAGAGCATATCAATCTTGGTGCTACAACAGCAAAGGTAGATAGCACTCGCTGTGCCTCCTGTCTGATCTGTGTTCGTGCCTGTCCGTTTGATGTACCTTTTATCAATGCAGATGGGTATTCAGAGATTGATCCTGCTAAATGCCATGGCTGCGGAATATGTGCGACTGAATGTCCGGCAAAGGCAATCCAGCTGATGCAGTTTGAGGATGACCAGATTCTCTCCAAGCTGGAACAACTTTTTGAAGAGGTGGTAGGATAATGGAAAATTTTGAACCTGTAATTGTGGCGTTTTGCTGCCACTATTGTGCATATACGGCTGCGGATATGGCCGGTAGTCAAAGACTCCCTTATCCGTCCAATGTGAAAATAATTCGTGTACCCTGTTCCGGCAAGGTAGATGCCCTGCATATCACCAAGGCCTTTGAGAAAGGGGCAGACGGTGTGTATGTTGCAGGATGTCTGGATGGTGACTGTCATTTCAAGAACGGCAATGACAAAGCTGCCAAGCTGGTTACTTATGTCCAGAATTATCTTGAAGAGATAGGCCTTGAACCCGAACGGCTTGAGATGGTCAGAATTTCAGCCGGTATGGGAGATAGATTTGCACTTATAGCAACGGAAATAACTGAAAAGATACGTAAACTGGGTCCCAGTCCGATTAAAACTGTTGCGGCTTAGCAATAGGAGCCTGTCCGAGAATGCCATTTTTCCAAACTCAGACAACCTCCCAGTGCAGCAACAACTGTAACGACGGAACATAAGAAGGAGAAAGAACCACAATGATTACGGCTGAACGGAAACCTTTGGAAGAAATTATAGAATACATCAAGCCTTATAAACGTATTCTGCTGCTTGGTTGCAACGAATGTGTCACTGTATGTGCTGCAGGGGGCCGCAAGGAAGTCGGGCTGCTCGCCTCAGGATTACAGCTGGCTATGTTGAAAAGTGGCAGCAGTATCGAAATCCGGGAGCATACCCTTGAGCGGCAATGTGATCCGGAGTATGTGGAAGAGCTTGTACCCATGATCGGTAGTGAAGAAGCCATTCTGTCCATGGCCTGCGGGTGCGGCGTACAGCAGCTGGCCACACGTTTTAAGGATAAACCGGTCTTCCCTGCTTTAAACACCAAGTTCATGGGTGGCTCTTTGAGTCAGGGCGTGTGGGATGAACGATGTAAGGGCTGCGGTGACTGTCTGTTGGGTCTGACCGGAGGGATTTGCCCCATCGCCAAATGCGCCAAGCAATTGATGAACGGGCCTTGTGGTGGTTCCACCGATGGCAAGTGTGAGATCAGTGATGATGTCGAATGTGCCTGGCAGCTGATCTGGAACAGACTCAAGGCTCTTGGCCAGGAGGATAGATTTCTTGATATAATGCCAGCAAAAGATTGGCGATCCGGGGGAGGAGGTGGACCCCGTAAGATTATTAGAGAGGACTTAGCAGAATGAAAACAGAGAGCAATTTAGAAAAAGTATTAGCCGCGGGACATCTGGCAGTAACTTCGGAATGTGGTCCTCCCCGCGGGGCGATAGCTAAGGAACTAACAGACAAAGCTAAATTTCTGGAAGGTGTTGTCGATGCTGTCAATGTCACAGATAATCAGACTGCCATGGTGCGGATGTCAAGTCTGGCCGGTTCGGTACTTATAAAACAACAGGGGATGAATCCTCTACTGCAGGTGGTTACCCGCGATCGTAATCGTCTGGCCATTCAGGCGGATATCCTCGGAGCGTATTCTTTAGGGATTGATACCATGCTCTGCCTGTCTGGAGATCACACAAAGTTCGGTGATCATCCCATGGCGGCAAATGTCCATGACATCGATTCTATCCAGCTTATTCAGATGGTGAAGGCCATGCGTGATGAATCTAAATTCCAGGGAGGATCAGATATAAAAGGTGCTCCGAAAATGTTTATCGGCGCAGCAGCCAATCCTTTTGCGGATCCTTTTGAACTGAGGGTGATGCGTCTGGCCAAGAAAATTGCAGCTGGAGTCGATTTTATTCAGACCCAGTGTATTTTCAATGTCGAGAAGTTTGAGCTCTGGATGGAAGGCGTGCGTAAAATGGGATTGCATAAAAAATGTTACATCCTGGCGGGAGTGACGCCCATGAAATCAGTCGGTGCTGCCCGCTATATGAAGAACAGGGTTCCGGGAATGGATGTGCCGGCGGATGTCGTTGAACGAATGGCCAGTGTTCCCAAGGAAAAGCAACCGGACGAAGGAGTAGATATTTGTATCGAAACCATCGAACGTCTGAAAAAAGTTGAAGGAGTCGCTGGTTTTCATATAATGGCAATAGAATGGGAAGAGAAGGTGGAAGAGATCGTTAGACGAGCCGGCTTATACCCCAGACCAGAAATTAGCTGATAAAAGAACAAAAAAATATTTGGAGGAATACGTACATGAGCGACAAACAACTTATACTGGTCGTCGATGACGATACTGATCTGGTGGAAGCTTTAGCCATGAAACTTGAGAGTGAAAATTTCGAGGTAGCTAAGGCATATGATGGGATTGAAGGACTGGAAAAGGTCAAAGCTGAGAGACCTGCCCTTATTATTCTCGATGTGATGATGCCTCGTAAAGATGGATACCAGCTTTGTGACGAGTTGAAAAATGATGAAGAATACAAAGAAATTCCGATAATTCTGCTGACCGCAGTGGCTGATGCCGTCAGTTCTACAAATTATACCCATATGGGCGGCAAGACCACCCTTGCTGATGATTTTATTCCCAAGCCGATTGATCTCGACAAGCTTATGGAGATTGTCAAAGATACCCTGTAGAAAATAAAAACCCGGTTTCTCGACTGTCCAGGGTACCGGGTATTTGTTTCTGTTTTTTAAAGTGCACAATTAAGGGAGATCGGCATCGAAAGCACTGATAAAATCGAGATTGGTGGCATAAAATTCAGTCATGAACTGGTGCAGATAACTTTACCGGGCCTTTCACCTGAAGAGAGTGTATTGACAGATATCCTCGATCGTTTAGCCAAGAAACAAATTAATCTATCTTTTCTCTGTCTTGATGCCACGTCTATCAGTCAGGTCTGTTTCTGTATGACTACGACAGATTACGCAGTTGGCCGGGAGTTGATCGACGATCTGTTACGTCCCGCTGGAATTTGTTCCGAGGTTGTAACCTCGGTTGGTACGCTGGCACTGTTCCCACATCAGTCAAGTTTGAATATACTCGGTCATGTGCTTGAAGTATTCGGTCGAAATGAACTCCCGGTTTATGGACTGTCTTCTTCCATCTCAGCTCTTGCAATCAATACTGATTACCATCGTCTTGATCAGGCTGCTGAACTACTGAAGGGGGTGTTCCTGCTTCCTGAAAACCATGCACCGTTCCGGCAAATTCTACCTGTCAAGAGTATGTGATCATGGAAACAGCAGCAACATACTGGGAACCGGTTATTAAAATCTATGGGTCTCATATAAAGACAGACCTGGTGATGACCACTTTGCGTTTTCCTCTGGAGAGACTTGCGTTCCTTGGAGAGCAACTGCAGGAGATTGAAAACGGTCTGGGTCGTTTTGAAATGGCTGTGATGCAGTGGGTTGATGATCATACCCTGCAGTTTATTTTATTATACGAAAGTGACCGTGATCGATCATACCGGAGATTATTATCAGATATCGCCGAAAATTTCTCGATTACCTTGGAAATAAGTGAACCAGTAGAATTATTATATTTTCATGGCCCTCATTTTCAGGATCGATTTGGTGTGGCTAGTTCTGCTTTGACTACTCTGAAGAAACATCATTTGAAGATACTTGCCGCCGGTTGTTCCGGCACAAGCATTTATCTGGTAACAGATGAACAAAAGGCTCAAAGTGTTGCCGAGGTTCTTAAGAAAGTATTTACTGTTCCAGGTTTCTCGTAGCGCTGGCAACGTGTTTGGATTAAATATCCAGCTGCTTTCAGCAAAAAAAGTAACAAATTTCAAAAAACTGTGAATATCAGAGCAGCATCAAGCCGGTTGGCAGGATTATGACACGAGATCAACAAGAGATTGACTGGCGCGTTCGAGTTTTTGATTCCCTATCATATCCTACTCGAGTACTTAAGCCAGACGGAACGATCATTGCTGTTAATGATAAATTTTTAAAAATTTTCAACGAATCGTCCGCATCAATTATTGGCAAAACCTGCAGGAAAACTAATCCCGTCCATTTTCCAAATCAATCTTTTCCATGTGATAATAGTGAAGAATGCCCTTTACAAAAAACTGTAAAACATAGAATCGGCCAGTCAGCTTTACTGCATACACTCGATAACAGCGGCGACGACAAATGGGAAGATCGTGTCTTTTCACCCATCCTTGGTGGCGATGGAGAGGTTGAATATGTCATTGAGAGTTTTCGCGATGTCACCAGGATTAACGTTCTTGAAAGACTTTATGGTGATGCCCGTGAACTGATTGACAAAGTTGTGCAGAGCTCGGTCAGTGCAATCATTGCTGCCAATCGTAGAGGGGAGATTATTCTTGTCAACAAGGCGGCCGAAGAGCTGTTCGGTTACCCTGCTGATGAAATAAATGATCTTCATATCGAAAGCTGTTATGCCGAAGGAGTAGCCAGGGACATCATGAAAAAGCTCCGGGATGAAAATCTCGGGGGAAAAGGAAAGTTACCTGTAACCAGTGTCGATATTATCAATAGATCCGGGGAAGAAATCCCGGTGGAGATGACTGCTGCAATCATCTATAAAGATGGCAAAGAAGAAGGTACTGCAGGGATTTTTAATGATATGCGGGAAAAACTCGCCGTAGAACAGGAATTGCAAAATGCCCAGACCAAAATTGGTCAAACTGAAAAAATGGCTTCCCTTGGCCGGCTCGCTGCAGGTGTAGCCCATGAGATCAATAATCCCCTTACGAGCATTCTGTTGTACGGGAATATGATGAGAGAGAAACTTGAAGTTGAAAATCCTTTGAGTAAAAACCTGGATTATGTTCTTGAAGATGCGGAGCGGTGTAGAGATATCGTTAAAAATTTATTGGCCTACAGCCGACAATCAAACACTGCCAGGGAGGTTTTTCCTCTTGAACGACTGGTTACTGACAGCCTCAGACTGCTCCGTGACCAACGACTTTTTATGCATGTTGAAGTGGTTAAGGAGTTAGTAAACCATGAAGTTCTGGTTCGAGCTGATTTGAATCAAATATGTCAAGTGGTCATCAATTTGATCATAAATGGTATAGATGCGATGGAGGAAAACGGGAAGTTGACGCTGAAGACTTCCTGGGTAGAAGGTACAGAAAAAGCATACCTGGAAATTTCAGATACCGGCGGTGGTATTCCCGAGGAAAATGTATCAAAGATATTTGACCCGTTTTTTACCACAAAAGAGCTTGGCAAAGGAACCGGGCTGGGGTTGAGTATGGCTTATGGAGTTATGAAAGAGAATGAAGGGCGAATTTTTGTCAAGAAAACCGGTCCGGAAGGTACAACTTTTGTCCTGGAGTTCCCCGTGGTCACTATCTCAAACGAGATACATTTCGATTCGATTGGATAAATGGAGCATAAGAAAGAGATGAATAGTGGTGTTTCACTGGAGCAAATCAGCCGATTGAAAATTCTGGTGGTGGATGATGAACCCCGAATTCGTGATGCCTGTCAAATGGTATTGAGTGAGGAAGGTTTTGAAGTGGCACTCGCAGCTGATGGCGAGCAAGGGCTGCAGATGATTGAAAAAGAGCATTTTGATATTATTCTGGTTGATCTCATGATGCCGGTACTCTCAGGTTTTGAAGTGCTTTCCCATGTAAAAAAGCATCACCCTGATACCGTTGTCATCGTGATTACCGGTTATGCAACTCTCGATCACTCTGTCCGGGCCATGAAAAAAGGTGCCTTTGATTTTATCCCAAAACCTTTTACGCCGGACCAGCTCAGAGCAGTTGTAGCAAAGGCGATTAAATATAATCGCGCACTTCAGGATATTGCAGAAACCAACTCCCGTTTAAGGGTCATGGTAAACCGGCTTACTGATGGCGTAATGGCCTCAGACAGCGATAAACGTGTGGTTCTCGCAAACCCCGCCTTTCTCCATATGATCGGCTATCACGGTGAAGCCGTTCTCGGTCGCAGTATTGAGGATATTAAAGTCGGTGAACAGCTGCGTGATATGATTGATCGGGCCCTGGCCATGCCGGTTGATGCTTGCGCAGAGATAACCGAGGAGATGACCTGGGAAAGTGGTGAGAAGAGAAGGATTTTTAATGCCAAATGTGCACCGTTTCCCGGCCGAGCCGGTTTTAACATCGGCACCATTACCGTCCTAAATGATATCACTGCGCTTAAAGAGATGGAGCAGATGAAGTCTGATTTTGTCTCAATGGTGAGTCATGAAGTTCGTAGTCCGATGAATTCGCTGTTGATGCAGATAAAAGTGATTCTTGACGGACTGGCTGGTGATGTTACTGACAAACAGCGCGAAATACTCGAGCGGGCCTCTGGAAAGATTCTTGGTTTGTCGGACATGGTCTCTGAACTGCTTGATCTTTCCAGGATAGAATCCGGTCTTATAAGCAGCGAGAAAGAGGCGGTGGATATGGCGGGGCTGCTCACTGAGCAGGTTGCCTTTCATAACCCTGGAGCTGCGGAAAAAGGTATTGATTTGGATCTGCAGGTCGCAGGTGAGTTGCCTCCGGTGCTGGCGAATCTGAGAAGTATGGAAGAGGTGTTGACCAATCTGATAACCAATGCAATTAAATATTCACCGGAGAATAGCCCTGTCACTATTTCCGCCTTGGTTGAAAATGAATATGTATCCATTTCCGTGCAGGATACCGGTTATGGTATTCCGGAAGAGGATCTGGATAACGTCTTTAATCGATTTTATCGGGTCAAAGATAAGAACACCAGAACCATTCTTGGTACCGGCCTGGGGCTTGCTCTGGTAAAGTCTATAGTAGAAGCGCATCATGGCAGTATCAAGGTTGTCAGTACTCCTGGTGCCGGCAGCACGTTTACCGTGTTACTTCCCATTGCCGATTCCTAACCCGCTTCCCTCTCTTCTGCGCAGGAGATACAGAGAAGGACACTGGGATCAAATTGTAAACGTCCTTCGGCAATTTCCTCTTCACAGATTACACAATAACCGTATTCATCAGCTCGAATGCGAAGGAGCGCGGACTGGATGCGTTGTCTCTCCAAATCGGTGAGGCGGGCAGCAGCTTTGGCCATTGCCTGCTGCTGCATGGCATCCATACGTGACAGACGGCCAACCCGTGCCTGATCCAGTTCGACCGGTGCTATCCCCTTTTTCTGGCGTTGCTGCTCGGCAGTTATCTCTTTAAGACGTTTTTCAAGGCTGGCCTTGAAAAACTGTAAATCTATATCATGGCGCACTAAATCTTGTCTCCTTTCGGGGTGACTGGTTCAGGGGTTTTTGCATCAATGCCACATCTTTCACGGGGATTTCACATGACCAGCCGAGATTTTCAGCGATATGGCGCAGGGTTGTTTCCCGGTAGAAGGTCACATGAGTGGGGTCACGGCGGTAGTGCCAGGATGAAAAACGGCTATCTTCAGTTTGAAAGCATGTCATGATCCCCAGCCATCCCCCAGGCCTGAGCATTTGTTGGAACCGGGCAAACTCTTCGGCCGGACTGTGGAAATGCTCAATGGTTTCCGTGCAGGTGATAAAGTCGTACGTTTGTTCCAGTACGGTGTGGTTTGGATAAAAAAAAGGATCAAAGAGCTTCACGCTATGGCCGGATTTGGTGAGCATTTCAGCCAATACCGGCCCGGGCCCGCATCCATAATCCAGCCCGCTTCGGCAAGGTGTCAACTTTTTCAACAGAGGATGGACTAGTTTAGACAGGAACGATCGATACCCTCTATCGGCCGAATCATTCTTGTGATCCTGGTATTGTGCATATTCCTCTTCAGATGATAACCGATGAGTTGAATCGAGAAAAGTTGCCATACAGCGATCACAGCGGTGATATTTCCTGCCGTTTATATTTATCAAAGGATGAGTGGCAGGTGCATTGCATAGACTGCATTTATCAATATTTTCAAACATTCAGGTGAATATGAAATGGTTGCAGTTTACATCTAACACCCATGAAATGAATTTCACAACAAAGCATGAAAGTAATGTATTCGGGATTCAAAGGAGTGTTGCCAAACGTCCTCGCAGGCTCGCTTACCTGTTGTGTCAACACCCCTCCGAATCCCTTTCCTTCCAAATTGCAAAGGACTTTCATATAAAGGGTGACGGGAAAATTTGTTTCCATTTGAACATCTCCATAAGAAAGATCAATGTGGTTTAATGATAGTAGGCAGGAAGCAACTGTTTGTGTAGAATAACAGAAAATCACCAGAGGAGTTAGCAATTTCAATCTGTAAAATCATTTTGACTTAGGGGCTGTAGGGAAATAACATGGCTGATATTGCGCTTAGATTTGGGTTGTATTTGGAGGTTGTGATTGATAAAAACCGCAGGCGTAGCTGGCTACGTTGAGGATTTTACGATTGAACAACATTCAAAGATAACCCGAAGATAAGATGCAAGATTGGCCATGTTATTTTTTACAGCACCTTACTTCGTACCAGACTATAAAACAGGGAATATTTATCATGGCTCAAATACCTACACGTGAAGAAGCTTTTAATCTTCTGAAAAAATACAACCAGACCGAAAGCCTTATCAAACACGGTTTAGCTGTCGAAGGAGTGATGAGGTACTGCGCAAGAAAGCATAATGCCGATGAAGAACAATGGGGAATAATAGGATTGATCCATGATCTGGATTACGAGCAATTTCCTGACCAACACTGTAAAAAAGCAGAAGAAATTTTAAAAGAACACGATTGGCCTGATGAATATATACGAGCGGTAGTGAGTCATGGATGGGGAATCTGCTCTGATGTTGAACCTCAAAGTGAAATGGAGAAAGTGCTTTACGCCATCGATGAATTGACCGGGCTTGTTACCACAACCGCACTGGTACGCCCTTCAAAAAGCGTACTGGATATGAAGGCTAAATCTGTGAAGAAGAAATGGAAGGACAAGCGGTTTGCGGCGGGAGTGGATCGGTCAATCATCGAAAAAGGTGCAGAAATGCTTGGAGTTCAGGTCTCAGATTTAATTCAGGATACCATCATGGGAATGCGTGATGTGGCAGAAGAGATTGGTTTGAAAGGTAATGTTACTGAACTCTGATTCCATATTATTGTCGAAGAAGAGTGAAAAAAGGTAAGCTACTATCATGAAGATTCGCAAACTCACCCCCGAAGAATACCCTAGGGTTTCAGCTTTGCTGCGACGGGCATTCCCCGGCAGTAAATATGAAGTTCGATTGTTTGACAACCTTCATAAAAACGAAAAATCTCTGCATGAATGGATCTGTATTCATCGAAATAAGGCTATAGCATATATTGCCTATTCCAATGCATTTAACGAAAAAAAAGTGTGCGGTCTGCACCTGGCACCATTAGCCGTGGCGCCACAAATACAAAATCATGGGATAGGCTCTGAGCTGCTACGTTTCTCCCTGCGACAGAAAGGAATCATGGAAAAGCCTCTCTTTGTCCTGGGTGACCCATATTTTTATAAGAAGTTCGGATTTGAACATTGCACCACGCCCATCTGCCCATTTGATAAAAACAACAAACACTTCCTCAGTATGCGCAATACTTCATCAAATATTTTTACAGTGGGGTATGAGCCTGAGTTTTTGATTGGAGCGTGACTCGATTTAGTGCCTTACTCCTAAACTTCTGTAATAAAAAACAAGGAACCAAGGAGTATATTTTGAAATTATTCTGTTCCATTTACTTTCAAGGTACTTATCCAGTGTGACTGAAAGTTTTCCGACTAGTCGGGTTAGTATCTATTTCACCAAACGGTCATGCCTGAATAAAAGGCAACTGCACCTGGTAAAGGTGAAGGCGATTAATCAAATATTTTTAAAATAAGATTAAGTAATTACAAGAAATCCGTTACAACAAGAACATGGTTTTACTTTTTGAGCACACCTACTAATTTCGCTATGCCATTTATTTTATTTTTCATAACGTTACTTATATACGGAACATTTATTCCCGACCTTGGTAAATCGCAGCAGATCATTTCCGACCAAGTCTATACGGGAGTAGATCATGTCATCTCTTTGTCAAAATCGAAAGCCGATCTGAAACCAGAACTTTTATCCGATCTAATAAATTTTGTAAGCACTACATCACAGGACTCAAGTGCACCTCTCAAAGAACGTCGTGAATCCAAAGGAGCCTTTTATAAATTTTCCATCAAGGGAGATCTTGTCCATATATTAGATTATGTCTATAATCCTGATATCCCCTGCTATGTAGCCATGCCATCCTCTTTGCACCAACAAGAGTGGGTAACACCAGAAACAATCATCGAGCTCAAAAACCTACCGGAAAAACTGGAAGCAAGAGATTTTTCATATGTATTTAGAGGTCGCGATCGCGAGATCATCACGCCTGACATTAACACAGGCGCCTACTATAAATACGACCAGGACAGGCTTGTGGCCTCACTACCAGGCCCTACAGGACCTGTTCTCGTGTCCGTTTCAAGTCAGACAGATATATCAGAAGTAGGTAAGAAAGGATGTGTTGCTGGAAGTGACAAAAGCTGGAACTATTTATATTCTGATAAGGTTGGACTCAGCAAGACAGGGCTTGGCTGGGTCAACTCGTACCTGTATTACGCAGAATCTATGATTATCTATGTGGTCGACTCTTCAAAAGGTGTGATTCATGTAGGTTTATTCAAATGGCTCGATGCTGGCTGGGCCACTATGAATATGGTTAACTCAAACCATATATTGAAAGGAATCAAACGTTTTGCATCGGATTTCAAGAGAATACTCGAAGCACCAGGTTTACCGGGACCAACCATACTTGCAGAAAAGCATCGACAATTGCAACGTAGCAGCAAACAAAACCTTCAAGAAACCATTTCTCCATACCTGCAAAACATGATCAATTCGGGAACATCTGATGAATGCTCAGGTCCGTTTAATAGCCTCCTTTCTTCCGGCGAATATCTGGAAGGGATGAGTCATGAGGAGATGGTCAAAATACTGATGTTGGAATATCTTAAGGAATATATCCCAGAGCAGCCTACTAGCTGATCACACACATTTACATGTTAAGTCAAAGTGAGTTTTTTGATCATCAGTTAGGATCATTCTCAAATACATAAGAATTGAAGATTATTCTGTAAAGCCCCGATTCCCATTCAGCAAAATGCTCAACCTACCTGAAACTGTAACTTCACAGTAGCCACCTCAGGTCTGGGTGAGCAAGTATTGGCTTGGACTGGCAAGTTAAAGCTCAACCAAGACGAGAAGACTTATTGTACAAAATAACAAAACAATAACAATTGTCTGTTACAAGTTGTTACCACACAATCACAATGAATCGTTTTCTTCAATTTCTCGATTACACTGTTCTTCTGCCTCAATCATATACTGCTGAAATATCTGAACTACAGGTGACTGGGAGTAACGTGTAAGACTGATCAGGCCGTAATGGGTATTTAATTCCGGCAGGGTGACTGGAAGCAAAGTAAGTTGTTGTTTGTGGATGCTGCAATTTAATACAGGACGGGTGATCAGTCCAACAGCATCACTGTCTGTAATAATATCCGAAAGCACTTTCAGATAATCACACTGGAGAACTGCACAGGGTAAATCCTTTATACTGCTAAGCTCCAGTCCGGCACTCCGGGCCAATACATTGAGCAGTTCCTCAGGGAACCACATTGTTGCCAGGGGATAGGAGAAAACATTTTTCATAGTCAGGTCTGTTTTTTCAGTCAATGGATGACCTTCGCGGCAACAGAAATAGCCCCGTTGTTGCGGCAACAGGGTGACATCTAACTCAGATTTGTCCTTAATCATCCTCGTATCAGCTACAAAGAGATCAAGTTCCCGGCTATGCAGCATTGTCAACAGGCTTGGCGTCCGATCAACGATGATATGAACATTGATCCCGGGATAATTCCTGCTGAATCTTGCCACCGCTTTGCCAAGAGAAACCTCTGCAGGTAGAGGTCCACTCCCTATTGCCATTTCACCGGATTCCAACCCCTGCAGCAGGTTCAGATCCCGTTCCACAATACCTACATCCTGCAGAATCGGCCCGCCTCGCTCTATGAGAAACTCTCCAAACACCGTTGCTGTTACCCCTTTCCTGGATCGATCAAAAAGCTTACATCCCAGCTGTTCTTCAAGAGTGGCAACAGCTCTGCTCAGGGCAGGCTGAGATATATTTAATTTTTGGGCCGCTCTGGCAAAGTTTTGCGTGTTGTCAATGGCTTTAATTAACTGTAAGTGCCTCAGACTCAGTATCATAACAAAAAGGTATCATGTTGATAAATTAATTGCATTAGACAAGGTGGCTCGCATGCATTAAATTCGGTTTAAGGAATAATTCTTTCTCTTATGGAGATGCTGTTTATGAAAGTAAATGGCGTGTTTTTTATCCGTAATGATCAAAAGGATTACCACAAAAAATAGTATAATGGAGGTTTTATGAAATTGAAATACGTTTTATGTGCTGCCACGGCGTTTGCTCTGTTTTCCTGGGCTGGTAGTATTGTCGCGGCGGACAAACCAAACATCCTGGTCATCTGGGGTGACGATGTGGGTATGTACAACATCAGTGCCTACCACAATGGAATGATGGGAGGAAGAACGCCGAATATTGATCGCTTAGCCGATGAGGGAGCTCTTTTCACCGATGCCTATGCCCAGCAAAGTTGTACTGCCGGTCGAGCCTCGTTTATTCTCGGCCAGCACCCTTTCCGCACAGGACTGTTGACTATTGGTATGCCGGGTGCAAAACAGGGCATTATGGATAAGGATCCCACCATTGCAGAGCTTCTGAAAAACCAGGGTTATGTCTCAGGGCAGTTCGGTAAAAATCATCTGGGCGACAGGGATGAGCATCTGCCAACCGCCCATGGCTTCGATGAGTTCTTTGGCAACCTGTACCACCTGAATGCGGAAGAAGAGCCGGAAAGTGAATTCTATCCTAAAGATCCTGAGTTTATTAAAAAATTTGGGCCCAGAGGTGTATTAAAGGTCACTGCAGACGGCAAGATCGAAGATACCGGGCCATTGACCAAAAAACGAATGGAAACTGCCGATACCGAGTTTCTTAATGGCAGCCTCGATTTCATCGAAAGAGCCCACAAAGCAGACAAACCCTTTTTTATCTGGCATAATTCCACCCGAATGCATGTATGGACGCACCTCAGTGAAAAATATAAAGGCAAGTCCGGTTACGGAATGTATGCCGACGGTATGATGGAACTCGACGATGGTGTTGGAACCCTGCTGGACAAGTTGGATGAACTTGGTATTGCGGATAATACCATCGTTATATTCGCAACCGACAACGGTGCCGAGAAGTTTACCTGGCCCGATGGTGGGACAATTCCCTTCCGTGGTGAAAAAGGTACCACCTGGGAAGGTGGCTTCAGGATACCAATGGTGGTCAGATGGCCGGGAATTATTAAGCCGGGTACGGTTATTAATGACATCTTCTCCCAGGAAGACTGGATGCCAACCCTGCTTGCTGCAGCTGGCGAACCGGGTATCAAGGAGAAACTGTTGACAGGATATGAAGCCAACGGCAAGACCTTCAAGGCGCATCTTGATGGGTATGACCAGACAGATTTGTTGTCAGGTAAAGGCCCTGGCAAGAGAAATGAAATTTTCTACTTTGATGCAGCCGGTAACCTGAATGCCCTTCGTTACAAAGACTGGAAAGTTCATTTCACCATCATGGAAGGAGCTATTAACGAGGCCTATCGCAAGACGCCAAGCTGGCCGCTGATCGTGAACCTGAGAATGGATCCCTTCGAGGTGGGCCCTGATGCAGCACTGTACATTCGCAATTTTTACGCGGACCAGATGTGGATGTTTGTTCCTGCACAGGTTTACGTGTCTAAGTTTCTCGAAACTTTCAAAGAGTTTCCACCGACATCCGGCGATTCTCTGAGCGTTGACGCGGTATTAAACCAGATGAAAGGGGCGGTGAGTCGTCAGTAGATCGTTATAACAAGAACCTTGAGTAAAAAACCGATCCTCAGTGATCTATCATTATGGATCGGTTTTTAGTTTAGTGCAGTAAATTGAGGCTCTCAACAGAAGGATATGAAAAACAATTCGTTGGCTTACCTACCGTCGTTGTGATTCCATTTCCAGCAGGACTGGCAGTGGCAAGGTCAACAAACGTAAGGGAAACGGAAACCTTACTTTCTTCCTGTATCTATTCAAATTCCGATCTGGAAATCACTCATCCATTCTAAACAGAAACTTCACAGGAACAAGGTCAACTTTGAGTAATTGTCCTTTAGATAGTGCTTTGATCTGGCAACCTAAAGGACGTTGCTGTTCTGGATTATCTTTGTGCTTGAAATAAAAAAAGCAGAGCCATTTCTGACCCTGCTCAAGTGTTACATATTTTTTTTTGAAGTGTTATTTCTTTCTTCTAAGCCTCACCCCAACAAGACCTACTAGACCTGTTCCAAAAAGGAGGATGGTCGTTGGTTCTGGGACCGGGGTACCCCCAGGAGGCCCACTTCCTCCACTACTTGCAGTATAAGAGAAATTCCTTACATAAAAACTTTCTCCAGCACCAAATTCATTTCCGTCATTGGAAGACCACTGCAGAGTATCAAAGACGCTTAAACCTACTAAACCAAAGAAGCCGCTTGTTGCCCCTATTGTTCCAGCAATACTAGCCGTCTGGTCACCTGAACCATCGAAATTGCCTGTCACTGTTAAGCCGCTTGGTACATTTAGAGAACCAAAATCAGCTCCAAAAGCACTAATCGAATTAATTGAGTCAAAGTCCCATACAATATCTTGGTTTCCAGTAACGTTAACGAAACCATAAAAAGAACCCACGACGGTTACAAGATTATGAAAAGGATGATGCAATGTGCCTAATACTTCTGACTCAATTCCTGATTCAAATGTGATCTTGGTTGCTTGATCAATACTGTTTGGAAATGTTTCCGTAGCAAAAGTTCCCACGGCGTTCTCCCATGCAGTTTGATCAGTATAAAGTGTGTAAGTGTATCCTGTCCCAGCCACATTGAAAAAAAGAAGCACGGCTAGCGCGAGAACTAACATTTTATTCATACTCCCTCCTCTTTTTTATAGACTTAGGTATCTTTGGTTAGAGCCCCCTAATACTATTAGGGGCCCTTTAAATATGGGTCGTAATGTTTCATTGTCAAGAAATTTGTTAGGGACTAGGACTATGAAATATCGGTTATTACCCACTCAACAAAACACACAGGGGAGAAGATATCCCTCACCAATCTAATCCATTTAAGCTAAGCCGCAGATTTTAGACTATTCCTGTAAATGTAATTGTGGATTTACCCCAAAAGCCTAACAGCACAAAAAGGTACTTACGACCGTTACCGTGCAAAAATTCTCCAGAATAACCTAACAGGAAAAAAGCATCTACAAACCCTTGATGCTTCCAGATAATATTGAAGATGGGA
>DEIL01000042.1:0-2038 GCA_002352445.1 Desulfobulbaceae bacterium UBA2775
TCTGGTCACAGGCAGTGCAAGGCTTGACCTGTTATGGAAATCGGGGGATTCTCTGCAGGGTAGATATTACCATCTCCGGTTGCACCCTTTGTCGATGAAAGAACTTGGTTTGACAACTCAGGAGGAGTTCCTCAAGCTACTGGCTCTTGGAGGTTTTCCTGAGCCCTATTTTTTAGATTCCGAGTTGGAAGCAAAAAGGTGGTCAACCAATTACAGGTCTCTTCTGGTGAATCAGGAGAGCAGCAGTATCGAAATAATTTCGGATCTTTCCAAGCTTGAGTTGCTCTCCCTTCGTCTGCCGGAACTGGTTGGTTTTCCATTATCACTTAATGCTCTACGAGAAGATTTACAGATTGCCCACAAAACTGTCAGCCGCTGGATGGATATCCTTGAAAATATTTATATGATTTACCGTCTCTCTCCCTTTGGTTCACCATTGATTCGAGCAGTCAAAAAAGAGCAGAAACACTACCACTATGACTGGACACTGGTCCAGGACATGGCAGCAAGATTTGAAAATATGATTGCTTCCCACCTGCTAAAGTGGGTTCACTATCAGCGGGATTTTTTTGGTGAAGAGATGGAGTTGCGTTATTTCAGAGATACTGACGGCAGAGAAGTGGATTTCTGCCTGACAAAAAATCTCAAACCGCAGATGTTTGTGGAGTGCAAATGGAAAGAAGGATCAACCAGTGGTCATCTCAATTATCTGAAAAAGAAGTTTCCTGATGTTGAACATTACCAGGTAGCTGCCACAGGAACAGAGAAATATATAAATAAAAACAGTATTATACATATTCCGGCAATCAAATTCCTGCAAAAATTTGTTTGAGGGAATTAGTACCTTACTCCATACACCTTGTCATAAAAAACAAGAAACCAGGGAGTATATTTTGAAATTATGTTGTTCTATTTTCTTCCAGGCAGCACATGACTTTCATATAAATCTATTAATACAAAATGATACAATATCCTCGTGTTACAACAAAATTGGTGATACTTCTCGGAAATCCTCTTGGCCACTCCATTTCCCCTCCCATGCACAATCGTGTTTTCGAGAAACTCGGGATGAATTATTGCTATATGCCGGTGGAGGTTACTGAAAAAAATCTTAAGAAAGTGTTTTCTGGCCTCTCTGAGATGAATGTCGCCGGATTCAATATCACCATTCCCCATAAAATTAGTATCATCGAATATTTGGACGAACTAGATCCCCTTGCAGCCACAATTGGAGCAGTGAATACCATTTGTGTCAAAGACGGGAAGACGAAGGGATATAATACCGACGGCGAAGGTTTTATACGGTCTCTTGAAGAGGAAGCACATATTACAGCTAAAGGAAAACGAGTGTTCCTCCTGGGATGCGGAGGTGCCGCACGTGCCATAGCAATGACACTGGCGTTTCATGGAGCGGAAAAAATATACATTCACAACCGTACCGCTAATAAAGCGGATGGGCTCGCCAATGAAATCAATAAAAAAATACGCCCCTGTGCCGAAGTTGTGGGATCGCCGGAAGATCAGCAAAAAGCAATACATAGCTGCGACATACTTATAAATAGCACAAGCTTAGGCATGCACCCATATGAGGATGTACTACCGATTGATGAATCACTGTTATCAGCAGAATTAATTGTAGCCGATATCGTCTACAATCCATTAATAACTAAACTTCTCAAAACGGCCAGGGGCAAGGGGTGCACCATTGTCCCCGGCCTCGGAATGCTTATTTATCAGGGCGCCGCAGCTTTTAAACTCTTTACAGGTGTTGAGCCACTCGTTGAGGAAATGTCGGAAGTAGTTTACTCCCTGATGGCGTTGAAACAATAGCTTCTGAAAGGAACTACTAACCCGAATAAATCGGAATTTTAGAATGCTTGGATAAGTGCCATGAAAGTATCTTCGACAATATATTTTTTTAAATGACCTTCCTCTATTTCTTGTTTTATCTTACAGAAGTTCTGGAATAAGGCACTAACACCCATGAAATGAATTTCACAACAAAGCATGAAAGTTATGTAACCGGGATTCGGAGGAG
>DEIL01000042.1:2137-4888 GCA_002352445.1 Desulfobulbaceae bacterium UBA2775
TCGCAGGCTCGCTTACCTGTTGTGTCAACACTCCTCCGAATTTCTCCTTGTCCTGGGAGCGACATGACTTTCATATAAACCATTTTTGCCAGTAACGTACAAAAATTGGCAACATATTGTTGTGGAAACTGTACGGAATATTATGTCAGGCAATTTGGTTTACCCGCTGCCAAAATAACTACAAAGGTCTTGTAGTTGAAGAGGCAGCGTATTTCCATAAACCGCACTCCGTAAGAATCAAATAACGGTTAATTTTTCTGGATTACTGGTTGTAGAGCAAAGCCATACCGGTTCTCAGACCCTCTATTGGTATTTGACCAGGTGCGGAGGCCTGCATACCAACGGCAAAAGTAATATCGGATCCAAACAGACCTCCTGCTAATCTACTAACAGCGCCTTCCGGTCCCATGGACATCGTCACTATGGGGATCTGAACCGTTTCGTTTCTGGCCTTATTTGTGGCACTTAGAAGAGTCAATACGTCTTCGTAATTTTCTGGCATAACAGCAAGTTTTGAGATATCGGCACCTGCAATTTGAGCTTCAACCAGCTTGGCGTAGATAAACGGCTCACTGGGGGTCTCTTTAAAGTTATGGTATGAAAGGATTAATTTGACATTATTAGCCCTGGCACACTCTTTTATTGAATGGACAAAGTCTCTATCGTTACAAAGCTCTACATCGACAATATCAACATCGCCGGACTCAATTGACGCAACAAACAGTTCCAGTCGATTTTCTTGGGAAATCTCCTTCAACCCTCCTTCCAGATCTATTCGACAGGTAAATAGCAGAGGGATATCGCCAATGGTAGTGCGTAGCTCCTTTAAAAGAGACAACCAATCTTCTGCATTTTCTGCCTTGTCGAAGGCATCGATACGCCACTCAAACAGATCAGGCTTCAATCCAACCAACGTTTCGGCCTCCTGGAGAACCCTGGCTCTTGTTTTTCCTACCAGCGGCAGGCATATCAATGGCTTGGGACCTCCAATTACCGCGCCTCGAACAGTAACCTGCAATTTGCTCTGTTGCCTCATGGTACATCATCCCCCTGTTTGATTTTCACTCCAGAATTACTTAACGCCTCATATCTTGGAGTTAATGTATGGTATTTTACTCAATATCACAAGATTGCTGATAACTCAGTACGCGATACATGCGCCCGGGAAGAGGGCGTTTCAGGGTTTTCTCTAGAAATGCGACAGCTTCTATTAAGGCCTTAAATTCAATTTCATATCTCGGAAAAAAGCGGTAATTTGACTGAGGATCATGTTACAATATATCATTGCCATAGCCTCTTACATACACTACTTAGAATCAACATCATGAAAAAAATCGATAATAAAAACATAATCTTGACGGGCTTTATGGCTACAGGGAAAAGTACTGTAGGCAAATTGCTGGCCAAGGAGTTGAAGCGCGAGTTTATTGATACTGACCAATTGATTGAAGAACGCCAAGGGTTAACTATCCCTCAAATTTTTACCGATTTGGGTGAGTCGTCCTTTCGTGAGATGGAAAGGGACATTGCTGAAGAATTGGGAGAAAGAGACGGATTAGTTATCTCAACAGGCGGGCGTCTGATGTTAGACCCCGGAAACGTAGCTGCATTAAGCAGGACAGGTAGGGTTTTTTGCCTGGTCGCCACTCCACAAGAGATATTGTCACGATTAGAAAGCGACAAAGATAATCGCAGGCCGTTGCTTGATGTGCCCAATCCAAGCGAACAAATTGTGGAACTCTTACAGGACAGAAAAAAAGGGTATCAGCGTTTTCTTAAAGTAGCAACGGATGGCAAACAGCCAGCTGACATAACAGAGAATTTGCTTATGTTCATGCAAAGAAGCCCGAAACACTTTGCTATTGATAATCCAGCTCAACCATATGAATTCATAGTTGGTAACGGTATTTTACCTTATACTCGCCAGCTAGCTGGGGCCGAAGGTATGCTGGTTGTAATTACCGATACAGTTGTCGGAAAACTTTATACTCAAAGCTGTGGATCTGTTGATCATGTCATCACAATCCCGTCAAGTAGCAATCAAAAAACATTGACTACCGTGCAAGCTATATATGATCAACTTCTAGAGGTAGGATTTGATAGGTCCGGTACAATAATTGCGTTAGGGGGCAGTGTGGTTGGTGATATTTCCGGCTTTGTTGCTTCCACTTATATGCGCGGGGTCAATTTAGTGCAATGTCCCACCAGTTTACTGGCCATGGCCGACACCAGTATCGGTGGTAAAAATAGTATTGATTTACCCCAGGGTAAAAATTTAATAGGTAGTTTCAAACAACCATCATTAGTTTTAGCAGATGTGGCCACGCTAGCTACTCTTCCTGCGAAAGAATTAATTTCTGGTATGGCAGAAATAGTTAAACACGGTTTGCTTGCAGATACTGACCTTTTGGAAAAAATTGAGCGCGGAAACTGGCCCATGAAAACTGATCCTCTTCACTCCTCTTCATCTGAGATTCAAACACTTGTAGCTCAAGCTATACAGGTGAAAATTGCCTTTGTGCAGGAAGATCCCTTTGATGAAGGCATCAGGATTCATTTAAATCTGGGCCACACTTTTGCCCACGCCATTGAAAAAGTAAGTAAAAATGCTGTCCGACATGGTGAGGCAGTTGCTATGGGGCTTGCTGCAGCTGCAGACCTATCTGTAAGATTGGGGCATTGTGATCGTCATCTTAAAGATCGTATCGATTTGGCTTTAAAAAAGGTTGGTTTGCCAAGCCGAATACCAGC
>DEIL01000042.1:4928-6554 GCA_002352445.1 Desulfobulbaceae bacterium UBA2775
CTCCCTGTGAAGATAGGTCAAGTATTTATTGCTAACGATGTCGGCGCCGAAGATATTCTTAAAACCCTTCAAGCCATGACCAATTCAGTTTCCTCTATAGAAAGAGAATATAGTTACCCTGATTAACCAGGCATAGTTGTATGGAAATCAATGCTGTCTGAGCTGGGCGATATATTTTCTGACTGTGCGGCGATCAAGGTCCGTCACTCTGGCAACCGCCTTGTAAGTTCCGAGTTTCTTGTACAACCTGTTGCAGTAATATGCCAAGAGATGATGCGCTGTTAATTCCCCCTGGTCTATTGCAGCGCTCAGTGGCATAACACTTTCCTCTGCTGCATTTTGCCACTTATAATCCCGACGAAGCAGAATCTGCCTGACGCATTGCTCAAGCTCACGAATATTACCTGGCCAGGGATAATTTTTCGGTTGATTATGGCGGATGAATGACCCTATTTCATCGACTAAATCTTCTGATGATCTTCCCAATATTCTTCTGATAATAAATGAAAGAATAATCTCCAACTCACCCGGGTCGTCATCTAATCGCTGTCTCAAAGATGGGATTTCAATAACGTCTGAACAGAGGCGGTAATAAAAATCGTCTCTAAAAGTCCCATCGGCCCTCATGGCTGCAAGTGGTCGATTGGTTGCGGCTATGACACGCCCCTGAAAACGCTCTACAGTATGACCACCTACCGGGGAAAACTGCCTTTCCTGCAGGATCTGAAGTAATTTAATCTGAACAGGTATAGAAACATCGCCGATCTCATCCAGAAATATCGCACCAAAAGGGCTGCAGAGGGAAAAAACGCCCTTATGAGCTTCGATGGCGCCGGTAAATGCGCCCTTTCTGTGACCAAAGAGTTCTGATTCGATGAGTTGCTCAGGAAACTGCGATAGATTTATAGAGACAAATGATTTGGCAAAGCTCTCAGAAAAACAACTCAGTTTCTCGTTAAATGGGATAAATCCTGATCTCCCAATCGCTGATGCGGCCAAACCTTTACCTGTACCTGTTTCACCGAGCAACATGGTAGAGAAATCTTCCATCCTGTTCCAGAGATAGGTGTCATACATCTCAATATTATCGGTGAAAATATTGTTCCAAAGGTTTTTTCTCAGCTCTTGAACTGAACTGCTTTTACCGGCTATCCGGTTTATGAAGAAAAAAGCTCTCCTCATCTGAAAAAATAAAGCAAAAAACCGGAGTGCTTCGGCTCCAGTGAATCCGGATTCTATAAGTGTTTGCAGTACATCCCGGGCAAATTCGACTTTGCAGGAATCCTCACCCTCTTCAACTTGCTCCCGGATAAGTCGATCGTAGTCGTCACAATAGAGATAAAAAAGCTTAAATAGTATGCCATAACGCAGTAATTTCTGGTCATAACCATCCAGAGGAAACCCCTTTCTCTGCCTTCCAATTACCTTCCGCGTTTCGTCAGCAAGCTTATGTTGCAGCATTTGAAAGATATCGTCTATGGAGCGAGTCGGTGATATGCCAGCTAATTCTGCATCAATAGCAACTCGCTCACTGCTGAACGGATTAGTAGTGATAGCCTTTTTAATCTGGGTAAAAAACTTCCTTTCTTCTTCTTTCATAAACATTCACCGGTCATTTTTTGCACC
>DEIL01000042.1:6594-11532 GCA_002352445.1 Desulfobulbaceae bacterium UBA2775
TACATATAAAAACGTGACAAAATGGCACGGTCTGTGCGGTTAAACTTGTGTACCCCACAACATCAACCAAAACCAAGGAGGCTATCATGAAATTTGTAAAATCATTAACCATCGCCCTTTTAGTAACTTTAACTTTGAGCGTTAATTCCTTCGCCGGTGAGACCCATAGTGGCCGGGCTTTTGTAGAAGCAGGAAACGCGAGCTCACATGCGAGTGCGAGCGCTGCGCATTCAATTGCCGGAACCGCCCAAGTCACCTCTGCAGCCCTTGCTGTCCCATTGTTTGTTGTCGGAGCGGTGGGCGGACTCAGTAATGAAATTGCAATAGACCTGATGGACATTGCAACTGCACCCGTCGGCACCCCCCTGGAAATTTCAGATGAATCAATGACGGTAGGTCCGGCACCCAACAATGCGCTGGGTGAGGATATCTAACACCGGTAAACAGTAAAAAAGCCGGCACTCTTTTTAGTACCGGCTTAAGGGGGATAAGTGCCTTGGTGGTTACTTTAAGATTCTAATTTCAAGTACTCTCCGGATTTCTTGTTTTTTCACCCCTCAAGGGGGTACTGAGCTGAGTTACAGGTTTTCAGGAGTAAGGCACTAAAAGCACAAATATAAGGGAGTACTCCTGTAGAGGGGATACTCCCTGAATATTCAAAAATTTTAGAAGGAGAAATATCATGAAATATATCAGCCGATTCTTTTTCATCATCGCCATTATTATTTTCACTTATCCTGTATCTTTTGTAAATGCAGGCAGCAGTCAGGCCACTGGTGAAATTCATTTCAAACCGGAAGAGATAGTTGGTTTTGCTAAAAAAGTTGAAAAAACCCTGGCAGAAAAAGGTGCCCGAGTTGCTATTGTTGGACGGGTAGGTCGTGAGCGGAATAAATTACCGGAAGGTGTAAATTATACCCATGTTGGTCTTGCAGTGTATTCCCAAATCAGTAGTGCTGATGGAAGAAAATTACCGGGGTATATAATGTACAATCTTTACCAGAGAGCCAATGAACCAAATGTTAGCGACTTAATTAAAGATTTCCCAGCCGATTTCTTTGCCGGGGTCGAGGTGATGGAAGCCGGCATCATCATACCTACTCCCAAACTGCAAAAAAGAATATTAGAAGTACTGGTTTCTCAAACATATAAAGAATTACACAATCCAAACTATTCTGTTATCGCCAATCCGTTTACCCTGGAATTACAAAACTGCACCGAGCATACTCTGGATGTAATAACAGCGGCAATTTACCAGACTAACGATTTGAATATTATCAAAGCCAATGAAAAGGCTTATTTCGATCCACAACGGGTAAATATCAGCCCGATTAAGCTTATGCTAGGCTCCTGGTTTGTAAAAGATGTCGCAACATCGGATCACCCTGACAGTCCTGTAACTTCAACATTTACAACAATCGGACAATTTTTAACTAAGTATAATGCAGCCTCAGAGCTTTTAACAATAATACCTCGCGGCTAGAGAGACTCGGTGAGGCAGAGACTTATCATAATAGGTTAACCCTTACCGATATAGTTCAATCTTCAATCATCAGTTATTTTTTTCCAGTGAGAATAAGTAGGAGCCTTTCGGGTAACTGCAGAGCATGGTTGCAGCAGGTCAGTTTAGTTTTCCTGCAGTTGTATTCACGACGGTTTTGGCGAGATTGCTGAACACGAAATGGTGCCGGGGTAGAACTGAATCCCAATATAATCTACCCCACAAGTCCCTTGGAAGAAAATGGGCAGTTTGCACAAGTTGCTCCTGCTCCACGGGCATATAAAAAATTAATAACGCGTGGTATCTCATTCGACTGGAAAGTGTCTTGTGTGTGCGCTCTCTCCGTTTCTGGCAGGGAGTCCTGAAAACAGACGCAAAACCGAAACCGCGCTTTCCCGGCTCAGATGTTACCGGAACAGTATGGAACCAAGGTTAGATATACTGCCGAACAGCCAACCAGCCTCAAGCCGGTAATAAAAGAAACAATTCAAGGAACAAATGTACGAAGCATTTCACTGCTCAGGAATTTGATAACGTCAAAGAATTTCTTGGCCGTTTGGATACAGCAGGAATCCATGTAACAAAGGTTTATCTGTTTGACTCTTATCTTACAGGTAAAGCAGACGAATGAAGTGATGTTGGCTACATACGATCTAAGGAAAAAGATAGATTTAAGCCCTGAAATGGCTTAATATAATGATATAATCTGTTGATAATATTTCCATAGATCCGTCTTCATATGACAAACGAGTGAGCGTGATATCATGATTGACTTTAAAGAATATCAGGATGAGATAAACCGAATTTGTCAAAAACATCAGGTCAAAAGACTGACTGTTTTTGGCAGCGCTCTTTCCAAGCAATTTAATGAGTCCAGCGACATTGATTTCCTGTTAGAACTAGAAACAGCTGAAGGTGGCATTAAAAGGTACATGAATATTAAGTTTGAACTTGAAAATCTATTTATACGCCCTGTTGATCCTGTCATGCCAAAAGCTATAACAAATCAACGCCTTAAAAGTTACATGTTTTCTAAAACGAAGGAAGTATATGCGGTATGATCCACTCATACTTAGAGGAGAATAAAGTGGCAAAACTTGACCAGCCTCTCAATATTGTCCGAAAAAAGAAAAAAGATATTCTCGAAGTCGCACGTGCACATGGTATTGTCAATGTTCGTATTTTTGGCTCACTGGTTCGTGACGAGGCTACACCCAACAGTGACATTGACCTTCTTGTCGATTTGGAGAAAGGAAGATCTTTGCTTGACCTTGGTGGTGCCTCCGTCAAACTTCAAGAGCTTCTGGGGCGAAAAGTGGATATCGTAACGGAACGTGGATTGCATTGGTATTTACGGGAAAGGATTTTGAGAGAGGCTCAGCCGTTGTGAAAGAGGACAAGCTAAAAAAGGATTGGCTTCTCTGAAGAAAAAATAATTCGTCCTTTATACCTTGCATTTTAAAACTCATTCTTTTAAAATGCTTGGTATGGATCGAGCTTATCAAAAATTACTTTTTGAACTTCTGGACTTCTTCCCCTGCGTTGCAGTGGTCGGTGTACGTCAGTGTGGTAAAACAACTCTGCTGCAGCATCTTCCATCCTCGTGGCAGCTCTTTGATCTGGAGAAAGCCAGTGATTTTGAAATCATCTCAAGAGACCCTGATCTTTTTTTACGTCTTCAACCTCATCAGGTTGCCATTGACGAAGCCCAGCTCCTCCCGGAACTTTTTGCCAGTCTCCGGGTTGCCATAGATGCCGACCGGAACACGGTAGGAAGATTTGTCATCACCGGTTACAGTTCTCCTGATCTCATCAGTGCAATCTCTGAAAGCCTTGCCGGTCGTATAGCCATCCTTGAGCTGGCCCCATTTACATTTGGCGAGACCCAGGGAGTATTAACGGCAAAACTTGCCGGTTTGATCGGTAACCGGGCACCTGTCGAAGATTACCAGGCATTGACGGCTGCGCCAGGCACCCTCCAGACCCAGCACGACTACTGGTTCAGGGGAGGATACCCGGAACCATGGCTGCGGAACAATCCGCGTTTTACGAAACTCTGGATGCAGAACTATATCCAGACTTACCTTAATCGTGATATTCTGCAGCTCTTTCCCGGCCTGAATCGACAAAAGTTTAAATTATTTCTGCAAATGCTCAGTAACGTGTCCGGGACAATCATCAATTACTCGAACATTGCCAGAGCCCTTGGCACCTCACAACCCACGGCACGGGAATACTTTCAGATAGCCCACGGAACATTTATCTGGCGCCATATTCCGGCCTTTGACAGAGATGCAGGAAAACGTATTGTCAAACATCCTAAAGGATACCTTCGAGACTCTGGTTTGCTGCACTTTCTTCTCCACTTGCAGCACCTCAACGATATTCTGGCCCATCCGGTGATGGGGAACTCCTGGGAGGGTATGGTTATAGAGGAAATTTTAAGAGGACTTAACGGGTTGGGTATAGCCTATGACTATTATCACTACAGAACCGGTGGCGGTGCCGAGGTCGATCTGGTTCTTGAGGGAGACTTCGGCCTGCTGCCGATTGAAATAAAATACAGTCAGAAAGTAAGCCTGCGTGAACTACGCGGTATCCGTGACTTTATAAAGGAGTATGACTGCCGTTGCGGTATCGTCATTAATAATGACGAGCGGGTAAATCTCTACGAAAGTAATCTTGTGGGAATCCCCTTTGCCTGCTGCCTGTAATTACGGGGACATCTATTTCCAGCCCTCTTGCCAGCTGCTAAACTCAGCGGGCCGCAGGCGGTATCGTGCAATATTACCCTCATGAAGATTTCCAAGTTCGGTTTCGACAACCTCAATAAAGCGAGGGCGATCATCAGCGGCAATGTCCACCTTAACTTTTTCGGCGATCCAGTTTACAGCTTTTTGCTTACCCATGTCGTTGCAAACTACTCCGGTAACGTACTCACTTATTTGCGTCCGGTATTTTAACCGAAAAGGATCGGGTTCACCAAGGGATTGCTGTACAGCGGAATAACGGGCACAGGAGCGCTTATAGGCCCAGACAAATACATCACGCAGCAATTCGACACGATTTAGTTCATAAACGGCCACAATGCCATCGATGTAGGCACGTACGGGCACATCCACAAACGAGACTGGAGACAAGTTGTCACGAATCAGGGGGATATTTGCGGCAAGGCGCGACACACGTTTATTTACATCCTCGAATGGTTGCAAGTAAGACAGCTGAACTATAATAAAAAAAGATTGTTCAAGCGGGTCCCTGATCTCTGTAGCAGTTGCAAGAATCTGCCGGAAACATTCCTCGATCAACTGTGGCACTTCCAGAGGGTGGTACACTGATCCCCCTATTGTTACCGGAATCTTACGCAGCAATCCACAGGCCCTTGTATCCGCCAGAAGGTTGTCTGACAACAGGCCATGCAGATTAAAGATTGTGTA
>DEIL01000243.1:0-221 GCA_002352445.1 Desulfobulbaceae bacterium UBA2775
TAAAATGTAATAACCTGATACCCCTCTTTGATGAAATTTGAAATATAATCTCCAACGTAAATAATATTGGCCCCTTTTTCCTTAAGTAGTGGGGTTATCTCCATGTCATCAGCGACGAACTTGCAATAAGCGGTATTGTTGTTCTGCAGCAATTCAAAAGTTTTGGGGTGCTCCAACATGAGCCGTTCGCTTTCGCCGAAGACAACAAATTGAACATCATC
>DEIL01000243.1:246-4466 GCA_002352445.1 Desulfobulbaceae bacterium UBA2775
TTTCTTGCATTTGTGCCATAAATAATTCCGGGTTGTAGTTTGTCAAGATCTCCAGATGCGAGCCAAATGAGAACTTTTGCCATGATGTGCTCCTATTGTTAATGTTGATAAAAGTGATTTTGTCTCACTCGTTGTTATGCCCATCTTCTACGTAAATGTTACCAGTTATCCCAGCGGTCGCAGCTGTGAATAAAAAGGGATGGTCGAAAGGGCATTTTGATGGTGACACTTGGATCGTTGTCGAGGTGTGTCAGCCTTACCTTTCTATTGCCCTGCAGGAATTCGTTTGTAAAATTGAATAAACTTCTGCAAGACGGCTCAGTCATGTCGAAAAACCTTTGCTTCCAATTGATGGCGACTGAGTAATTTATAAAACTCGGTACGATTCCGTTTAGCCAGTCGTGCCGCCAGGGTGACATTTCCGCGAGTCATTTGTAGAATCTGCACCAGATAATTTCTCTCAAATTCGCTTTGTGCATCGACCAGCGGTGTGATTTCTCCTGTTTTACCTCGCAGAGCCTTGTTTATCTGTGCTTCCGAGATGATCGGTGTAACGGTTAATATGGCAACCTGTTCAATTGTATTTATGAGTTGCCGGATATTTCCCGGCCATGGTGCTGCCATCAGCGCTTTCATTGCCTCAGGTGAGAAGGATTTGGCCACAGAATTTTTAGAACGTTTTCGCACTTGTTGTAGAAAATGATTGGCCAGCAACGAAATGTCCTCACGCCGTTCACTGAGAGGTGGTAATTCCAGCATAACCACATTGAGTCGGTAGTACAAATCTTCACGGAAAGTTCCAGTCTGAATGGCCGCATCAAGGTCTGTATGTGTTGCGGAGATGACTCTTACATCGACGGGTATTGATTGCGTGGCACCGACTGGTCGAACCTCCCCCTCCTGCAATACCCGCAGTAACTTTGCTTGAAATTCAAGCGGCATATTGCCAATTTCATCCAGAAACAATGTTCCACCGTCAGCCGCTTCAATTAAACCGGTATGGTTACTATCTGCGCCGGTAAAGGCACCTTTCAGGTGGCCAAACAATTCCGATTCCAACAAATTGTCAGGAATGGCCGCACAATTGATTGGCACAAAAGGTTTCTTATGGCGCAGGCTGGCTTTATGGACCGCACGAGCAAGTAGTTCTTTGCCTGTACCGCTATCACTCTGAATGAGGATGCTGACCTCGTTTTGTGCAACACGTTGCGTCTGTTTCAGTAATTCTTCCATGGCGGAATTTTGGGTTATTATTTCACTCCGCCAGCCCGGGTCTTTTGCCTCACTATTTTTATCTGTTGTTGGATAGCATTGCTCCAGAGCAGCCTTGATAATTAAAAGCAATTGCTGACCGTCAAACGGCTTGGTCAGATAACTGAAAACCCCTTTATGCGTTGCTTCAACTGCGTTGGGAATCGTACCATGCGCAGTTAATATGATAACGGGGAGCGAAGGATATTTTTTTTGCACCGAGTTGAAAAGTGTCAACCCATCCATCCCCTCCATCCGCAAATCTGTAATGATTAAATCTGGAAGAAAAGTGTCAAGTTTACCTAGTGCCTGCTGTCCGCTGCTTGCAATTTCAACTCGAAAGTTGGCCGCTTTCAACCTCAAAGACAGCAGTTTGAGTAATCTAGGATCATCATCAACCAGTAAAATTTTATTTTGACTCATGAGGTATCTTATCTGTTGAGGGTGTACTGATTTCCTGCTCTCGGGCATTGATATTTTTATCAATATTTTTAAGCTGGTTCAGTTTTGTTTGTGCTTTTTCTAATTGTTCCTGGATCTTTGCTGAGATGGTACGTTCTTCTCTCAGTTGCTTCTTTAGTGTCTGTTGATCACTCTGTATCTGATGGTGCCATTGAATCTCATCCATCAATAACCACGCAATTTGCTTGTCATGAATCGCTATTGTTTCTTCTTTGATTAAAAAAGATTTGAGTAACTGTTCCGCCTCAGTACCATTATTAAATCTGAATTCCGGCATTCCCAGCAACATAGCCAAACGCAATTGATCACAAGGTGTTTCTGTGTAATTCAAACTCACTCGTAATGCTGTCAGCTCTTGTTCCAGTTCTTCCACAGACATCACTCTGAGCACTTCGTAATAGCTCAGTAAGCCGCCACATTGACTCACTGGTGTTTCTTGTGACTTTGGATAAAAGATCGGCGTGCAAGCAGAGAGCAGCCAGAACAACAATAATAACAGGGGGAATAGCCCTTGGATTTGATTGGTTCCTTCATTCATTTTTCTTCTCCGGTCAATGCTAAGGGTAAGCAAACCCTGAGGTGTGCACCTTGAGATGATTCTATCACCTGAATGTTACCCTTGTGCAAATGAACGTAGCGTTGGGCAATGGCCAGTCCGAGTCCAGTCCCTTTTACAGGACTCTTGGCCAGCTGTTTACCCTGAAAAAATGGCTCGAAAATCTGTTGTCGGCTTTCAGCATGAATTCCTGCACCTTGATCAATGACATCCAGATAAGCCATTTTATTTTCTACGTAAAGTTTGATTTTTATTTCTGCGGCATCCGGGGAATATTTAATTGCATTGGAGAGTAAATTGTCGATCACCGTCCATAATTGTTCTGGCTCGCCTAGAATATCAACAGGAAAGATCTCTTTTTTTACATAGATGTGTCGTGGTCGCATTGCTAGCTGGTGCTTTTTGACAACTTCATTGGCTATTTCCGCTAAATTGACCGGTTGCAGTTTTGAAAGCCTGTCCAGCGCCATGGCAAGGTTGAAATTTAACAGCCCTTCAACCTGCGTTTGTAACAGCAGGGTACTTTCCTGCAAAATTTTTACCACATCATCCTGTTCTTCATTCAGTGGTCCAACAACCTCATCGCGCAAGAGCCCCGTTCCTTCCCGTATTGCAGTCAGCGGGGTTTTTAATTCATGTGATACGTGTTGTAGAAAAAAAAGTTTCTGCTGATCCAGTTCAGATAGCCGCTGCCGCATCCATTCCAGTTGTTTGCCTAATTCTTTTATGTCTTCCGGGCCGGATACCGATACCGCTGTAGTCAGTTCGCCTGCTCCCAACCGATGAATGGCTTTTCCCAAGTTTCGCAATGGCCTGGTAATCAATATGCTGAAAATAGCCGCAAGAATTAATGCCAGTGGTGTTAACGCAATTGCTTGCCATAATAGCATCCGTTGCACCCGTTCAATCTGTAGATCCATGGTCTCGCTATTATTGATAATCCACTCTGTAACGGTCTTTGGAATCGGTCGCACAATCTCAACCAGTTTAAATATTGGGTCGAGCTTTTGTGAATCATTCCCAGGAATGACATCCCATTTTTTTAACTGACCAAATAAAGCCTCTTCTCGTTGTGAGAGTTTTTTTATCTGGTTTGATAAGTCTGTCTGGATTGGTAAAGCCGATAAGCGTGCAATCGCTTCGGTAAGCTGTTTTTGCTGAGTCTGGTATCGCTCAAGCAATAATGGGTCACGTAAAACACCATATTGTTCGGCACTTCGTTCCATGCTTAATGCCTGGGTGGTGATCAGCCGACTGGCTTCAACTGCCTGAGCAGAGTTACGGACGGCTTTTTGCATTTGTACCGCCAATCTATCGACCTGGAATACCGTACTGACCAGAGCAATCATCAACGGAATAACAACTACAAAAAACCCCAACAAAGTAAGTTGGCGGATAGAACTGGATAACCTTATTTTCATTTGACCCTCATCGCTGGATCGAAAAATCTATAGATTCTCAGGTAATTATTCAATTGTCGCCAAAGAGAGACAGACTGAAATCGAGCATTGATACCAGCTTGCCAATTTCTCCTGAAATTACTGTCTCCTGATGACGACAGTTTGTCGCAGTATGCCAGTTTGTGGATTGTTGAAATAGATTCTAAGTCACTGAATAATATACATTACTTTGTAGTTGGCACGAGGGCTGCAATGTTTGTTGATTAATCGCATACGGCGATTGAATATCAACCGACTTTAGAATGGAGAAAACATTATGTCAAAGAAATTACTGATCGTTGCCCTGGCTGTTCTGGCCTCCAGTGTAGTTATTGCTGGTGATGCTTTTACCGCACTTGATGTAGATAACAGTGGTACTATAAGCCAATCTGAAGCTAAAGCTTTACCAAGCCTGGCTGATCAATGGGAAGCTTTGGATACCGACGGAAATGGTGAGTTGAGCGCTGAAGAATTCAGCAAGTATAAAGTCAAATAATCAATGTGATTGAATG
>DEIL01000328.1 GCA_002352445.1 Desulfobulbaceae bacterium UBA2775
TGCAAAAACTGGCAAAATTCTGGAAGGGGTCTGAACGGTTACGCATCGTTTGTTGCAGCACGATATCGAAGTCCCGGCTCCCACCAGCCCTGGAGTTATTCGGCAGGTCGCTGCTCATCCGTTTCCTCCCCCTTGGTCTTTGGCGAAAATTGAACCAGGGTATTCACAAAGTTGCCTTTTATGGTCTCTTTTTCTCCATTGATGTATTGCACCGTAATTTCAGTTGCGCTGGCGTCTTCCAGGCCGAATATTTGAATATGAGATTGATCAGAACTTAAGCCTTCACCTGATACAAAGTCTCTATAGATCACTTTGCCATCACTTTGCATCACCATTATTTTTGCTGCAACAGATGCAATAGTATCCGGTAGCTTTATTTTTAGATAGTTCGCATCACCACCGTTATTAATGAACGCTTTTGATTTGCCAGCAATATTAATATGTACAAGATCGGGATAACCATCGTTGTTAAAATCAGCGGTAATCGGAGAAATGCCGTAACCGGTATTAATGACTCCACTCTCTTTACCTGTAGCGGCAAATTCACCTGTTTCCGTTTGCATTAAGAAACGACCCGGCAATCGCAAAAATGGCACCTTGTGTGGTGGAAAACCAATATAATTTTCCGAAACGACCAAATCATCTCTGCCATCCAGATTAAAGTCTTCAAAGATCGCTCCCCATGAAAATTCATAGTCGGCCAGTTTTGCCTGCTCTGCAACATCATCAAATTCAAAATTGCCTTTGTTTTGGAACATAATCCATTTTGGATTAAATAACTGATCGTCGCGTAAATCTCCTTTTACAAGGAAGGACGGTGCTGTACTTCCTACATTGGAAAAGAAAAAATCCACCATTCCATCGTTTTTGTAGTCTGTTACGGCGATACCCATTGGGTAGCTGTATTGTTTAGAGTTAGGGTTGTGCATATTCTTAAATTTAGCATTGCCCAGGTTCTTCCAGGTTCTTACCTGCCCCGTATCGTGAACAACAACAAGATCTTCAAGACCATCATTATCGACATCAACAAACATACCCATGAATGTATTATGTTTGTAATACAGTCCAGACGACTCAGTGATATCGGTGAACGTGTTATCGCCATTATTCAACAACATCAGACTGGTCCCACCATAACCTTCTTTATTGAAGATATTTTGCCCTTCTACTAGCTCCTTTTTAATATAACCCGCCACATACATGTCAAAATATCCGTCGCGGTTAACGTCAACTATGGCTACTGAAAGCGGTGATGTATCCGGGCTTATGGGTAAATCAAGTTTTTTTGCCGAAAACCGACCGTTTTCATTTAGATGCAACCATACGCCTGATGTCCGCGAAACGATGAGATCCGAGAAGCCATTCGCATCAACATCGATCACTGATGAACCGAAAGTAGCGTCCTGCATTTCCGGTTTTTCAATAATGTTTTGATCTAATAACTTAAATTGTCCGTCGACAAATTCAAACAAAACATCTTTTTGACCAGGGCCGCCGCCAATAAAAAGCTCTTCCGTACCGTCGTTGTCTATATCAATAACGGCACTGGCCGTAAACGGCAGTGATTCTGCATCACTCAGTTTCTGCTCAAAGTCGAGATCTATTTCTTCAAATGTCGGTACGGTTATATTCTTGGTGGAAACATCGTAAGGAATATTTTTGTCTAACGTAAACCGAACAATCACTACAGTGACTAAAGCGATGACTATTAACAACGGGATCAACAATAGTTTGATCATAATTTACTCTCTAAGTTGTATTTTCTGCGCTTGCAGCAACGAAATGACAAAAAACAGGCCAAAAGCCACATTAAGTGCTATTGGCATAAGGTATTTTCCAATAGCCGGACTTATTGCATAGATGACGAAATTCATCATCAACAATACGATCGGGTTAAATATAGCGTGCCATTTCTGGTAATGCGACCGACCGGTCAGCGTTAAATAGATAAAAATAAGCGAAATGATTACCGTAGTAACGCGAATGACCGTTAACAAGCTTTCATATCGCAATTGATATAATTCCACCAGAACCTTGATATTTCCACCGGATTCCTGGAAGTGAATGAGCGCACCTATGCTTGCTCTTGAGCTAATCCAGTCAGCCCCTATCATGAATCCGTAAGCACTGGCAAGAAAACCTATAAATGCCAACTTTTGATTAGCGGGTCTTAACATTAAATAGATGTGCCAACAACCAACAACATATAAAGGGGCACCGAAAACACCAAAGAAATGGCCAATCGTTTGCCGCTCATCGGAAGCTGCCAGCATAAAATCGTAACTGGTTTCGGAGAAACGAGCTAAGGGATCGAAATGTAAAAGAAATTCTCCGATTCCGACCAAAATGGCGGCTATAAGGCCAATGACTCCAGTGATTCCGATATATTGCTGACTACTACTGTTCATGGGATATTCGCGAATCATGATGTACGTGCGCTGACATCGACAATCGCATCGGCGATCTCTTGAGGGACTTCTTCTTGTAGAAAGTGCCCGGCTTCGGTTCGTGTGACTTTCGCTTGGGGAAAAGCCTCAACATGGCTCTTGAGGGTGCCCCCCAGGATCGGGTCTCTCTCTCCCCAGACGAGTGCCATAGGGCCTTCGAAGGCATCCAACCAGACCTCGATCCGCTTGAACGACGCCATGCTTGGGTGCCGCGGGCCTGTGGGCACCATGCGCGCCATGGCGAGCGGGGCTGCTCGGTTGCCATAACCTCGCAGGGGCCACTTGTAGGCGCGGGCGATGTCCCCTCGAATTGAGGCTGGGTCTCCCTGCACGCGGCCGAGAACATTTTGCGGGAAGCCCAGCACCCGAAAACAGAAATCGCTCAGCAGCGGCAGGTGAGAGAACCGTTGAAAAGCAGTCCCTCTCGGTTCACGAGGCACCCGGACCGATGTGTTGCCCAAGACAATTCCCTTGATTCGTTTGGGAAAATGGGCGCCAATTCCCGTCACGATGGGGCCTCCCCAGTCCTGCCCCACCAGGATCACGTCCTGAAGGTCGAGGGCGTCAAACCACTCACACATTACTTCGATGTGCCCAGCCAGGGTGTGAGCCGTGGTTTCCTTGGGCTTGCTTGAACATCCCAGGCCAAGAAGATCCGGAGCGACACAACGAAATCGATCGGGATTCAGGGCGGTGATGACTTTACGCCACAAAAAGGACCAGGTCGGGTTGCCATGCAACATCAAGACGACCTGCCCCCTGCGAGAGCCCTGATCGAGAAAGTGGATCTGATGACCCGCAAGGCTTCCCTTCTCCAACTCGTATGCCCCTCGTTGAAAGGGTAGCAAAGACGCGATGAAATCCGGCAAAGCCGGAGGCTCAGTCAATGACATAAGGATTTCTCATTCAGTTAAAAGTGTCGCGGGCTTGCCGCGAGTATAAAAGAAGTGGCCCCATGTCTTTGACCTTTTTGCAGCACAAAAAGACAAATTCACCCACTTCTTGACTCGTGCTTTGACCATTGCCACTCGAACGACTGCAAAATAAATCCGAGTATTGCCTGTTTAGCCTCAGGCAAAGAGGGAATCTCTTTCCGTCATATTTGTCTCCCAAGCTCCCTGGTTCAACCGAGGCATTCACGCCATTTCCATGCTCATGCTTTGATTAATTTTACATTGTTTATCGAGTTGTGCTTCTAACCATTGTGGAATGCGCCGGTCCAGCCAGTATTGTGGACGCAGGGGAGTATTTCCTCCGACAAAGCCGACATGTCCGCCTTCGCGACTGAGTTCCAGCGTTGTGCAGTCAGAAAGCTCAGACTCCTGCGGAAACCCTTCCCTAGTCATGAACGGGTCATCTTCAGCCTGTATAATGAGCGTGGCTACCCGGATATTAGACAGATATACTCGACTGCTGCTGCGGTCGTAATAATCCTGAGCACTTGTAAAGCCGTGCAAAGGTGCAGTGATACGGCCATCAAATTGCCAGAAATCTCGAACATCCTGTAGTTTCCCCAATTCTTTGATACATTCCGCCTCTTCGTATCGTCCAATTTCCTCAAGATAGGTTTTTTTGTTTTCGATAGCCCTAAGCAATTCATCAACCAGTTGTCGTTGGTAAATGCGGGAAAAACCCTGACCCATTCGGTCGGCGCTATTATCCAACCGGAATGGTACGGAAACGGCTACCGCGCCCACCAGATCGAGTTCCATGCCCTCCCCTAGCCATTTAAGCAGGACGTTACCGCCCAAAGAATAGCCCACCGCCATCAATGGCGTCCGGGGTTCTCTTTTTCTCAACAATTGGTAAAGAAAATGAATATCCTCGGTCTCACCGGAATGATACCAGCGAGCTGTTTGATTCGGAGTTCCGCTACAACCACGGAAGTTCAAGGCTACACTACGCCAGCCCAGTTTATGTATAGCATCCTGCAAACCAAGTATATAAGTCGATGCAGAAGAGCCACTGAGTCCATGCAACAGAATCACCAGTGGACCGTTGTTGGTTCCATACCAGTCCAGATCAAGAAAGTCACCATCTGCGGTCTGCGCGCGTTCTCGCCGTCTTTGCAGCCCTATGCCACGAGATGAAAAGCTGGACCAGAGTGTTTGCAGGTGGGCATGAGGCAACCACCATGCTGATTTAAAGGCGCTCTTTGTAAACATCGGAGATATCAATAATCACTTGCTATAGTATTTCTTTCCTAATACGAAGGTGGAACAAGGGGTCAGAGTACTTGATGTGCGACCCCATGATTCCACTATTTCAAGGTCTCTAATGGAATGGTCCGCCCCAC
>DEIL01000114.1:0-1159 GCA_002352445.1 Desulfobulbaceae bacterium UBA2775
ACCGCTGCCATATTGACAAGACCAACGAATGGTCTGCCGAATACACAAAAAAATGGTATGGCAGTAAGCAAAAATTTCACTATGGAACCACCTTTAGCAAGGCCCTTGATGGAGAAATAGCAACAAAGGAAAGCTTGATCCGGATTGTTTCCGATAACCTGGCCCCAGTCCTTGTCCGGGCGACCTCCCTCTCCCTGCTGGGCGGATATCAGGGGGAGAATGTAACTGAAATCTTTCAGCAGGCTTTAAACAGCGATGAGGCCATTGTCAGAAGGACGGCACTTATGTATCTGCCCCGTGTCTCGCCTGAGCAGCGGATGCAGATGGCCGGGCCATTACTGAATGACCCGGTAAAGGGGGTTCGCATTGAAGCTGCCAGAGCACTGACAATCATCCCGGCTGATAAACTGGACAAGCGATGGCGGAAGGTCTTTGACCAGGCACTGACGGAGTTTCAGGAGATTGCACTCTATTCCGCTGATTTTGCCCCCTCCAGACTCAACCTTGGAGCGTTGTACAGCTACAAAGGGAAGACTGATAAGGCTGAAGAGCATTTCAAAAAGGCTGTGGAGATTGATCGTGATTTTTACACGGCCCGATCAAATCTTGCTGTACTGTACAGCAGACAGGGAAAAAATGATCTGGCCGAAGATCAGTTGCGCAAGGCTCTTGCAGTAAATCCCGACCTGGACGATGTCCATTATTCACTGGGCCTCCTCCTCTCGGAACAGAAACGATATGAAGAGGCGGTGGAACATCTGCAAAAAGCTGCAGACGGCATGGTGAACAATGCAAGAGCTTTCTATAATCTAGGCCAGCTCCTTGCATTTCTCCATAGGGACAGGGCTGCGGAAACAGCCCTGCTGCGAACCGTTGAAATCGAGCCTGCAAATATGAACTACCTCCTGGCAATCGCCGAATTCTATCTTGCCAGGGGCCAATACCCCAAGGCCAGAAATTTTGCAGAACAGATGATAACTGTCGACTCCGGGAACCCGCTTGGTCGCCAGTTACTTGATTTTATTAATACTAAAGAGAAGTAATCGGCGGCGGTGTCCTTGAAAAAAGGCTCTCTATGCTTACATAGGAAGGAGATTAACGGTTATTAAATTTTGTATGATAACGACTACTCAAAGAATGATGGCGTCGTAAAAAGTCC
>DEIL01000114.1:1211-2892 GCA_002352445.1 Desulfobulbaceae bacterium UBA2775
GACCTTTTTACGAGTTTATCAAAGAATGACAATCTCGTAAAAAGTCTCCCGCGCCGTCATTCCCGCCTGCGCGGGAGTGACGGAATAGCAAAGAATTTTGGTTTTTTGCGATGCCATCGGAGGATAACATGAGTGAACAGCTCCAGCAGCAGATTTTCCCCCTGCTGCAAACAGAACCCTGCAATTCAACCACTCCCCTCAAGGTGCCGGCAGGACCATCAGACGAACACTGTTGAGGGCCGAAACTTGCCCCACGGTCCAGTGGATTTGAACGTGCCGGTTATCTCATCTTCCCCTTTGTTAAAGGTTTTATGGAAACACCGGTTGGCCCGGTGCCCAGAGTTGTCACTTCTCTCAGGACCCGCGACCATTTCGGTACAATTGGCGCCAGAACCGGTTTTACCCGAAACAACTATAAAATCACCCCCGGTCTCTACTGCACCGGCGAACCCACTGAAAACAGCCCGGTGCTGGTAACTGCCAACTACAAACTGAGTTTTGACGTGCTCCGCAAAGAACTCAGCGACTATGATAGTTGGATTCTGGTGGTCGATACCCGGGGAATCAATGTCTGGTGTGCAGCAGGAAAGGGCACATTTTCGGCAGAAGAAATCGCCTATCAGGTTCAAAATGCTAAGCTTGATCAGGTTGTCTCCCACCGAAGACTCATCCTGCCCCAGCTCTCGGCCAACGGAGTTGCAGCCCACAACCTTAAAAAACTCTGCGGCTTTGGGGGCAGGTTCGGGCCGATTCTTGCGTCCATGCTGCCCGAGTATCTGGAAAACGGGAAAGTCAGTGAGGAAATGCAGTCGGTGACGTTCACCTTAAAAGAGAGAGCTGTTCTTATTCCACTGGATATCTGCCTGCTGTGGAAACAGCTGCTTATTGGTTGTGCTCTTTTTTTCCTTTTAGCAGGGATCTCTCCACAGATATTTTCCCTGACAGCAGCCCTCTCCCGTGGGGAAACTCTCCTGATAGCGACCTTTACTGCAATCCTGGCGGGAGCTGCGGCCACTCCCCTGCTGCTGCCATGGATTCCAGTCCGGCAATTCTGGCTTAAAGGTGCAATAGTGGGCGTACTTGCTGCACTACTTTTTCTTTTTCAGACAGATTCAGATCCAGGGCTGATTGAAAAAATCAGTCTTTTTCTCTGGATCACCGGATGCTCATCCTACCTGGCCATGAACTTTACCGGATCCACACCGTTTACCTCCCTTTCCGGAGTAGCAAAAGAAATGCGCAGAGGATTGCCGTTTCAGATAGGCTGTGCAATCCTTGCTACTCTTTTCTGGATTGTGGGTTCCTTTGTATAAACATCGTCAATAGGTTTATCCATGCCAACCGCCTCGACTCATCAACCCACAAACCTGCATTACGGCTGGGTCATCGCCTTCACCGGAACAGCAGTGATTTTTGCCTGTCTCGGGTTAGGTCGGTTTGCCCTGGGAATGTTACTACCCTCCATGGGCACTGCCCTTGATTTGAGCTATGCACGCATGGGTTTAATCGGTACCGGAAATTTCATAGGCTACATGTTCGCCGTGGCACTGGCCGGGTATGTGGCCCAACACCTGGGTGCCCGTCTGACCATCACTCTGGGACTTGTACTGGTGGGCATCACCATGATGCTTGTTGGCCGCGCTGAGCATTATTTGCATATTTTATCCCTTTATGTGATCAC
>DEIL01000114.1:3009-23700 GCA_002352445.1 Desulfobulbaceae bacterium UBA2775
GTACCCTGGATAAACACTCGGTTCGGCATGGAAGGCTGGCGCTATGGCTGGATCACCATGGGGGTGGTTGTACTGGGGGTGGCCATTATGACTGCTGCGCTCTTACGCAATGATCCCCTGGAAAAAGGAATGACTCCCCTGGGCAGCCAGGCAGACTCATTGCATGCTACCGTTGGGAGCCAGGATAACAGCACTGGAAAGCCCAAATGGATCATGGTTCATTTGGGCTTGATCTATGCACTTTTTGGCGCCACTTATGTTGTTTACGCCACCTTTATCGTTACCACCCTGGTGGATGAACATGGTTTTTCCGAACAGGTTGCCGGGAATTTCTGGGCGGTGGTGGGCGCTTTAAGCATCTTTTCCGGCCCTTTGTTTGGTTGGCTTTCCGATCGTCTGGGCCGCCGTACCGGCATGCTGACGGTCTTCATTTTGTTCACTCTGGCTTACGGGCTGGTCGGGATGCACCTTCCTGCTGCATGGCTTTATGCCTCCATTGCCCTCTACGGCATCGCTGTATGGAGTGTGCCCACCATCATGGCCGCAGCCGTGGGAGATTATCTGGGACCTGCCCGGGCAGCCAGGGCGTTCGGCTTCATTACCCTCTTTTTCGGGATGGGCCAAATCATAGGCCCGGCCCTTGCCGGATTTCTAGCCGATGTTTCCGGCACTTTCCGTATTGCCTTCGGGATGTGTGCCGCCGCAACCTTGACCGCTGTAATCCTGACCTTTTTTCTGCCCCCCCATACAATTAAGTGAGGATCCTATGCCTGCAACTGCCGGACGCCTTCGCCATTTCACCGAATCGGTTATCCGTGAGATGACCCGGGTAGCAAATCAGTACGATGCCATCAACCTGTCACAAGGGTTTCCTGATGCCGACCCACCCCCATCGGTGATCGAGGCTGCGGTAAAGGCCATGCAGCAGGGACCTCACCAATATGCCGTCACCTGGGGTGCCCCCAATTTCCGCCAGGCCCTCGTTGAAAAGCAGCAGCAATGGATGGGGCTCGATCTTAATGGTGATGAACATGTGGTAGTTACCTGTGGAAGCACCGAGGCTATGATAGTGTCCCTGATGACAGTCTGTGACCCCGGCGATAAAGTCATCATTTTCTCACCATTTTACGAAAATTACGGTGCCGACACTATTTTAAGCGGGGCGGAACCAATTTACGTTCCACTGGAGCCACCTAATTTTAATTTCGACCCGTCATTACTCAGAGAGGCCTTCAAACAAAAACCCAAGGCACTGGTACTCTGTAATCCTTCCAATCCCAGCGGGAAGGTATTCACCCTTGAAGAACTGACCCTGATTGCTGATCTTGCCAAAGAATTCGACACTTTTGTTATTACTGACGAAGTTTATGAGCACATTGTCTACTCACCCCACCGCCATTGCTACATGGCGTCGCTGCCGGAGATGTTTGAACGTACCATCTCATGCAGTTCACTTTCAAAAACATACAACATGACTGGATGGCGGCTGGGTTATATCATCGCTGCACCTGAAATCATTGCCGGAGCCCGTAAAGTCCATGATTTTCTCACCGTAGGAGCTGCCGCCCCGCTCCAGGAAGCGGCCACTGTAGCTTTAAACCTCCCCCCTCGCTATTATGATGAAGTTCAACAGGACTATACCCGCAAGCGGGATCTTTTTCTCGGCTATCTTGACAAAGCCGGCCTGCGCTATACCCGACCCCAGGGGGCTTATTATGTGATGGTTGACTGCTCAGATTTTGACGTTACCGACGACATCACTTTCTGCCGCTGGATGGCAAAAGAAATCGGTGTTGCTGCTGTACCGGGATCAAGTTTTTTTCATGACCCGGTTAACTACTTAATCCGGCTCCACTTTGCCCGTGATGAGGATATTCTCCACGCGGCCGGGGAGCGGCTGCAGCGTTTGTAGAAATAACCTAACCCGAATAAATCGGCAATACCAAGCTCAACCAACTTATCGAGCAGGGCACCGACACAATCTCGTGCTTATCACGGATAGATAACTTTCCATTCTTTTTTCATATCGACCACAGTCCAGCCATTTTTCCCTGCTTCAACTAATGCTTTATCAAGGCGACCCATATGGGAATCCTTGTCATAGGCAAATTCACGTTCTCTATCGGTATGGTGGACAATACCTGCAAAGCGTTTTCCTCCTCCACCCAGGGTTGTCCACTGCAGCATCTGCAGGTCACCATCGGAATTACCAAAGGCAAAGATGGGACGACGGCCAATATGCTGGTTAATGCCCACCGGCTTACCAGCCTTGTCATCGATGAAGTCTAATTTTGGCTTCCGGATTAAAACAGGGGTGCCGTCTCGCATCTCAAACGCAGTGACGATGGAGCTGCCAACCACCTGTTCTGGCAAAACCCCATAGACTTCTTCCACCCAGGGGCGCATAAATTCAACCCCACCGCCGGAAACAATAAATATCTTAAAATCGTTTGCCCGCAGGTAGTCCAGCAGCTCAAGCATGGGTTTGAAAACAAGTTTGGTATATGGTTTGTTTAAGGTGGGATGACGGGCAGTTTTGAACCATTCTTTAGTAATGTCCACAAATTCATCGGTGGTCATACCCGCATGGGTCGTCATCACCAGTTCGAGTATCCCTTTTTCACCGGAGGCAGCAACAGCCTTCAGGTCCCCTTCAAGTACAGCCTGAAAAGGCTGAGTGGTCTTCCACTCAGGATGAGCTGCTGCCATATTTTTGACTCGGTCCATGGCAAAAAACAGTTGAAAATATGCAGGCTGTTCCGACCATAGGGTACCATCGTTGTCAAAAACAGCTATGCGTTCACGAGGATCAACATAGTCAGAACTCGACTTGCTAGTAACTGCTGTGACAAAATTGATAATATCTTGCTTACTTGTTCCGTCATTCCAAGATGGAAGTGGAGATATTGCAAAGGCAAACAGAGGAAAGAAAAAAACAAGAAATAATGTCAGGGACTGGAGCAAAGTTTTCATATAGAGCACCTCTTTAGACGAGAAATTGTGTAAGATAAAAACTAACATAAAAACATCTTTCAGGTTTTGTTTGCATAAACAGTATATTAAAACAACAAAAGATATCTTAACAGAAGAATAATTATTCTTAATAATTGAAAATTAACGCACAATAAACATTTTGTCTAATGCAAATAACTCATCAGCATGATACCTTTTTATTATGTAACTAAGTCTGAGAAACAAGGCACAGTGTTTTTATCAGTGCCAAGGCCCACAAATTCTCGTCACAGCGGGTGTACTGGATGGCTGAGAATGTGCGGCTGCATGCTGCCCGGATATTGGGGTTGTTGGTGGTACCTGGATTGCCAATAATGATAATTTTTGCTCATGTGGATAACAATCTGGTCACAGCACCGGCATGGCCAGTTCATCCCGAATGGATACGAAAATTCCTTGGAGTGTTGGGTACAAAAATCGAACTGTAATTTAACCCAGATTTCAACCATCCATAGAAGACGACAACATCTACACCAGTGGTGGTGCCACTGACGGAATTGATCTTTCGACGATTCAAGGTCACCCCATCCCAATATCAGATTCATTTTCGATCGTAAAACGAATGTCTTAAGGAAGGATTGAATGAAAATACATCATTTAAGAAATGCAACATTTGTTATTGAGTCAGGAACTAAACATATTTTGATAGACCCTATGCTTTGTGAAAAAGGGACCTTACCTCCGTTTGCCCGTTTTCGACACAAATCCCGGAAAAACCCACTTGTTTCGCTTCCAGAAAATGCCCCTGAAATCCTGAGAAAAGTAACACATTGCCTCATTACACATAGCCAGAAATTTGGAGTAAAGGCATTGCAGCATACAGATCATCTTGACGCTGAAGGTGAAGCATTTCTACGGAAAAACAACATACCGGTTATCACTCGCGAACAAGATGTATCTTACTTGAAAAAACATGGGCTAACTGTTGAAGTTGGTTTAACCTATTGGCAGTCAGTCAATTTTCTTGGAGGTGCGATAACTGCTGTTCCCGCATTGCATGGTCATAGCTGGATTCATAACTTAATGGCTAACGGTGCAGGATTTTATCTTCAGCTTCCAGATGAGCCTACAATCTATATTAGTGGTGACACCGTATATACCAATGATGTTGAGCGTGCTCTAACAGAATATATGCCTGATATTGCGGTGATGGCCTCAGGCAGTGCCAGTTTGGATATTAGCGACCCAATTTTGATGCCACTGGAAGAGCTGGTCATTTTTGTGCAGACTGCTCCTAAAATAGTTATTGCCAATCACCTTGAAGCTCTTAACCATTGCCCTACAACCCGTTTACAATTAAAGCAGGCATTGGAAAAGAAGGACTTGTTAGCCAATGTTTTTATTCCAGATGATGGAGAGACTTTAATCTTTGACAAGGACAATGTCGCCAGGATTGTGGCATAACAAATGAACAAAAAGGTATTATGTGGAGAGCTTTAGCTATGTATGAGACAGGTTATATTGCGATAGGATGTCCCTGATGCAGATCGTTCTTTTAAGACATGGTAAACCTGATGTCTCAGAGCATAGAAAATTCAGGGCTAATGAGCTGCATCGATGGATTGAGTCATACAATTCAGCTGGCATAATATCAGAGCATGTCCCTTCGCGAGGTGCCATTGAGATAACGAGCGTTTGTAATACCGTAGTATGCAGTGACCTGGAACGATCCGTTGAATCAGCAAGAGCACTTGGTGTAAAAAAAATAAGTGTCATCGAGCCGATGTTCAGAGAAATGGGTTTGCCATTTTGCAGCTTTCCAACTCTCAAGTTATCGCCGAGTATCTGGGCAGCATTCTTTAGGGTTCTTTGGTTTCTCGGGTACTCATCAAACAGCGAATCAATCCATGAAGCCAGATTAAGAGCATCTATTGGTGCAAATAGACTAATAGAAATGGCTAGGAAAAATGGTTCAGTTCTCTTAATTGGTCATGGGTTCGCAAACAGGTTTATTGCCAAAGAGCTATTATCTGAAGGCTGGCAAGGCCCAAAGAGTCCAGGTAAAAAATACTGGGAGTTTGGGGAATATTACTACGTAAAATAACACCCATGAAATGAATTTCACAACGAAGCATGGAAGTAACATAACCGGGATTTGCAGTAAAAAGTGGAAAGGTAAGCGAGCTTGTGAGACTCCGTAGATCAACCCACAAATCCACACGATACATGTTGCAATTTTCTAACCGGGAACTGCTGATATTTAATGATTATTTGATAAACATTTTATAACGTAGTTTCTGCATATTTACATATTCATTATCGTTGTCGTCAGTAAACATTACCTCCTCCCAGGCATGATAGCAGAGAAACACCCGCGCCCTCATTTCAAGTTCATCTCCATCAAATCCCAGTTCCTCAAATATTGCACGTGTAAAGTCTAAACGTATTTTGATGACCTTTTTTACAACTTTATCCACAAGCGGATCAACCTTTGCCCAACCATTCATTGCAAGATCATATTTTGGAAGTTTTTTTTCTCTAACTATTTTCATAGTAGTAAAGAGACGTTTCTCCGCATCAAGCTTTTTCATATCCAGATTGTCAGTTATAACAGCAGTATATTCATTGGCCCAATAATCAAGAAGGTGCTGTAAGAGGTCTTGCCGATCCTTAAAATGATAATAGAATCCGCTTCTAGATATGCCTAATTGTTTGGCGATCCTGTCAATTTTAACGGCTTCAAAACCATCCGCCTCGAGTGTCTCAAGAGCTTTGGTAAGCCATTGTCTCTTGCTCACGCCTTTATTTTTATTTGTTTCTCGTCGCTTCATTTCAGAGGATATGATTTTTTAGTGGACAGCTCTGTACAGTATAGATAGTATATAGCATCAAAATTGAAAATACACTACTTTTACAGAGGAAAATACCCTGAACATTGAAATCAAGGGACGCTTTATGGAGGCATGGGAAAAATATTTCCCTGGCCGCGACCTTCCCATCGTCTGTTACTATACCAATGAACTTGGCGACGTAAAATTTCCCAATCGTCCTAAACCTAATCGTAAAGGATATACCTGTATCTTCAGCCAGATAGCTCCTGTAAGACAGGGACGTTCCCGTGCTTTTAACATGGAGAACCTGGGGTGTTTCGGAGCTTTCATACCCCTTGGTTTTGCAACCAATGTCTCTGATGATGTTAAAAACTATGTCTGCAATATAGAGCGTGTCAAAAAAACGTATGCTCATGTGGATGGCATGTATGAACACCATTCGTCCCAGGGAGCCCCGGGGAAATACCTGGTCTTCAAACGCTGGGATACACTAGAAGAACAGGATAATCCCCAGGTAGTTTTTTTCTTCGCCAATCCGGATGTTATTGCCGGTCTCCATACCCTGGCAAATTTTGATTCCATGACAGCACACGGTGTAATGGTGCCGTCTGGTACCGGCTGTGATTCAATTGTTGGTTTCCCAATGAGCGAACTCGAAGCCAAAGAGCCAAAGGCTGTTCTGGGCGCACTGGATCCTTCAGTAAGAGCCTGTGTCAGGCCGGACATTTTTACCTTTTCAGCGCCCTGGGCCAAGTTTTTGAGTATGCTTGACAATATGGATGAAAGCTTCCTGGCAGCAAACTGCTGGACAAATGTGAAGTCACGATTCAAGTGAGCCGCCGAGTTCATTTTCTCTTTCTCTGGTTTGTCAATATAACCCCAACCCTGGCTATTGAACTGTTTACGGTCACTATTTTAGTCTCGGTTTTTGAACAGACTGAATCTACTTTACTGGATCCGAAGGGACATTCCCACATTCAGATAGGCTATTAGGAGGAATGAATTTCATATAAAATAACAAGATAAAAACCGTTTTCTGTTACCTGTTAATTACAAAGAATCATTTTTATTGAGAAGCTTAGGTTTTATGCCCCACTGTTCTTCTGTTTCAATCATAAACTGTTGAAATTTACGGATTACGGGCGACTGAGATTAGCGCGAAAGGCTGACCAGGCCGTAATGGATGTTAAATTCCGCTAAAGATATTGGAAGCAGAACAAGCTGCTGTTGCAGAATACTATTGTCAAGAATTGAGCTGGTGACTATTCCAAGGGCATCACTTCCCATGATAATATCAAAAAGCACTCTCAAGTAATTTAAGTACCTTGAAAGTAAATGAAACAGCATAATTTCAAAATACACCCTTTGGTTTCTTGTTTTTTATGACAAAAGTTCAGGAGTAAGGTACTGATATGGTTAACACATGTAACACCCTGATATCATTATACCTCGGAAATTGTGTTAACCGTAAGATTTTGTGGTTGGCAGACTCTCAAATTCTTACGCGTGTCAACCATACAATCTAATTCACATTGTATTGAGAGGGAAAGCAATGAAAGGCTTCAGATATCTTGATGATACGGCAATTTTACGATTATCGGAGGAGAAATGCATCGGGTGCGGCAACTGCGAGGAGGTCTGTCCTCACCGCATTTTCAAAGTTCGGAACGGCAAAGCTCAAATCGTCGACCGGAATATCTGCATGGAATGCGGTGCCTGCGCCACAAACTGTCCGGTGGATGCTATCTACGTTAATCCTGATGACGGCTGTGGCTGCGCGACGTATATCATCAACAGCTGGATCAGCAGATTTCGCGGCAAGTCCCCGTCCGGCTGCTGCTAATATAACAACCAGGCTAAGTATGGTCTGGACGATAAGTGAAACGAGCTGCCTGAGCCTTGGTAAGCTTCATCCTTGAGTTAATTCCCCAGCCGGACCCTTCCAGGATGGTGCTTAAATCTCTTCTGGACAATTTGTAATAGGCGGCTATTCCTGCCGGTATGGCTATCAGGCCCCCAAAAACCAGGAGAGCAAAAAGTACTGTTTTTACACTTAAACCAGCCAGGGTTTTGGTGATAAAGGCAAATGAAGAGCCGAGAGCAGCTACAGCAAATCCTCCTCCTGCAAGCATCCCGCCGGAGAATGCATCCTGTTTTTTCTTATCCTTTGATTTTTCTCCTTTTTGAAAAATTTTCTCTTCCGCTGCAGAAGAAAACTCTTCGAGACGTGAAAAAAAAGCGCGGCTGATGCGAACAAAAGGTTCAACCATCGCCTCGGAAATACTAATTGGATTTTCTACAATATCAACAACTCTGGCATGCAGTTCATTGCCGTCAATATCATTAAATATTCCCCATTTGTTCAGGCGAATGTTGCCTCGGTTGGTTGACGTTACCGGCACAGCAACTTCATATGCCTTTTCCCCGTCCGAGCCGAACAGTTCGCAGTAGATGATAAATATATTACTGCTTTTACAGGTTTCAATATGGTGCTCTCTATCTTCGACCTTTACCGCCAGGGTAAAATGTCTGCCATCCATGATCAGACTGCCCTCTTCAAACAGAGCCCGCTGCTCAGTATCATATAATTTGGGAAAACTGACAAAACTGTTCACCAGAGGCAGCATGTATGCCTGGTAGAGCAGTAATCGCTCGAGTTCTCGTATATTGTCGAGGACAAAGGCCGTCTTATGACTTCTGGCTATAAGATCTTCAAGGACTTGCTGGTAAGATGAATCGGTCAGATATTCCTGCACAGTTGATGCTCCAATAGTATCGACTGTCACCTCCGGCCTTTTATCAGTCCAATTGACAAAAGGTTCAAAAATTTTCTGCAGTTTCTGTACTGACTGTTTATCAATGGCTTGCACCTGATCACCAAGCAAAGGCTTGATTACCTTCTCTGTAAATGACCCTATATTTTTGTGAAAATAGGGGTTTATCTCACCTGTTAAATCCAGCACACCTTCGCTGTTGAGGAGGCTGAGGGGCGCGTTTTCCAGATATGATTCTGCCTCTTCAATGTTTATAAGATTAAGAGCCGCGTTTGCCTCCGGAGTCTCCAGGGCACGAGCGAGCAATTCCGGGTTGAGTCGTTTGATATTACAGAGAAGGAAATATTGAATCAGTTTTTTCACAAGGGAATGGAAAAGCGCATATCCTTCGGCAGTACCTTTACCAAGGGGAAGAATTTCTGTTGCCACGTCGGCGTCTACTTCTCCAGCCTGCCGCTGCCAGTCAATATATTGGCGGCACTCTTCCATGAAGGTGGCCAGACTTTCCGTATCAGCGCCATCTTTACCATTGGGATGTTTTTTCCCTCCCACAGTACACAAAATATTTTTTATAAATTGATCTATTTTTTTATTCTCAGCAGCTTCCGGTAAAACAATACCGGCCTGATCAAGCCCTCCTTCAAGAACTTCTTTTTTCACTTTTTCCACTTGACTTAAGTTTACCGACTGCTCCCCTTTATCAAGCCTTTTAAGAACTTTCAGTGCCGAAGAATGGATCCTTTCCCCCATCTCTGTTTCGGTATTAATTGCTGCAAGAGATACGTTCAGATTATCGGTTTGGATACCTGAATAGTCCACAAGATGTTTCAGAAGGAAACGAATACCATCTTTAATCTCTTCTGAGCGAATACGTTTATCCTCATCCGTATCGAGGAAATTGAGAAAATCAGTATTAATTTTAATGGTTGAAACTGGTGCCGTGGTTGCAATCCAGAGGGCTTCATCCAGCTCAAGTATTGCCTTCAGATCAGTATAATTTTGAATTTTTAAGTGGAGTGAACTTCCGAGATTTTCAAACGATGATTTAACTGAGGGCGGCTGGTTAGAGGAGCTTCCGGAGGTTTGTGTCTGCATCGTTGCACCCATTAAGGGAAAGGTGAGGAGGCGTGTTTGGTAACGTTACAAAACAACGAGGTTTGACGCAATAGTTTTATGAAACAGACCTGGCCTGTCCATCTATTTGATTAGGAATACACGCAAACTCACTGCATTAACTTGCCTCATCGAGATTGATGCATTAGCTTTGAGACAAGTAGTTTCTCTCAAACCTCACAATAAAAACATTTGCCTTACCACGGAGAATTATCATGAAAAAAATTGTTGTTTTGCTTCTCGTTCTTTCCTTTCTGACTGCACCTTCTATTTTTGCCGCTTCAGTGCCGACCATAGACAAAGATGAGCTGAAATCACTTCTCGGTTCAGATGGCCTGGTGATCCTCGATGTTCGTATAGGCAGGGACTGGAAGTCAAGTGAATTTAAAATAAAGGATGCCGTGCGCATGGAGGGCTTTGACCCTTCCCTTATTGAAAAATACCCGAAAGATGCAACTCTAGTACTCTACTGTGCCTGACCCAGTGAATACACCAGTGCCAGGGTGGCACGGAAAGTCATCGGTGAAGGATACAGCAAGGTATATGCACTCAAAGGCGGCTGGAAGGAGTGGTTTGACTCCAAATATCCAGTTGAGCAAAAATGATCTTCAGATAAACTCAGGAAAGTTGTTTGGCGGCAAGATTGCTGTTACCGGATTCAAGCATTTCGGTAAAAATTTCAACGGCAACAGCTTTACTAAAATAATACCCCTGGTAAACTATGCAGCCTCTTGTGCCAAGGTAGAGTAACTCCTGCTCAGTTTCCACTCCTTCAGCAATAACAGCCATTCCCAGGTTATTGGCCATCATGATTATGGTGTCGACCAGCACTATATCCTGACCGGCGTCTTTGATGTCATTGACAAAAGCACGATCAATCTTGAGGGTATTCAGCGGAAGGCTCTTTAAATAACTCAGTGATGAGTAACCGGTACCAAAATCATCAACAGAAAATTTGACCCCTTGGCCCTGCAATGTCATCATTTTTTTAACGATATCTCCGCCTGTGGAAATAAGGCTGCTTTCAGTGAGTTCGATTCCCAGATGATCCGGTGCGGCTCCGGTTTCTTCAAGAATGGTGATTACCATATCAACGAAATCAGGTGCGCCAAATTCTTTGCTGCTGATATTAACGGAAATAATATGCGAATCTTCGAGTTTTCCGGCGTCATGCCATATTTTAATTTGATGGCAGGCCGATCGTAATACCCATCGACCGATATCCCGCATAATCCCAGTTTCTTCTGCTATCGGCAGAAAATCACCGGGAGGGATCAACCCTCTTTCCGGATGATGCCAGCGCAACAGTGCTTCAGCCCCAACTATCTCTCCCGATTTGTCTACCTGGGGCTGGTAATAGATAACAAGTTCATCGTTATCGAGCGCCTTTCGGATTTCCATGTAAATTCGAAGCCGTTCATCCGCCGCATCCTGCATACTGGGCAGAAAAAAACGGATTTCATTGCGACCTGCGGCCTTGGCTCTGTACATGGCCGTATCAGCCTGTTTTAGAATATCGCCGCTCTTTATTCCAGGTTTTGGAAAAAGAGACACTCCGATACTCGGTGTAATACACAACTCCCGTCCCTCGATCTGGCAGGGGCATGAGATACAGTAGCTGATCTCCTCTGCAATCTCCCTCGCCTTATCGGCAGCAAACTCAATTATTTCATCCAGTTCGGTAAGAATGATGATAAACTCATCTCCCCCCATCCTGGCGACGCTATCTTCCTGCCTGAGACTATCAGTAATGCGCTTCGACACAAGTTTCAGCAATTCATCACCCACGGAATGCCCCAGTGAGTCATTTACCGTTTTAAAATTATCTAAATCGATAAATAATAACGCTCCATAATGACCATACCGGCCTGCACGTGAAATCTCATTACTGAGGTGGTCAAGCAACAGTCGACGATTTGGCAGTCCGGTCAAAGAATCATAGGTGGTATGGTATTGTATTTGTTGTTCAGAAAACTTTTTTTCAGTCAGATCCTCAACAATACCGACCCCACTGGTAATGGCTTGATCCGAAGATGTAATGGCTTTGAGAAAGACCCGGACAGGAGAGATTTTTTGGCTGGTGGCAGAGCTATAATCACCTTCAAAATATCCTTTGCCGGTTGCCAGTGAGTCCTTGATGGCACTCAGCATTCCCCGATCCTTTAACGTGGCAAGCATAGATGAACCGACAAGTATTTCCTTTGAAGAATCAATGATATCTGCAAAGGCATCATTACAGTCGACGATGATACTTTCTCTATCATATTGAAATATGCCCAGGGGGGCGTTACTGAAAATATGCCGGTAACGCTCTTCATTGGCCTTGATAATTTTTTCCCGCTCAACACTCTGCAGACGCAACTGGATATTTTCTCGGATATTGGCGTTTATTTTAAAGGATCCGCTAATGGTGACCGCCCAGAAAAGCAGTATCAACACGCCGAGGAACAACGAATTATCGCTGCCCAGCAGCATCATTTTGAATACCAAAGGGATAAGTATCAGGGATAAAAAACCCGACACAGCAGGGAGACTGGGGCAGAGCGAAGAAATAGCACCTCCGGCCATGCCTACTACAATCAGGAAGAGCACCATCTGATGCGATTGACTATCGGGAAACAAGAAAAAGGACACCGCTCCCCATAAGATAGCAGCTCCATACGTGCCTATCAAAAAAAAGTTGTGCCAGCGATTCATCTTGTCATGCTCTGACTCTGCCCTCTGTTTTTTAAAAAGGAGCAGCAACCAGATCCTGGCAACAGAAACGGTGAAAAATAGAGTAAACCAGACAGTGAGAACCCTTATATTGCCAATGGTCCGCAGTGACCAGTACAGCGCAGCAGCGACCACCACGGAAACCAGGATCGGTGCCATCGAATTGACATACAGCAGACGAACCTGTTCAATAAAGATTGTTCTTGATGCTTTTTCCAAAATTTTCACTATCCTCCAAGCACATAATATCTCAGCCAAACAAACACCATGGCGATAAAAACTGTTAACATAGTAATCGGGGCACCATAGGCAATAAACCGCAGGAAACTGATCCTAACCCCGATAAAAAAACTGTAGTTCATTTTTTGGAAAAGTATTTGATCCCATTGCAGGATATGAGAATTACCGATGAAACACAAATACTTTATAGGATTCAGGGAATATACAAGTTAAGAAAACAGCGAGAATAGGATGGTGGTACAGAAAAGTATTTTCAAAAAACCGGAATCACCCGATTCAGGTGATTCCGGCATATGGTAAAAAGTACTGACTGTTTTAGAAAGCAGTGTTAAATTTTTTTCAAAAACGGTTTCATTTTAGCAAGGCTTTTATCTCCAATGCCTTTCACATTCGTCAGATCATTCACGCTCGTAAATTCGCCGTTTGCCTTACGATATGTGAGGATAGAGTCTGCGGTTTTGGGACCGATCCCCGGAATCTGCGTCAAAGTTTCTTTATTCGCACTGTTAATATCAATATTTTTAGCTGTACTCTTCTTATTCACGACTTCTTCCGTCGTCGCTTTACCACTGTTCGATTTCGCGTACACCTCACCGGGAAGAGTGGAAAAACCAAGGACGCAGGTAAAAATAACTGCCATAAGAGCACTTACAATTTTCATACTTTTCTCCTTCTGATTGATTCAGGTTTGTTTAGTTTCAGAATAACGGCATCATTTGTGCCGCATTAAGAAATTCAAAATAGAGTTGCAGGGCGCCCGCGTGTGACATCTTTTTTGAATTTACGATAGATTACACCGCTAACCTTACATTTTTATAACAACCCTGACTTTTCTCATTTTTTTACTGTGGATCATCGCACCACTCCATTCTTTTTCATATCCGCCAGCAGTAAACCGGCAATCCGTTCAAAATCTGTTCTCAGAAGTTTTGGATTAATAGCCTCTGACTGTGCACTCCAGATGAGACCGGCAGTTGCAACATCATAAAGATTGGTCTCCAGCCGAACAACAGTACGGGTAAGATTCGACGGCGGCGTGTATACTGCCTGGTATGTATGACCATAGTACCCATACATCCCCCCATAAAAGCCCCCCGGTAGAAAGTGGACAGACCCGGGATAAGTTTGAGTTTCCGATTTACTGTCCACCATATGCGTGATGAGAACAGAAGAAGCCCCTGTTTTTTTAATTGCAGCCTCGATAATCTCTCGATCCGGATCGGGAACATTTCCGATTACCTTATAGCTTGCCATAGTGCGAATATCAGTCTTGGTAAACAGATCGACAAAGACATTCTCCCATAATTTCAGAACAGGCTCACTCCTGCTCATTCCAAGCACCAGTATATCGTTGGCAGCATAGCTCTTTTGTGACGGGTCAACCCAGGAAGAGGTGATCTTTGCTTTTGGACCACACCCCGCAAGCATCAATACCAGGGCTATGGAAAAGAGTGCCAGGATTACATTTTTCATAGATTTTCCTTTTAGTATCTTAGTAATTTTTCTTGTTATTCCAACATATTCTAGATCGAAGTATACGCTATCTCCCGCCTGCGCGGGAATGACGGAACAGGAAACTTTAATGCCAATAAACCTCTGCCGGTACCAGACTAAACTCCTTTGCTGCCGGTGGCTGCCAGTAGAGTTTAAGGGCCGCAGTCCCCTTACGCTGAAAATAGATAATACTCACCGGGTACCAGCCGATTTCGTTAACCTGTATCGTACCTGTGGGGGTTAACCTGTCCTTGTGTACTTTTGGATCTTCAAATATCATCTTGTTATTGATGAACATGCGAATTCCGTCATTAGCCAAAGCCTGCCAGCGGTAAGTGCCTTTTTTTTCCAGATGCAGAAAGCCGGTCATAACCATGGCAACCCCCTGGCTGCGGCCACTGTCAAAGACAAACTCTTCCTTGCCGGACAAGTGATTTAGCAGTAGAACGGGCTTGCCCTGATATCCCGCCTTATGTGCAGCCTCTCCTGTGGGTACCTGATCAACGTTTCGGTATTTTTTTTCAATATACACTGTTGCCAGCCCCGGTTGCAGCTGAGACGAATCACTTTTGATCCCTGAATTCTCTGTTCCCCCCTGTACCGGACCAGTACTCACCAGGAAAATAAATAGAATTGCCCAGATCGTCATCCATCCCCCAGCCTCCCATTCATATCCTGCCTTACTCTCCATATTTCTCCTGCTCCCAGATCTCCAGTGTTTTCTTGTAGCCGGATATCTTATGATATTATTGACAAAAAAAAGGACCGGAAGATATAATATCTCAACGATCCTTCATCACTGATCACTGCTCTGGCCATAGAACCAGCAGATATTTTACATAATAGGCTTCATTGCACTCATAACAGAACGAAGTTCCTCCCCTATCATCTCGATGGTGGTATAGCGGATCGATTCATTCACCTGGATCAGATCAATATTATCTACACCATTGTCCTTAAGGTCAAGGCCTTTACCGATCATATCGGAATCAACAGTTTTCATAAAATCCTGAAGCAGTGGAATTGCGACGTGGGCAAAAAGATAGGTGCCATACTCGGCGGTATCCGAAATAACAACGTTCATTTCATACAGTTTTTTCCTGGCAACGAGATTGGCAATAAGCGGTACTTCATGCAGAGACTCATAATAAGCCGACTCCTCCTTGATACCTGAGGAAACCATAGTATCAAAGGCCATCTCAACTCCCGCTTTAACCATTGCCACCATAAGAATACCGTTATCATAGTACTCCTGCTCGGCAATCTCATCTCCGGTTACCTCTGCCTGTTCAAAATTTGTTTCTCCGGTTTCCCTGCGCCATTTAAGGAGATTGGCATCATCATTCGCCCAGTCTTCCATCATGGTTTTGGAAAAATATCCTGACATGATATCATCCATATGCTTCTCAAAGAGAGGTTCAAGAATAGTTTTCAACTCCTCCGACAGGACAGCTGCCTTTATTTTCGCTGGATTCGACAACCTGTCCATCATTGCGGTGATACCGCCATGCTTCAGGGACTCAGTGATAACCTCCCAGCCTTTTTGTACCAGTTTTGCGGCATAACCGGAATCAATCCCATTTTCCATCATTTTGTCAAAACAGAGCAGGGACCCAACCTGCAGCATGCCGCAGAGAATAGTCTGCTCTCCCATAAGGTCGGACTTGACTTCGGCCACAAACGAGGATTCCAGGACACCAGCCTTATCTCCCCCGGTGCCGCAGCAATAGGCCTTTGCAAGTTCCCAGCCGACGCCATTGGGATCATTTTCACCATGTACGGCAATAAGGGTCGGTACACCAAAACCACGTTTATACTCCTCTCTCACTTCCGTTCCGGGTGATTTAGGTGCCACCATTATAACAGTGAGGTCGTCGCGGATCTGCATACCTTCCTCAACAATGTTGAAGCCATGAGAGTAGGAAAGGCATGCCCCCTGTTTCATAAGTGGCATTACGGTGGAAACAACGTTGGTATGCTGTTTGTCAGGTGTAAGGTTGATCACCAGATCTGCTTTGGGAATAAGCTCTTCATGGGTACCGACAACAAAATCATTTTCCGTGCCGTTTTTCCACGACTGCCGTTTTTCCGAAATTGCAGACTCCCGCAATGCGTACGAAACTTTCAAACCACTGTCTCGAAGATTGAGGCCCTGATTTAGCCCTTGAGCCCCACAACCCACTATAACGATTTTTTTGCCCTTTAAGGCCTCTACGCCATCAAACTCAGAAGAATCCATCAAACGACATTTCGAAAGCTCTTCAATCTGGCGGCGCAATGACAGCGTATTAAAATAATTGGTACTCATTTTTATCTCCCTGGTTTTGGTATATTTTAATATTTATTTTCTGATTCCGTATGAAACTCAACTGCTTATTTCATCATTCCCTTGCAGAAATCCTACTCGCAACTGAATCCCTGCCTACGCGGGGATGACAACCCTGTGGCTCCTACTTTTCTTTGTACAGAGAATAACCGATAATTGGATATATTGGGAAACTCTTATTGCGTCAAGTGATTTGTTCATGATATCATACCGTGTTCTGCAACAACCCCACCTGGAACCTTCTCTCCAGTTCAAATCCGGAAATCCCATGAAAACAATCCTTATAACCAACGATGACGGTATTCACAGCCCGGGAATTGAGGCTTTAGAACAGGCAATGTCAGAGCTTGGCAAGAGTGTAATCGTTGCACCTGATCGGGATAATTCAGCAGTTTCCCACTCCCTTACAATGAATCGTCCGCTCAGGGTAATTCAGCTGGCGAAAGATAAGTATACAGTAGATGGCACGCCGACGGACTGTGTAGCTGTAGCTCTGAAAAAAATCCTTGTTGAACAGCCTGATTTACTGGTCTCGGGGATAAATACAGGGGCAAACCTTGGTGATGATATCTCCTATTCGGGAACGGTTTCCGCCGCTATTGAAGGAACCATGTATTCAATACCCTCAATGGCCATCTCCGTGGCAGGAGAACCACCATATGATTTCCGTTCCGCCATACAAATTGCCAGATGCATGGCCAAAAAAATCATGCAGAACTCCCTGCCGGAAAACACCCTGCTCAACATCAATGTGCCAAATGGTAACAAGTATAAAAAAATCAGGGTGACCAGACAGGGAAGAAGACTTTGGCAAAATGCGATCAGGGAAACCCTTGACCAGGGAGGAAATAAGCATTACTGGATTGGTGGCGGAACCCCGGTTCCCGATCCTGAAGAAGATACCGATGTCCATGCTGTGGCAGATGGTCACGTTTCCATCACTCCTATCCAGCTTGATCTTACCAACCATGCCGGAATACACTATTTAAAGGAAAAATGGCAACTTGAAGACGCCGGTAATAATGACAGCACTCTGAAATTATGATGCCGTCGTAAAAAGTCCGATCTCCTGCGTTGTAGGTTTTTGACAGGACCCCGGCATACCGCATGTATAGCCGAGAACCTGCCAAAAACACTACGCCTTGTATATCAAACTTTTAAACTTAGCCATCTATAGCGGCAATCGACCTTTTTACGAGTTCATCAAATTATGATGGCGTCGTAAAAAATCGAATTCTTCGTTATCCCGTCATTCCCGCGCAGGCGAAAGATAAGCGTAGACTTCGATCTAGTTATTTCAATACCTTCTGGATTCCCGCCTACGCGGGAATGACGGCGCGGGAGACTTTTTACGAGTTTATCAAATTATGACAGAATCATAAAAAATCAAAATGACTGTAGCGGAAAGACACAAGAAAACCATCCTGGCAGTTAACCTGGGGCTTATTGCCAATACACTTCTTGCCATCCTGAAAACAGGTGTGGGCATTATAGGCCACAGTCCCGCACTCCTGGCTGACGGTATCAACTCTACCTCAGATGTAGCCTATGGTATCGTAGTACGAATATTCATGCGCTTTTCCGGCAAACCAGCCGATGAGGAGCACCCTTACGGTCATGACCGCCTTGAGTCCATTGCAGCGGTTGTGGTAGGCGCTTTTGTCATCACCACCGCAATATCTATCTTCTGGGCATCAATCAACAAAGTTTATGAGTTGTCCACCCGGACAGACAGTTCCCTTGGCGCAACAGAGCTGACACTCTGGATTGCCCTGTTTACAGTACTACTCAAGATCTGGCTCAGCTTCTGGACATATAATATTAGCAGACAGACTTCAAGTAATGTTGTCCAGGCCCTGGCAGCAGACCATCGCAATGACATCTTTTCCGCCATGGCGGCCAGCATCGGTATTATTTTCAGCCGCATGGGTTTTCTCTGGGTTGATCCTCTCGCAGGCGGCCTGGTGTCACTTATTATCCTCCATACCGGAATTGAAATCATCCGTGAGTCTGCTGCAGACCTCATGAACACCCTCCCTGGTCAGGAACTCTGTGAAACCATCCGTGAAAAACTGGCAAAAATTGACGAACCACTTGATATTGAGGAGATACATGGCCACAGGTTCGGTCAGTATATGGTTATCAATATAACAATTGGAATTTCTCCCGAACTGACCGTTGCAGAAGGTGACCGGATAGCTACCCTGGTGGAAACAACATTACTGGCAGAGATAGAGTACATGAGAAGGGTCTTTGTTCATTACCACCCAATGGAAACGAGTAGGAAAGAGATTCCGGGCTAGCCCGAATTTCTCATGAAAATTGTGTCAATTGAGCTGTTGTTACTTCATTTCAATATGTTAAGCAAACAGTAGGATTTTGACAAATTTACACAACGTTCATCAAAGATCAGCCCAGGCAATGTCATCTCCTGCAGTATTTTGGCAGTAAACATAGCTTATTATCGTTCACTACCAAAAACTTTGAATATGACACCGCCTGAACTGATGAGAAATGCGGGCTAGCACAAAAATTGCAATTCCTGCTTCAAAGGAGTAAAATTTCCAGTCGCCGGCCATCACTGTCCAGCAAAATACACTTTTCAATTGACGGGAAAATCTTATGTTTCGAAAAAAAACAGCTTCGGCGGAAAAAATTTTAATCCTCGGGCTTGGCGGAGTTGGTCTTTATCTGGCCAAGCGCCTTATTCATGAAGAATATGCTATCACAATCATAGAGCCGGATGCTACACTTGTAGCCCATGCCGATGGCCAGATTGATGCCAGACTGATAAAAGGCAGTGCCATGGATATCTCGTGCTGGAAAGAGGCCAACGCCGAGACAATGGATTACCTTATCGCCGTCACGAATAATGACGCTATCAATATGATGGCCGCAATGATAGCCGACAGTTTTGGCATAGAACGTAAAATTGCCCGGGTACGTTCATCTGATTTTGGCAACAGCGATTCGATACTGACTGCAGAAGACCTGAAACTCGACCTGCTCATCCATCCGGAAGAACTGCTTGCACAGGAGGTCGTGCGCCTTATACAGATAAACTCCTCTAATGAAATGATTGACATCGCCCAGGGTGAATTCCAGCTCCTTGCAACAGGAGTTGATGAATCCTCTCCTCTGGCAAATAAGAAACTCAAAGATATTGCCGGATTGTACGATAGTTTCCCTTTCAGGGTAGTGGCAATCGCCCGGGGAATCAGTACCATTATTCCCGGTGGAGACGAACTGATTTTACCCCATGACCACATCTTCATCATGGCGGCCCAGGAGAATCTGCCCAGCCTCATGGAGTTGACAGGGGTACGGAAACAGCGTCAGCAAAAAGTTATGATACTCGGTGGCGGACTGGTCGGCTCCCGCATTGCAGAGCTACTTGAAAAATCAGTGTCGGTAAAGCTTCTGGAAAAGGACGAGCAACGGGCTCTGGAACTCTCCTCCGCTCTGGCCCATACAGATGTAATGCATGGCGATGGATCAGATGGAGATGTTCTGGCAATGGCAGGCCTGCACAATATTGACACTTTTATCACAACAACGGGTGAAAACGAAACGAATATCATGACCTGCCTGCTCGCCAAGCATCTCAGAGAAAAAAATAACATTAACGGCAACAAAAAGAAGGAATTCACAACCATAGCTCTGGTGAGCAAGGAAGATTATCTGGTTCTGGCGGCAACAATCGGCTCTGATATCGCTCTGAATAAAAAAGTGATGGCAGGTAATGAAATTCTCAAATTTATCCGAAGAAGTGAATTTCTCTCTGTTGCCCATCTCCATGGTTTTGATACTGAAGTGGTTGAACTAGCCGCTGGCAAGAAATCGCCCATCACCCAGAAACCACTCTCCAAACTGGACACTTTTTTTCAGGACAAACTCATAATCGGTGCTGTCTTCCGGGATGAAAGCTGGCAGATCGCCGTAGGCGACACACATATTCAGGCCGGGGAATCCGTCATAGTCATCTGCCTGTCAAAACACCTCAAAGATGTACGAAAACTCTTTATCTGCTGAAGAACTCCAGGATAGTGCCCATTATCACCCCACCCTCTTGTTAACAAGGCACGAGACTCCGGGTAAGGTGTTGCTGGATAGTTACCCTCCCTGCATTCATTTAGTTGCCAAGCACCAGTTTAATTCTATCCAGTGCCCAGTCAATCTCTTCTTTTTTAATAATAAGAGGTGGGGCAAATCGTATGGTATGGGTGTGGGTCTCTTTACATAAAAT
>DEIL01000315.1:0-8275 GCA_002352445.1 Desulfobulbaceae bacterium UBA2775
ATAACACCGGGTCGTTAAAAGTCATTCAGAGGTCATGAGGAAAACAGTATTTCTATTCTTGTCGCTATTATCTCTTACAATATCATGTACAAGCATGAGGTCAGTTTCAATATCAGATATTTCAAATCCTATTGAAATTATTTTATATTCAGATGATGAGTTAAACAATATAAACTCATTGAAACTCTCCCTCCAAGCAGAGGTTTCTGGTATCACGACGATTCATCTAACAAATGGAGAGACAACAATAGCAATTCAGACAATTGATGCGGATAGTAATTCCATTACTTATGATGCTGACTGGTACACAGAGGTATGCATTGTAAAAATCAACCCGTCCGATGGTTTGGTAAGCAATCTCTATATTGAATACACGTTCTATGGAAACTAATGCCTCTGCCCATTTGATTTAAAATAGTAATAAGGCATTAAACGAGAGAATAACTTTTAGCAGATGTTCATCTGCTCCGGAGTAAAATGGGCCTTTGCTCCTCCGGGGCTTCGCCCAAATTCTACTTTGTCATATCTTTTGCAAATGCAATTTGAGAAGTTATGTGATACTGTCAATGAGAAACATGATGTTGCGTTTATTTGAGCAAAAGCAGTGCCAAGCCCTTCGGCCACGAAAAACGTCAGATAACATCGGGTAATTATCGGCCATAAACAGGCTATAGATATTCTTCGGAAAGAACGGCGACGTCCATGTCGCCGTTTTGAATTACTGTCTCAAAGAAGCAGTTTCGATGTTCAGATTCAAGTCCAGTGCGTTACACACTTTCAAGAACGTAAGCATATTGCAATTAATCCCATTTTCAATTTTCGATAGTTGTTGCTGGGTCACCTGTGCCTTCTTGGCGACTTCGATCTGGGATAGACCGCGCTCTTCTCGAGCATTATAAATCTTTATAGAGAGGTTCAGCAGTTTGAGTTCTTCCTGGTAGTGCTCTTCAAATTCAGGGTTATCCCGAAGTTCCCCAAGGTGTTTCCTAAAGGTTTTCATCATACTCCTCCTGAAGTTTTTCTTCAGAATACCGTGCCAAGAAATCCTTCCGGCACGTCTCGGATAATCGTATCTGCTTCTCGGGCACTTTGGATGTCGATTTGACGAAAATGTTTGTTAAAACGATGAAATCCTGAAAGCTTAAATCGTAGCTCATGGATTCCGTTTCGAAGGATGTCTGCATACGGTCGAAGTAGGACAGGACCTTTCTCCTCCAGTAGGGACAGCCTACTCGCTACCTTTGCCTGATTGGCTACTTTCAACGAATCAATGAAATCAAGAACTGGGCATTTCCCGCTTGATTCTTCGTAGTAGACAATCTTCCATTTCGATACATTTAGATAATACATCATATATGATGTAGAGTAAAATTTGACTAAAGATCATAGAACGAAACATCGTGTTTCGTTCTACTCGAAGAAATCCAGACGGTTGATTGCTTATGGATTGTGTCGTTATTGCTCCATCATTAATTCATCGACGTGCCGGCGATCGGATCAAGACTGACCGAAGGGACGCCGTAAAGTTGTCGGCTCTTCTTAGGCCTGGAGATCTGACCTATATCAATGTTCCTAGCGATGACCAGGAATCCATGCGGGATTTAACCCGAGCTAGAAGTGATATGAAGAATCAGGAACGGGCAGTCCGGCAGCAGCTGAATGCCTTCGTTCTGCGTCACGGTTTCCACTGGCCATCAGGAAAACAGCGGTAGACCGAGAACCACTACAATTGGCTTGAATCCCTGGTCTTCCGGCATTCATGGCAGCAAATCGTTCTCCAGGAATACACCGATGCATTAAAGACTGCGACGAAGCGGGTTGAGGAGATGACCCATCAGATGATGATCGCTTTACCTGAGTGGTCATTATCACCAGTGGTGGACTCTTTGACGGTATTGAAGAGAATCAACAAGGTTGCCGCAATGTTGCTTCTCTCAGAATTGGGAGACCTTCGGAGATTCAAGAAACCGACGCATCTTATTTCTTATCTTGGTCTGGTTACAACAGAACACAGCAGTGGCGCAACACGCTGCCAAGGAGGCCAAGGAGAATTCCTGGAATGCCCAGAAACGCCTGTGTTCCCGATACCAGCAGCCTGTATCTCCTGGCCCTCTCCGGTTGGGGGTCAACAGAAATGAAATATCTGATATCGAATCAACCGGAAAAGAATTATAGCTGTAACCTCAATCCATGTCTTGAAATGGCGGCGGGTCCATTACCTGTACCTGATTCACTTCACCATCACCGTTTACACCCCGAACTTTTCCACCCCCGGCAAACACATTGGCGGACGAGACTGCAAAAAGAACCAGGACTGTAATCAATAAAATTAACTTTTTCATAGAAAAACTCCTCGAATATTTACATGTTAAACGATGCCAATCACGAAATGGTTCCTTAAACGGGTGAAATTTAGTTGATTGTTTCAGAGTGTCCCGAACCCTGATGCCGATTCTCCCGGAAGGAGTCTTTGTCAGACATCCAAATACTTCCAGTGTCGTTCAGGTTTCTCTCGAAGTGGAGTAACCCACTGCCGACGAAGGGTATTCATAGCTGATTCCTCTATGTTCTGACTCTTCTTCTGTACAGCCAAAGGCGAAGGAGGTGTTGCTGTTATTCGGGTAAATGCAGTGCCAAACCCTTCGGGCACGAAAAACTTCAGTTAACGTCGGACCGTTTCACGCAAACAATTTTTAGAAGGGACGCTATTTTTTAAGCCTTTCTTGGCCTGATTTTCCTGAGAGTTACCTGCTCCTTACGTAAGAAATGTATTAAGAGATACGTGAAAATTATTGTATGACACGTATCTAAGTACTAGATTGTTACGTGGAGGTCAATATGAATAAAAAACTGACATTGAATGTCGATGACTCCGTAATTGAGTTTGCACATCTTTATTCAAAAGAAACCAAGCAATCAATTTCATCTCTATTTGAAAAGTATCTTAAGGGCATTCAACGGCAACATCTGCAAACCGATTTGTCATCCGTAACTCTCGAACTTCGTGGTGCGTTCAAGGGCCTGGACATACCGGAAAAGTATGAGCTGAGAAGGATCTTCCATGAAAAAAGTCTTGATTGATATCAACATATTAATCGACATGATTACCGAGCGAGCAGATTTTCATTCAGCAACAGCAGTGTTTGATTTATGTGCTAAACGGAAGATTAAGGGTTTTGTCTGTTCTCATGAGATTACGACACTTTCGTATTTTCTGGAAAGTTTCAGCGTTGCTTCTGGTAAAGCTGCAAATGTTATAATCGGGATACTTGATACGATGACCGTTCTTCCAGCAACCGAGGGAATCTTTCGCGAAGCACTTCTGTCTCCTATAATGGATTTCGAGGATGCTGTTATCGAAGTATCAGCAATAAAGGAACAAGTTGATTGTGTAGTCACTCGGAATATAAAGGATTTCAAGGCTGGTCGAATTGACTGTTATACAGGAGCCGAGTTCTTATCTTTTCAAGGAAGTTAAGTATCGACACAATTTCATTTTGATTCGGATTGAAACGAACATCCTTGTTCGCTTCACAGAGGCTTCTTCGATATAAAATTGACGGCGTGAAACTGATGTTCATCTGCTCCGGGGCTTCGCTCAAATTCTGCTTTGTCATATCTTTTTTACAAATGCAAATTGGTGAGTGATGTGTAAAGTCAATGAGAAACATGGTGTTGCTGTTGATTCAGCTGGGGATTACAGAAAAACGAAGCGTGAGGGTTTTCATGCCTCCGGGGGGGTACAAGCCGGTTAAATCAATCCATACTGAAAGAAAGCAGGTATGGTCAACTAAGTACCCCGGAAGAAAAGAGCCAGAGCCCTACAATGTATAATACAAGTACATTGTCTTGGGGTTGATCATGAAAGGGCCTCTTCCCGGGCTTTCCAGGTTTCATCTATAAACGCCAGAATATTTTCCAGGCTGACATCTCCTTCAACGGCATGGGACGGGGAAAGGATGTATCCACCTTCGGATCCAAGATTCAGAAGATGTCTGGTTTCTTTCCTGACATCCTCTTCAGTGCCGAAAGGAAGGGTCCGCTGTGTAGAAAGACCGCCCCAGAAGGCCAGAGTGCCCCGGTACTTTTTCAGCAGTTCATCAGTATCCATAACTTCCGGCTGGAAAGGGTTAAAACAACTTAGACCGATATTCACCAGATCAGGAAAAATCTCGTCTACATCCCCGCAGGAATGAATAATAACCTTACTGCCTTTGTCGGTAACAGCTTTGTACATTCGGGTTAGATGCGGGAGAATAGTTTTCCTCCAAAGATCGGGACCCATGATCAGACCATGTTGCTGACCCCAATCATCACCGAAATAAACGGCATCTATTTCGTAGTTGTCTAGAGCATGGCTGAATTGGGTGATATTATAATCCACAATCCTTTCGAAGAGCTCATGCACGAACTCTGGGTTATCGTAAAAATCCATCAGCAGATTGGTGATACCCCGGAGAGACCAGGCCCGCTCGTATAAAGAAAACCCGATACAGAAAACCCGAAGTCGATCGGGATCTGCTGATATTTTGTCTTCTATTTCCTCGAAGAAGCGCTGGTCCAGTGGATTTGGGAACGTGTATCCTTTCAGACTGGCATCCTTCAGGATCTCTTCTACAGGGAGACCGATATCTTTCTCAATGGTACGGTCCCAGATAACACCGAACAAATCCTTGTATCGGTTGTCGCCGAGGTAATCAAAAAAACCGATGTCGCTGCCCAGCTCGGTGAAATGGTTATCAAGTTTTATTTCCCAGTTCTTTCCCCAGACACCTTCAAGCTTTTTTACGGCTTCATGAGTGAATCGAAATGACCAGGGTACGTAAGGGGGCTTTTTTCCGTTGAGTACCATTTTAACGACTTCTCTTTTAGAAACTTCCGGCACTGACATGCCTCCCTTTCTGACTTGTTGAAAGTATAATAGGGGGATAAAAGGAATTCGTACACCATCATACTTTCGCTATTCGCCCACAATTTCTGACAATTGAATCGAACCTTGTGTGGATAGCAAAATAGAAATGAGAACCACGAACTTCAGGCAAATAATATCGGTATACTATTGATTTTCTCGTTTTAAACCATAAGATGAAACAATGACTGTTGCCACAATCCGCAGGCGTTACTATCTCCTTACCGGATCTCATACACTAGCCGCATCTCTCATCTGGGGAGTCAATACTCTTTTTCTTCTGGATTCCGGACTCAACCTTTTTCAGGTATTCCTGGTTAACGCTGTTTTTACCGCTGCGATGACCCTCTTTGAGATTCCTACCGGTGCTGTCGCTGATTCCCGGGGTAGAAAAGTCTCCCTGCAATGGAGTTCCGTGATGTTGTTTGGAGGAACCCTGGGATATCTGGCCGCTGGTACCTGGGGCCTGGGACTTGTCGGATTCATTGCAGCATCAGCTGTATTAGGGTTGGGCTTCACCTTCTTTTCAGGTGCAGCTGAAGCATGGGCAATTGATGAACTGAAGGCTTTGGGAGATGAAGAAAATTCAATCAGGCTTTTTGCCAATGCCGCGACGGCCTCCAGCATTACCATGCTAGTCGGAACAATCGCCGGAGGACTTCTGGGCAGTCTGGATTATCGCATTCCTTATATGCTGCGAGCCGTTCTGTTTATTCTCATGTTGGTTTTATCCACCTTCGCCATGCCCGAGGCCGGTTGGAAACCGGATGGTGTAAAATTAACCGCATGGGGACGGATCCGCCGTACAGCTGCCGACAGTATTCGCTATGGCTTAAAACGGCCCGACCTTCGTCAATTGATGGGGGTTTCTTTCATTCTTGGAATCTTCATGATGTGGGGTTTCTATGCATTTCAGCCCTATATTACAGACTTGGCCGGTTTCCCCGGGGCTGCCTGGTTTTCTGGTCTGGTGACAGCCGGAATAACTCTTTCACAAATTACCGGGCAACTGCTTGCCGGCAGACGCAATCGGAAAATGGAGACCGGCAGCAATACCGGCGGCCTGATTGCAGCTGCCATGATACCCGGAGGTATCGGTGCTCTGCTCGCCGGTGCAGCGGGTTTGCCTGCAATGAAAAATTTTCTCGGGATGCCAGGTGCGCCCATATTGGCGATAACAGGAATAATGCTGATGATGGGCAGTCTTGGTTACGCTGCACCGTTTCAACGAAGTGCGCTGCATAGCCGGATACCCTCAGAAAAGCGGGCGACCATCGTTTCTCTGGACTCCATGGTGGGCAGTGGAGGCGCCATACTTGGACAGCCTGCCCTGGGCGGGCTGGCAGGTCGATTCGGAATTGCATCCGGATACCTGGCCGGTGCTTTATTTTTTGGTCTGACACAACCTGTTCTCTCTTATTTCCGGCGTGGTGAAAAACAGTAAATTGCAAGCGATGCGATAAAATCTCAAAATTAGTTAATCATGTTTGTCTCATTCTGAAATTGATGGTAAGGTTTTTTTATTGGCAGATCTGTGTAAGCTAACAGGCATCGTGAGGAAAATAATGATAGAAAAAAAAGAGGTAAAAGAGTTAAGGAATTATTTCATTTTAACTTATGTGATATTCTGGTTGTTACTTGCCTTAACGGGGTACATTATCTCCTTAAAAGTCCCGCTGCTGATCCAGAATATAATGAAAAATATCTGTGCGTGGACTCCCACATTTGTTATTCTAATTATGTTTAGAAAACTATACCCCAACATCACGTTTAAAGAATATCTGAAGTTACATTTTACAAAAAAAATAAATCCGGGACTGTTTCTCTCATCGTTCCTTTTGCAGGTATCAGTAGCAATTGCAGCTATCCTTGTATTTTTCCTGATTAATAATAGACCATTGAATACAATAGCTTTTATTGGAGCTTCATCTATCATCCCTGTATTTATCAAGGATTTATCAAGCGGAGCGTTAGGTGAAGAGCTTGGATGGCGGGGATATGCGTTAAATATCCTGCAAAAGAAATATATTCCCCTCACAGCCGGCCTGATAGTTGGCGTAATATGGGGGTTGTGGCATCTTCCGTTAATGATTTTATCCGGGTATTCTGGTTTGGAATTGGTGTATTATATTGTTGCGTTCATGGTGGCAGTGATTTCATTTTCAGTCGTAATAACCTTTTTCTACAATAAAAGTAAGAACATTCTGATAGCGATGTGGATGCATTTTTGGTTTAACTTTTTACTGAAAATTGTGATAATTGATCTTCTCCCTCTGTTGATATACATATCTGTGGGATACCTGATTTCAGCAGTTCTTGTAACCATTTTTAATAGAAGCGAAGTTTTAACGTATAAATAGAACAGGCGTCTAACAGCGAATTTGAGCTTTGTATTGTATATCAATGACCAAAAAATAAATGCGTTGGATGTCTCAACGACGGGAATAAGCTCAGGCACTGTACCATTTGTTCAATAAAGCTCTGCCCGGAAAAAGATAACGAGCAAGATCTTTGTATAAACTGTTATAAGTTTCCATGCCGTAAATAAACAAATTTAGAAAAGCGCTATTCAAATCAATACGGTAAGAGATCCACCAGCAATATGCAAATAGCCAACCAACAGGGCCTCGATACCATCATAGAGGTAGTGCAAAAAACCTGGACCTGCGATCATTGCGGCAATCTTTTATCTGCTCACCGGGATAAATGTGTCATCTGTGGAAGTGCGAATTTGAATTATCCGTCTAACCGGGGATAGCTCTTTATTCCCACCGAGTCACTCCCGAAAATCTCAACTACATCAATTCCCCGACGGTCCAGCTGGGAATACTCTCTTTATAATCCCGGAAGTTCATGTACCGGGTATTTCTTACGAAGCCCTGGGTATGGCTTTCGATGAAGGCGTGGAGGCCCAGGGCATAGAGGCCGGGGTCGGCAAGCCTGACAGCATTGAGCCGGTCGGGATTTTCAGGCCAGTGTTCGTTCATGTCTGTATTATGATATAAAACCTCAGGGCAGCTACCGATACGGCAGAATGCTCCGAATGAGCCTTTATTCCCATAGTTTTCAACGCTGAATGGCCGTACTCTGATCAGGTACAGGAGGTACAATAATGGCTGATAAGCGGAAAATTCTCTACGGATTGGCAGCGCTCATCATCCTCATAATGTTCTACTCATGTTCACTGCTCCCCGGAGGATTGGAACAAGGCGCCATCGCTTTGAAAATCGGAGTGCCCAGCGGTTCACGGGCAATAGTTTTGAAGGAATACGATGTGGAGTCCCTGGACGTCACTGTTACAGGACCGGAAGGTGAGATTCTTAAGGAACTCCAATGGCTTCCGCCGGATTCAATAAGATGCTTGAT
>DEIL01000315.1:8385-9391 GCA_002352445.1 Desulfobulbaceae bacterium UBA2775
GCGATGAAAATTACCACCGTTTCAGTTGTTCCGGGGCTTCTGGCAAGTCTGTATGTGGAAGGCGATCAGGATGATCCCATCGATCTCACCGGATTCTGGACTGCAACCTGGGACATGGGCGGAATGGTAATGACGCCCCTTTATACCCACCTTGAACAGATTGGCTCTGATGTGTTCATGCCCTATGGGTTCACCGGAACGGTAGTGGGCAACACTTTCATAATGAGTGGATACATGTATGAAATGGGTGATTTTACGGGTACTGCCATCATCGAAGGGGATTATATTTCGGGCCCCTTTGAAATCACAGATTCCGGGGGAAATATTGTGATGGAAGGCACTTCTTCCATGGTTCCCACTGATCCGGCGATATTCGGACATATGGATGTCAGCGGGAATGCCCTTGATACAGAGATGGATTTTTCGACTGAATTTTCCACAGCCGAAGTGAGTGTCGATGAATCAGACTGGGCTCCATCGGGAGAATCCCAGACTCTGTATGTCGGGTACACCACCGCCAGGGCCGATATCGGCTTCTGGATTGAAAGAGATACGGCATTCGGGCTGTTGGGAGTAGGCGATTTTGACTTCGCTGATGGGACGGAAATGATAGTCCATGTCCGGTATCTGGTTGACGGTGCCGGTTTCGATGAAATGAGTACAATGAACACCCTGATTTTCAGCGGAACCCTGCACATATCCGAATGGGTGGATGATGTCGGTTTCACCGGATGGATTGAAGGCAGCGGTTCGGGAGAAGAAACCCTCGAAGTTAATGTCGTCGATCTGCCCTTCTCGCCGCCGGCCGCATTCTAGAGCTTCGTTAATTTTCGTTTGTAATTCCGCCGCCGGGTATCTCCCGGGCGGCGGTGTTATCCGAATGAACTCCAAGGGAAGTGAGCATTTCAATCCTGTTGTGAAAGCCGGTTTTCTGGTATATATGGTAGATATGATTTTTCACTGTACTGGTGGAGACAAACAACCTTGAGGCGATTTCTTCATTGCT
>DEIL01000231.1:0-15846 GCA_002352445.1 Desulfobulbaceae bacterium UBA2775
TAGCATTACCGCAGGCTTCCACATCTCGGCCGTCTGGATTGATAATTCGCAAAAGCGCGTATGATTCGTCAGACCTTGCTGACTCGACCACCAGTAATTGATCAGCACCCACACCCTCGTGCCGATCACATACGCGAACAATCTCCGTCAGAGAAGGCGTATAGGTATCTAAACGCCCATCTACAATAACAAAATCGTTACGCAGGCCATGCATTTTGACAAACGACCTGCCAGCCCGGATTAAACCGGTTTTTTGATTGGAAAACCAGGGATGTTGCATATTTCCGTACCCTCCTGACAACTTCTAAATCTGCTCCTAATGATGGCTATGGAGATGGCAGGCGCAAAAATGGTCCCCGCCCAAATCTGTCAGAGGAGGCTCCTCCTGCTTACATCTTTCAAATACATGAGGGCAACGGGTTCGAAAATAGCAGCCTGAAGGCGGGTTGATTGGACTGGGTATCTCTCCTTCCAAAAAGATGGTCTCTTTTTGTTGATCAGTGTCCACCTGTGGGACAGCGGAAATAAGGGCTCTGGTATAAGGATGGGCTCTCTGATGAAACACTTCTTTTGTCTGACCCATCTCCACCACTTTACCGAGATACATCACCGCCATATCATCAGCCATATATTTCACCTGGTTCAGATTGTGTGACACCCACAGATAGGTGATATCCATTTGGTCCTGAAGATCCTGCATCAGATTAAGAACTGTTGCTGCGGTGGAGATATCAAGGCCGGAAGTGGGCTCATCAGCCATGATAAACTCAGGCTTCAGAGCAATGGCTCGGGACACCCCGATACGGCGGGCCTGCCCGCCGGAAAATTCGTTGGGAAACTTCACAGCAGCGTCGGGATCAAGGTTAACAGCGCTAAGAAGTTCGGCTACTTCATCCGCAATATCCTCCTGACGCGCCTGTTTACCATCCCGCAACATAAGGGGTTCAGCAATGATTTGGCCCACAGTCATGCGGGGATTCAAACAACCGAACTGATCCTGAAAGATCAACTGGGCATTCTGGCGAAATGTTCTCAATTCGGCTGAATTCATTTTCACAACATCATTACCATGGAACAGGATTTTACCTTCCGTGGGCTCAACCAGACGGAAGACAGACAGCCCCAGTGTTGATTTGCCACAACCACTTTCTCCCACCAGACCGAAAGTACTCCCTTTTTTGATGGTCAGGCTAACGTCATCCACAGCATGAACAACTTTTAATCCCTGCCCGAACCATTTGGACAATACACCCTTGCCCTGAAAAAAATAGGTCTTCAGGTTTTGTATCTGTATCAGGTCCACTGCCATTTTTGTCGTCCTCTTTTTTGATCTAATAAACAAGCGGACCAATGCCCGCTTGCAACTTCAGTCAAAGGCGGTACTTGCTTACGGCATATATCTTCTGCAAAAACGCATCGAGGATGAAAAGAGCACCCCTTGGGCAGCCTATCCAGTGGAGGGACGAAACCGGGAATTGACAGTAAACGTCGCCCTTTTTTCTGACGGCTGGGCAGCGACTCCAACAAGGCTGCAGAATATGGATGCCTGGGAGAGCCGAACAGCATTTCTTTTTCTCCCATCTCAAATATTCTGCCGGCGTACATGATCATGATTTTATCCGCCATCTCCGCAAGTACTCCAAGATTATGGGTAACATATAAAACCGATATACCATATTCAGCGGCCAGATCGATGATCAACTTGTTAATCTGAGCTTCAATGGTAACATCTAAAGCAGTGGTCGCTTCATCAGCCAAAAGCAGTGATGTGCCGGATGATAACGCCATTCCGATCATAACCCGCTGTTTCATTCCACCTGAAAATTCAAATGGGTAGTTGGAAACACGAGCTTCAGGATCAGCAATCCCTGTTAGTTTAAGACGTTCAATCGCCTGTTTTCTGTAATGCTGGTGCCGTTTTCGACTTCCCGGGTTCTGATTTCTATCCTGAACACGAAGAATATCTGTCATCTGAGTTTCAATCTTAAATACCGGGTTGAGCGCATTTTGTGGATTTTGAAAAATCATGGTTATTTCCTGACCCCGAATTTCAAGTTCCATCTGCTCTTCCGAAAGCTTCAGTAAATCTGTTCCTTTAAAAAAAACAGCACCGCGCCTGATCTCGGCAACCCTGGGAAGCAGTCTGAGAATTGCTAGACCAAGGGTGGATTTCCCGCAGCCGCTTTCTCCTGCAACCCCTAAAACCTCACCCTTTTCAAGAGTAAAATTGATTCGATCCAGGGCTCTCATTTTACGACCGCCCAGGTTATAATCCAGCGTTAAATTACTGACTTCCAGTAAAGGTTCAGACATTATCTTTCCCTCTCCTTCGGATCCAGTGCCACCCGCAACCCTTCACTGAAAAGAGAGTCCGGATTCCCAGACAATCATAGTAGCCATATCCATCCCCAGGCAAACGATCACCGGGGCCAAAATGTTGGGGGTAATATGCCGCGATATAATTTTCAATGGTTTGAGCCCCATGGCCTCAGCCGCCTTGACATAGTCAGCTTCCTTGACGGAGAGTGTCTGAGCTCTGGCCACCCGCCCATAAAAAGGAAAAGCTGTGAAAGCCAGGGCAACGACAACGTTAACCAATGAGGGGCCCAGTACTGCCACAATAGCCAGAGCTAAAATAATCTGTGGAAACGAACGTACTATATCGAATATCCAGATAATGAAATAATCGATCTTCTTACCCTCGTTGTACCCTGAGACAACACCTAAAAATACACCAACGACGGAGGAGAGGGTCACTGAACCGAAAGCGACCAGTACAGCAATACGGCAGCCATAAATAATACGAGAAAAAATATCGCGGCCCAGGTAATCAGTTCCTAAAAAATGATCGAGGCTGGGCCCGGCAAACCTGTGCATAATGTCCTGGGCATTTGGGTCGCTGGGGGCTATCCATTGAGCACCTATGGCGCAGAGAAGCATAATGGAGATAAAGATACCACCCCACAAGCCACCTTTGACCTTAACAACGGCGCGCAGTGTCACACGCAAGGTGTTTGTCCATTTCCGTTTGAGTATTAATCGGGCAGGAGTTTCACTCGCTTCAGTTTGATTTATACTGTTTGTTTTCACAGGATGTTTCCTCTGTCAATCGTACTGAATTCGCGGGTCCACGAAAGCATATGATATGTCAGCAAGTAAATTCGCCAGGACAAACAACGCGGTAGCCACCAGAATGCCGCCTTGAACCACTGGAAAATCACGGGCATAAACCGCATCTACAATCAGTTTTCCAAGACCAGGCCGGCTGAAGATAATTTCCACAAAAACCGCACCACCCAAAAGTTTACCCACTCCCAACCCTATAACGGTGATGGAGGGAATCACCGCATTTTTTAAAGCGTACTGATAGGCAATAGCCCTTCCGGGAACGGCAAATGCCCGGGCCGTACGGATATAGTCTGCATCCAGAACATCCAGCATCGATTCACGTGTCAGCCTGGCCAGGTAGCCGACCCAGCCGATACCAAGAGCCGTTGCCGGCAAAATAAGATGCACAGCAATACCTATCAGACCATCATCGGTACCGGCCCCCAGAGCCGGTAAAATCGGAATCTGTACACAAAACAGGAGCATTAAAAGCAGTGCTGCCACAAAATCTGGTATAGCCACGCCCAGAAGTGAAGCGATAGTAACAGCCCCACCAATGGGACTATCTCGCCGAACAGCGGCAAATGCACCAAGGAGGATACCGATAAGAGCTGCAATCCCCAAACTGGTAAAGGCAAGTAAAGCTGTGTGAGGCAATGCTTCTGCTAGCAGGGAACTCACCTTATGGCCCGACCAGACTGAAGTACCCAAATCACCTTTTACAATCCCCACCAGGTAATAACCCAACCTCACCGGCATAGCTCTATCAAGATGCATCCGCTCATTAAGCTCGGCCACCAGTTCAGGGGTTGCCCGGGGGCCTAACATTGCCGATGCCGGATCACCCGGCATCAGGTAAGTCAGACCAAATAGAATAATCAATACACCGAGCAAAGTTGGAATCACCCAGAGTGCTCTTTTGATGATGTATTTTAACATGTTGTAATCCCTCCCCTCCCCTAGGAGCCTGTCCGAGTCTCAGACAGGCTCCTGCATACCTATTTCAAACTCATGGTCCATGGTGCTATTCGACCATTGGGATAAATCTCCCCAATATCCACGTTCTTCTGAGCAATCCAGACCATTGTTCCGTGGGTCAACCAGATCGCCCAGGCATCCTTGTCAGTCACTTTCTGGGCATCAACATAAATCTGATTACGTTTTGCAGCGTCTACTTCACTGGCACCCTTTTTCATCAGATCGGTATACTCAGCATTACGCCACTGACTTGGATTCCAGGATTCACCTGCAAAATACTGCATGATATAATACGGATCGATAGTAGAGGTATAAAACTGGATATAGGCATCAGTCTCCCCTTTATTAGCAGCTTCATTAAAAGCACCGATCTCTTTGACCTCAATGATAACTTCAATGCCTGCTTTTGCGGCATCGGCCTTAATCACTTCAGCCATAATTCGCTCAGCATCGTTGGCTGGAATATAGAGATTCACTTTAAAACCATCAGCCTTACCGGCCGCTTTCATCAAACTTTTCGCCTTATCAATGTCCTGTTTGTAAACCGGAGCATCAGCCCAATAGTCAGGAAGACCCGGCGGCGTCAACCATAAAAAAATAATTGAGGGAATGGCAGAAAGAAATCCCCTTAAAGTCAGCAAATGGCTAAAAGCGGATTTGGTAGACTCTACTGATTTCGTGATTGATGTTATGCGTTCGATACAAACTGAAGAAAGAAAAGATTGATATTTATTGCCTCCCAGGAGACTGTCCGAGATATCTCTTCATAAGGAATAATTCTGCACCATCCCGTCATTCCCGCGCAGGCGGGAGATAGCGTAGACTTCGATCCAGTCATTTCAACACATTCTGGATTCCCGCCTGCGCGGGAATGACGAAGCAGGGGGCTTTTTACGAGACCATCCTCTTTAACAAGCCCTGCATTTTTGAATCTTAGGCAAAGCGAAGGTAATCCAATTTTTTTCGCATTTTGTGGGTCACCATTGACGACTGAAACCATGAGGTCTGTATAACGACGGATATTGTTATTGCTGAATAGTTTTTTTGCCTGTAGCATGAATTATGTTCATGCAAATAAGGGAAATTCTTAAACCTGCTTTGCATAATTCTTGGAACAATTCACAAATAATATTATGGATAACAGCCGACAAGCTATCTCTGTTGAGAATCTACACAAGAGTTTTGGCCCAAACGAGGTGCTGAAGGGTGTTAATCTTTCCGCCAGTCAGGGCGAAGTCATTTCAATACTTGGATCCTCCGGGTCAGGTAAAAGTACTCTTCTTCGTTGTATCAACCTGCTTGAAATCCCCAATAGCGGCACCCTCAAAGTGGCAGGTGAAGAAGTCTTATTGAAGAAAAACCGACGGGGAGAAAATCAACCTGTGGACAAAAGACAGGTGGACCGAATACGAGCAAAACTGGCAATGGTTTTTCAGCAGTTCAATCTCTGGTCACATATGACCATTCTCGATAATGTATCGGAAGCGCCGATTCATGTCTTAAAACAGGGGCGTAAAGAGACCCGCGAAAAAGCGGAACACTATCTTCAAAAAGTTGGCATCGGAGACAAACTTGATGCCTATCCGGCACAGCTCTCCGGCGGCCAACAGCAGCGGGCTGCCATCGCACGCGCGCTTGCCATGGAACCCGAGGTAATTCTCTTTGACGAACCGACTTCAGCCCTGGATCCCGAACTCGTCGGAGAGGTATTACAGGTGATACGAAGTCTGGCCCTCGAGGGGAGAACCATGATAGTTGTTACCCATGAAATGGGGTTTGCCAAAGAGGTCAGTTCCCGGATTATCTTTCTCGACGAGGGATTGATTATTGAGGATGGTTCACCGGTTGAGGTTTTGGATGCACCGAAAACAGACAGGTTTAAAGCCTTTATAGCAGCAATGATGTAAGTCGTAAGTGAAAGATTTCTTATCAATCTAAGGAGGAGGAAAAATGAAAAAATTACTGGTGCTCATTTCACTCTGTATGTTTTTTGTGGCAGCCGGATCTGCGATGGCTAAAGATTGGAAAAAGGTTCGAATCGGGGTGGAAGGGGCATATCCTCCATTCAGCTATGTCGAGCCAAGTGGCGAACTCGCCGGCTTTGATATCGATATAGCCAAAGCCCTCGGAAAGGCCATGGGTACTGAGATCACCCTGGTCGCCCAGGATTGGGACGGAATTATTCCAGCATTGCTGGCAAAAAAATATGATGCGATTATTGCCTCAATGTCAATTACAGAGGAGCGGAAAAAGAAAGTTGCTTTCACCAACAAATACTACAACACACCGGCAAAGTTTGTCTGCAAAAAGGGTGCGATTGACAGCTTTTCCCGTGAGGCAATCAAAGGAAAGTCTGTTGGTGTCCAGCGAGCCACTATTCATGATAAATACCTCACCGACAACTATGGTAAAGACGTTAAAGTCAAACGATACGGCACCCAGGATGAGGCATACCTTGATATCGTTGCCGGTCGTATCGATATGCTGCTGGCCGACAGTATTGCTCTTTCCGACGGTTTTCTGAAAAAAGATGAAGGTAAGGATTACCAGTTTATCGGTCCTGATCTCAGTGATCCTAAATGGTTTGGCAATGGCGCAGGTATTGCTATTCGTAAAGAGGATAAGGATCTTGCCGCTCTGTTTAATAAAGCTATCGATACAATCAGAGCCGATGGCACCTATAAGGCCATTCAGGACAAATATTTTGATTTTAATGTCTATGGTGACTAACAAGCCCACTATCTGATACTTCCTCCGATCGGTATGACCGATCGGGGATAATGCTGCAACCTGCTGTCACCTGTCGATTATGCTATCTCTGCATGGGTATGGACCAAGTATTTTTGAGGGAACTGTTCTGACACTGGAGGTTTCCTTCAGCGCTCTGATGATAGCAATGGTTCTCGGTATAGTCGGAGCAATGTCCAAACTCTCACATTCTTCAATCCTGAGGACTGTTGCCCAGATTTATACCACCGTTATTCGAGGGGTTCCCGATCTCGTTCTAATGCTGCTGGTCTATTTCGGAGGTCAGGTACTTATCAATCAGATAGGCCCCCTGGTCGGTTATGATGAATATATAGATATCAATCCGTTCATCGCCGGTATTTCAACCATCGGCTTTATTTTCGGAGCCTATATGACAGAAACTTTTCGCGGTGCAATCCTTGCCGTTAATCGTGGGCAGCTTGAAGCCGGATATGCTTATGGAATGAGCGGAGGATTGGTATTTCGTCGAATCATGCTGCCCCAGATGGTGCGACATGCGCTGCCGGGATTTGGCAATAACTGGCTTGTACTTATTAAAACCACTGCCCTCGTTTCCATCATCGGCCTGGATGATATGGTACGAAAAGCTGCCATGGCCGCTGGAGCAACACGTATGCCGTTTACTTTTTATGTGGTTGTGGCGATCAATTATCTACTTATCACGACAGTCTCTATTTATATTCTTAAATATCTGGAAAAGCGTTACAGCGTTGGAGTGAGAAGGGAGTAAGGTATGGATTTTTCGATCATTGCCGAAAATTTTGATATCTATATTGACGGACTGAAAAACACCCTGTTTCTAGTGTCAATTTCCCTGGCGGCAGGGTTGATCATGGCAATTCCTCTGGCTGTCCTCAGGACCTCAGCGGGTAAGGTTGTCCAGGCACCAATTCGGGCTTTTGTCTATTTTTTTCGCGGAACGCCACTCCTTGTGCAGATGTTTCTGGTCTATTACGGTTTCGGTCAGTTTGATGTTTTTAAGGAAAGTATCTTCTGGCCCTTCTTTAAAGAGGCATATTTCTGTGCCCTTTTTACTTTTTCACTAAATACATGTGCATATACTACTGAGATTATCAGAGGTGCGATCGAGACAACCCCCCATGGCGAAATTGAGGCGGCCAGGGCGGCAGGAATGTCTACCTTTCTAATGCTGAGAAGAATTGTTCTGCCAAGTGCCTTTCGACGTGCATTGCCCGCTTACTCCAATGAAATCATCTTTATGCTGCATGGCAGTGCCCTTGCCAGTGTCATTACCATCATAGATATTACCGGTGCAGCGAGAATCGTCAGTTCACGATATTACAGCCCATATGAGGCCTTTCTCACAGCAGCGGCATTTTATATGGTCATCACCTTCACTATCGTCTTTTTGATCAAGCGGCTGGAGGTTCACTGGTATAAACACTTGCAGCCTCCGGGGTCAACATAAACGTGATATCGTTATGAGAACTAAAAATATATCCGAACATTTTTTACCTTCATCGTCCATTGGTACCAAAAGAAAAATAGTAACTATTTCTTTTGGCCCGAAAGAATCCGGCAAAAAAGTGTATATCCAGGCGGGACTCCATGCGGATGAGGCGCCAGGTTATCTTGTGGCCGGTCGGCTTCTGGAGTTGCTGGAAAAAGCCGATAATTCAGGTGATATCCTTGGCGAGATAATTGTTGTCCCCGCAGCTAACCCTGTCGGGTTGTCCCAGTGGAATAACGACACTGTCCAGGGTCGTTTCGACAATTTTGATAATATTAATTTCAACAGACAGTATCCTGATTTCACTGAAAAAATTGCAGAGAAAATAGCTGATCGTCTTGGGACAGAGCCTCTTGAAAACATCATTCTTATCAGAGAATGCACCGCAGAGATACTCGGTTCCATAAAACCTGAAGGAGAAACTGAGTTTTTGAAACACCTGCTTCTCTCACTTTCCCATGATGCGGATATTGTTCTCGACCTGCACTGTGATCATCAGGCCCTCGTCCATGTTTATATGGGAACTTCGCTATGGCCCGACGGTAAAGAGTTGTCTGCCCAGATCCGGGCTGGAGCAACACTGCTTGCCAGCGACTCGGGGGGTACGCCATTCGATGAGGCAAACAGCAAACTCTGGTGGGAGTTAGCCAATAAGTTTCCCAACCACCCGATACCGCCAGCCTGTCTTGCTGCAACAGTTGAGTTGCGTGGTTCGACAGATACCAACAGGCAGGAGACTGAACAGGATGCACAGAACCTCTATTATTTTCTGCAGAGACGAGGATATATTGCAGGTGCTGCACCGGAACTGCCTGAGCTTGTAGCGGACGCCACACCACTTGCAGGAGTGGACTATGTTACTGCAGCAACTACCGGTGTTCTCACTTTTCTCAAAAGAGTCGGGGACTTTGTACATAAAGGGGAACCCATCGCCGAACTCATTCATCCCATGAATAAACCGGGAGCGGGAGAAAAGGTTATTTTATCGGGTAAAACAGATGGCATACTCTTTGCTCGTTGTCTGGATCGATTTGCGAGACCGGGTAAAGTAGTTGCCAAGGTAGCCGGGAAAGAAGCCCTGGAGGGTAAGGGGTCAAATCTTCTAACCTCCTGACCCTGACATATTCTCTGGACAGAACTGTCCCCGAAATAGACTTTCAAAATAACAGAATTTTCTCTCAGCCTCTGACAGGAAGGATTCAGGACATGGCAATAACAGTTCACCCCGATGGCAATCCCTTTGGCACTCACAGGGTGCTGAAACCCAGGGGAGTGCTTCCCCAGCCGGCAGAAAAAATTGATAACGATTGCACCAGAGTATGGGACAATGAGCTTTTGATTGATGTGCAGTATCTCAATATAGATTCGGCAAGTTTTACCCAGCTTAAAGCCGAACAGGAAGATGATGAGAGTATCATCAACCGCATCAGAGAGATAGTCAACCAGCGCGGCAAAATGCATAACCCGGTTACCGGATCGGGAGGTATGTTTATCGGCACCGTTGAATATATCGGTGAAAAACTGCAGCCGACCTGCACTCTGACGGTCGGCGACAAGATCGTAAGTCTGGTCTCACTGTCACTGACTCCGCTGCGGATTGATAAAGTCATCGCCCTGAACAGGGAGACGGATCAGGTGCAGATTTCGGGCAAGGCAGTACTCTTTGCCAACTCGCTCTACACAAAACTGCCGGAAGATATTCCGGAAACCCTGGCTCTTGCCGTACTTGATGTTTGCGGAGCACCGGCGCAGACAGCACGGCTGGTACAGGCTGGAGACACAGTGATCATCATCGGTGCGGGCGGTAAATCCGGGATACTCTGCGCCTGGGAGGCCAGGAGAAGGGCCGGCATTAACGGCAGAGTTATTGGCATTGAATACTCAGATGAATCGGCAGTTGAGCTTGAGAAACTGAATCTCTGTCATGAAGTGAAGGTGCTCGATGCTCAAGATGCCGTTAGTTGCTTTACCGCCATGCATGATTTAACCGAAGGCCGTCTTGGGGATCTTGTAATCAACTGTGTCAACATTCCAGATACAGAACTGGCTTCAATCATGATGTGTAAGGAGAATGGGGTTGTCTACTTTTTCAGTATGGCTACTTCGTTCACAAAGGCCGCTCTTGGGGCCGAAGGAATCGGCAAGGATATTGATATGATCATCGGCAACGGCTACACACGCGGTCATGCTGAAACTGCATTGCATATCATCAGAGAATCAAGAGCTATTAGGAAGAAATACGAAGAAAGTTATGTTTGACAAGTGACTACCGGGAGCGGAGATCGTAGTATGAAGAAAAATTACAGAAGCATTGACTACAAAACAATTGAAATCTATCGGGATGTAAGTGAGACAGACTGGAATGACTGGAAATGGCAGCTCGGACACGCCATCAGGGACATCCCCACCTTAAAACAGATCATCGATATTGATAAAAAGCTTGAGGCTGATTTGGAAAACTGTCTGCAGACTTTTAAGATGGCCATTACCCCCTACTACGCCTCCCTGATGGATCAGGACTATGACCGCGGAGTGATACGCCTTCAAGCCGTTCCGAGTATTCATGAACTCTACGTAGCTGCAGATGACCAGGATGATCCTCTGCATGAAGATGTGGATTCACCCGTGCCCGGGTTGACCCATCGCTATCCGGACAGGGTACTGATGCTGGTTACGCATATCTGCTCCATGTACTGCAGACACTGCACCAGGCGAAGAATGGTAGGAGACAGGGATGCACATCTCTCACACGCTCAGATTGACGCCTGTATCGAGTATATCAGAAACCATCCGGAAGTCCGTGATGTTCTGCTTTCCGGCGGTGACCCCTTCTCCCTCAGTGATGCGGGACTTGAATACATATTAAAAAGTATCCGGGAAATAGATCATGTGGAGATTATCCGGATCGGCAGCAGAATGCCGGTTGTACTTCCCCAGCGTATCACCAATTCCCTGGTGTCCATGCTGCGGAAATATCATCCGCTCTATGTGAACACTCACTTTAATCATCCCGACGAAATTACCCTGGAAGCGAAAAACGCATGTGCACGCCTGGCGGACGGTGGTATTCAGCTTGGCAACCAGACGGTGCTTCTGCGTGATGTAAACGACTGCCCGAACATCATGAAGAAACTCGTCCATGAGCTGTTGATGATCAGGGTCAAACCGTACTATATTTACCAGTGTGATCTCTCCTCAGGTATCTCTCATTTCAGAACTTCTATTACCAAGGGCATGGAAATCATAGAAAACCTCAGAGGTCATACCACAGGGATGGCCGTGCCGACCTTTGTGGTTGATGCACCGGGAGGCGGCGGTAAGATACCGGTTATGCCAAACTATCTGCTCTCACAGTCGGACAGAAGATTTGCGCTGAGAAATTACGAAGGAGTTATAACCACCTATACCCAGCCGGAGCAGGTTTTTTCAAACTGCGGACGCTGCAATATCTGTCGGGAAGGGCCAAAGGAATACAAACCTCTGGATGGAGTGGCCAAATTGCTGTCTGGAGATAAACTCTGTCTGGAGCCAAGCGGTCTTGTCCGACGAAAAAGGTAGATGATAACCTACTCCTTCATAGGTTCCGATAAGAACGCCGGGAAAACGACCGCATTAAATTACATATATCGTGAATTGCAGCAGAACCGGCAGTCCCGGTCAATCTGCCTCTCCTCAATCGGCATTAACGGCGAGGATGTAGACACGTATGAAGGGGTAAAAAAACCGCATATTGATCTCTTTCCGGACAGCTGCTTTATCACCAACTGCGTTCATCTCGCCCACCAGACAGGAAAATATGAAACACTGCTCAATCTGGGAAGACCTCTTTTTACAAAAAATTATATTTTCGGCAGATCGCTTCTTGAAATGCAGTTGGTTCTGGAGGGTCCCAATTCAGGAAATGAAGTTCGAAATGTGAAACGCCGGATTGCACCATTTTTAAGTGATGATGGTATATTCCTCATTGACGGCTCAATCGACCGTCAGTTCCTGGCAAAACCTGAGATAAGCGACGGATTTTATTTTTCCGTGCTCTTTACAGAGCGACCACAACAATTTCAAAAGAGCTGTGATTTTCTCCGTATGTTATCCCTTGCGCCATGCAGCAAACAAGTACATCGAATAATAGCGAAGAACCTGGAGACAAAAACTAAATCCCTGCTTCTTACTGAATCATATCGACCGGTATACCAGGGAGAGGCCATCATTTCCAGAGACAGGAAACTCAGGAAACAGTGTGAAGCCATATCCCGGACAAAATGTTTTCTCTACCTGAAAGGTGCTCTAACCCGTTCCCTGTATGAATTTCTCGCACCCTTTTCAGAACTGCAGGTGATTCTTGATAACTTTACTCTCTACCTCAATATTCCAACTTCACACCACCAGGGAATAGAGTTTAAACCAAAAATTGTTCTCTTTCATCCTGTCCCTGTCAAAACAATTTTTATCAAGCAGGAAACAGACTTCGACCTATCTCTACTGCCCCCCGAGGTTTTAGCTAGAAATCTTTTTAGAACCTTACTGCAGAAAAGCTGTCATAAATAGTAAAACCTAGAAATGTATTTTGAAATCATATGGTTACAAAAACCACCAAAGTACTTATCCAAGCATTTTAAAAAATACCGATTTATTCGGGTCAGAGGGATACCTTATGAAGGTTGAAATCCTGCGCAAACATAGAAATGAACTCTACGATGAGCTTGATTATGAGCTATTCCTCTCTCTTTTTGTGCAGAACCAGCCCCTTCTCTCCTCCGTTATCCTCCGACCTATGGATGAAAATGGGGCAGTAAGTCATTATGCAGAATTGGCAGGGCTTGAGCAAAAACTTCAACCCGGAAAGCTGGACAAGATCCTTGAACAAAGCTCAACTCTGCCACCTCTTGAACACCTGCTGACGCTTGTAGAAAGAGGGCAACTTGAACAATACCACCTCTTTGAACTGGGTAATTTCCTGAACAATGATTCGATTCTCCGCTCCCTCGAGGAATCCTGCCCTTTAGACCCGGAATCCAGTCTAGACCGTGATCAACTTCTCCTGGTCCTTGAAGAGTATACGGAGAAATCATTTTCCACCATACGGGTAAACAAGGAGGCAAAAAAGACTAAGACTGCTCTAACTGAATCGGATAAGGAGCTTGAAGAGGCAGTAAAAGAGTTTGAACAGCAGATTTTTGAGTGCACCGGATTGAAGATGACATATCCCTGGCCAAAAGAACTTGCTCTTGGCAAAGAACAGGTGACGAGTATCAATGACTGCGATCTTCTTACCATTGAAAAACGTAATGATATATGGCTTATTGACTACAACATAACCTTGGATATCAATCGGTTACAGAGTAAAAAGAATGAGTTGAGTGCACATTTCGATACCTTGATGCAAAAACAGCTGAAACAGCTTAACGGTGAATGCTCCCCCCTTGGACACAGTTTTCGAAATTACTACCGGAAAAGAGTTAAGAGAACCTGGTTCTATGTACTTCTTGGAGTGAAAGAGAGAAAGAGTCTCTGCCTTCCTGAATTTACCAGTGGGTATGGTTGTCATCTCAAGGATTCATACCTCTACGGGCTGAAGGTGAGAAAAGAGGAGAAATGCATTCCGCTTGATCTGGACATCGAGAAAGGTGCCACCGTACTTTACGGGGCAAACATGAGCGGAAAGACCACGGTACTCAAAACACTCTACTTTCTTCTTACCCTGGTGCAACTGGGATTACCGCTTCCCGCCCGAAAGGCAGTACTGCACTATCCAAAACAAGTTGCCCTTATGCTGAAATCACCGGGGGATGTCCGCACCAACAGCTCGACCTATGGTGAGGAACTTGCTTTTTTTGCAAAACAGATGGAAGAAGGAGCATATATCCTCTCAGATGAACTGTTCCTCTCCACCGACCCGGCCAACGGTGTCATACTGTCAAAGATTTTGATTCGATCCATGGCCGGTGCGGATAAACTGTTTTTGTGCACCACCCACTACCCTGAGATTCTTGATATCGAAAACATTACCCTCTTTAGAATGGAGGATCCGGATCCACTTCTACTGGCAAAAAGCGGTAGTAACCTGCAATCCCTCCGAAATTTCATGCCATACAAACTTATACCGATAACCGACAGAGAACAGGAAAAAATCAGAACCAATCGTGCTCCTCTAGAGACAGCGCTTCTATTTGATCTGCCCCGGGATATTAAAGAGGCAATAAGAAAACATCTGGCCGGAACCACATCTTCATAACAGGTAAGAATATGCCCCACATTGAACTTGATCATCAACAGATTAAACGAGTCAAAGAGTATGCAAAAAAGGTAGCTGATGAGATCAACACTATGATCAGTCAATACTCGACTGTTTCTGTAGAACGTACCGTTCTCAGGTTATACGGGGTGGACGGAGTTGATAAGAACGATACGCCCCTGCCGAATAAACTGGTTAGGATGCTGCAGGAAAAGAGCCTGCTCGATTCCGGCGTTTCCCATCACTTTGCAGCAGCCACACTGGAATCCGCCCGCAGCCCTCAGATAACAGCTGAACTTCTCGAACAGGGTCATATCAAATTCAGTGAAAGATATTCACACTCCAGAGCTGCCATTACTGAAAAGGAACAGAAACTGGTAAAAGGGGCCATTGACAAACTTGATTCTTCAAAACAACGTAAACAAAGAAAACAGCGGGTCACCCCGGTCGCCGAACAGCCCTGGAAATATATGATCGTTGCCACCGGTAATATCTATGAAGACCGGACTCAGGCCGAGGCCGCAGCCGGATCAGGGGCGGATATTGTTGCCGTGATCAGATCCACAGCCCAATCGTTACTCGATTACGTCCCCTACGGCGCAACTACTGAAGGGTTCGGTGGTACCTTCGCCACTCAGGAAAATTTCAGGATCATGCGCAGGGCTCTTGATGAGTCCAGTAAAGAAAATGGCCGATATATCCGGCTGGTCAACTACGCCTCCGGTCTCTGCATGGCAGAGATTGCCGCCTGTGCGGCTTTGGAAGATCTGGACATGCTGCTCAATGATTCCATGTACGGCATTCTTTTTCGTGATATCAATATGAAGCGCACCTTTATCGACCAGCATTTCTCAAGATTAATCTGCGCCCGGGCCAAAATCATTATCAATACAGGCGAAGATAACTACCTTACCACCTCAGATGCCATCGACAACGCCTACACCGTGACCGCCTCACAGCTCATCAATGAGGCCATGGGTAAAAACTCAAATCTCACTGATGATCTGCTCGGACTCGGCCACGCTTTTGAGATTAACCCGGAGATCAAAAACGGCTTTCTCTATGAGCTGGCCCACGCTCAGCTGGCCCGGCAGCTTTTCCCCAAAGCACCGCTCAAATATATGCCGCCAACCAAATATAAAAGTACCGATATATTTTTCTCACATAGCATGGATACCATGTTCAACCTGGCCTCGGTATCTACGGGACAGGGAATACACTTAGCAGGAATCCTGACAGAGGCGATCCACACCCCGCTTATGCAGGACAGATATCAATCCCTTTCCGC
>DEIL01000231.1:15951-18782 GCA_002352445.1 Desulfobulbaceae bacterium UBA2775
GCGATTTCTCAAGGAAAATTTGCAGATATCGAGCGATATGAAACCGGTGGAAAAGGGCTGGACGGGGTTTTCAGAAAAGATCCTTACTATTCCAACCCGATGCTGGATAAACTTGAAGAAGATGGAGCGATCAATGACTGAGTCGATGATCAAACCCTATGGTGATACCCTTGGTGACGGCAGAGTTCAACTTGCATTCACCCTGCCGATAGCAAATGGAGCAAGGGCCAGAAAAGCAGCCGAGCTGTATGTAGAACGCCTCAACTTCACCAATATTTCTGTCAGCTGTGCCAAAACAATTGGTGAGAATTTCACCTATTTTATCATCTATGCCAGCAGCATTCCAGAACTGGACTATTCCAGGGTACAAGCAACAGAAGTGAATGTTACAGAACTTGACTTCTATCAGGTAAATGAACTTATACAAAAAAAACTCAATAAGAAGCTGTCAGTTGTGGGTGCGTCCATCGGCACTGATGCCCATACCGTAGGTATTGATGCGATTATGAACATGAAAGGATATAACCAGAATTATGGTCTGGAACGGTATACCGAAATAAAGGCATATAATCTGGGAGCACAGGTAAGCTGTGAAGAGCTGATGGCTCAGGCAGTTGAGAAACAGGCGGACGTGATCCTCGTTTCTCAAACCGTTACTCAAAAAGATGTACATATCCGCAATTTTACCGAACTGGTCGAGTTGCTGGAGGCAGAGGATCTGCGACATAGATTCCTGCTTGTCGCCGGTGGTGCCCGAATAAGTAACGATCTGGCCATTGAGCTTGGCTATGATGCTGGTTTTGGTCCCGGCACCTTGCCCTCCCAGGTCGCTGCTTTTATCGCCACCACACTTGTTGAACGAAAAACCGGTGTAAATTGGTAAACAGTCCCCTGCTCCGTCATTCCCGCGCAGGCGGGAATGACGAAAAAGAGATGAAATTAAGCTTTTCACAAAATTATCAAAATTACAGGAGAGTAGAATGAAATATATTGAAGAAGCGCTTATCCGGTTACGGATGAGTTCACATGATGCACATTATGCCGGTGATCTCGTTGATGGAGCAAAAATGCTCAGCCTGTTTGGCGATCTGGCCACCGAACTGCTGGTTCGTTATGATGGTGATGAAGGGCTGTTTCGCGCCTACGATATGGTGGAATTCCTCGCCCCGGTATATGCAGGCGATTTTATAGAGGCCCGAGGTCATCTTATATCAGCAGGGAAGAGTTCACGAAAGATGGAATTTGAGGCATACCGGGTGATCACCCCGAACATTGAAGCAGGCGAGAGTGCTGCCGATCTGCTCAAAGAACCTGTTCTGGTCTGCCGTGCCACAGGAACTTGCGTCACCCCAAAAGATAAACAGAGGGTAGAACATAATGACTGATCCATTAATAATCTCCTGCGCCCTGGTGGGAGCAGAGCTGAACCGGGCAATATATCCTCCTTTGCCAATTACTCCGGTGGAAATCGGTATAGCAGCAGAAGAGGCCGTAAATGCCGGAGCCACCATCATTCATCTGCATGTACGCGACAAAGAGGGCAATCCGACCCAGAGTCTGGATGTTTTTCGAGAGGCAAGCGAGCAGATCCACAACCGTTGTAAATGTATTTTACAATATTCCACAGGAGGCGCTGTGGGTACCCCGCTGGCCAGACGATGTGAACCCCTGACTCTCAAGCCTGAAATGGCCACCTTGTCCATGGGGACGATGAACTTTGGCGCAGAAATCTACGAAAACAGTGAAGAAACCATAACCACCATTGCCCACCGGATCCGAAAACATGGTATTATTCCGGAACTTGAAATCTTTGACTACGGGATGCTGGAGAGTGTTAATCGTTTCCTTGCTGAAAACATCATCCCAAAACGTTTTCATATCGACTTTGTCCTGGGAGTGCCGGGTGGCATGGCTGCAACTGCAAGGAATCTGGTAATGCTTGTCGACAGGCTGGAAAGGAATCAGAGCTGGTCAGTTGCCGCTCTTGGCCGCTACCAGTTACCACTGACCACCCAGGCCATAACCATGGGCGGCCATATCCGAGTAGGCATTGAAGACAATATTTATTATCGCAGAGGTGAACTGGCGAAATCCAATGGCCAAATGGTGGCGAGAATGGTGCGCATTGCAAGAGAACTTGAGCGGCCTGTAGCGACCCTTGATGAAGCAAGGGAAATTCTAGGCTTTTGAACACAAGCGCGCCTCAACATCATTGCAGACCAGCAACAATTGAACAAAGGAGTTTCATGAATTCAATTTGCGTCTTTCTAGGATCAAGCATCGGCAATCATCCAGCATATATGGAAGCTGCTGACGCGATGGGTCGCGAACTTGCCGCACGGGGGCTGACTTGTGTCTATGGAGGTTCCTGTACCGGGCTTATGAACCAGCTTGCAAACAGCGCATTAGCTGCCGGCGGGAAAGTTCTGGGAGTGACAGTTCAAGCATTAAAAGATAAAGAAAATTTTCATCAAGGTTTGACGAAACTCTACGTTTTACCCACAATGCATGAAAGAAAAAATCTCATGGTTCAACTTTCGGATGGTTTTGTAGCATTGCCGGGAGGGATTGGCACGTTTGAGGAGTTTTTTGAAGTATACACCCTGGGACAGATGGGTTTTCATGCTAAACCATGCGGATTGCTTGACGTTAACGGATTCTATGCGCCACTTGAGCTCATGCTGGACACAGCCGATAAGGAAGGGTTTTTAAAAAATCCATATCAACAATCAATCATTCGTACTGAAGACCCTGCTGAAATGCTCGATCTACTGCAAAAAGCAACAGAAAACAAGGCATCTCAACTCTTGAAGCAGAAGGCTTTTCAGTAA
>DEIL01000231.1:18911-19402 GCA_002352445.1 Desulfobulbaceae bacterium UBA2775
AGAACATGGAAGAAAGCTTGCGGCAATGTGGGAATTGGTGTAAAAGTTTTCCACGATTTTAGACGAACCGCTATAAGAAATATAGTTTTGACAGGAATACATAAAAGGGTGGCGATCAGGTTCTAAACTTACCTCTCAAAGGCAGAATGAGTATCTTAAATCACTTGATGGGCACAATTAGCTATACATGGCTTACACAAAGAAAGATAAATCTATATAATATATAACTACCTATAATCAATACAAATGCGCTCGTAGCTCAGCTGGATAGAGCAACGGACCTCTAATCCTTAGGTCGCCGGTTCGAATCCTGCCGGGCGTACCAATATTATCAGCCACTCAGTCACTTTGACTGGGTGGCTGTTTTTGTTTGGTCAGATGCCGGTCAGATGAAATGCATCAAACTCCACAAAACATCTCCCTCTATATTAAGACGTATACCGATGGAAGGATGGCATAAATCTTGAAATTTCCTGGGTCGGTCTTCGATA
>DEIL01000221.1:0-462 GCA_002352445.1 Desulfobulbaceae bacterium UBA2775
ACTTAGCCATCTGGAACTTCCGATAAGCGTAGACTTCGAGTGACCTTTTTACGAGTTCATCATATTTGATGTTAGAACTAACTTTCGAATCCTGCAATACATTTTAAACTGGAAAATTGTATATACAGCCTGTTCGGGCAAAGATAACCACGTGAGCCTAAAAGCTGTTTCCCGGCGTTTTTAGCGTACACCCTTTTTTACATCTTTTAGTACCTTACTCCAGAAAGCCTGTCATAAAAAACAAGAAACTGAGGAATGTATTTTGGAATTAAGTGGTTAAATATACAGCCAAGGTACTTATCCCCTTCATTCTGGTGGGTGTAGATGCTCTGCTTTTTTTCCCGTTAATCGGGGTTAGGGGTATATATTTTGGAGTAAATGACTATTACTATTATAACTTACAAATAATGATGTTTGATGGCGTCGTAAAAAGTCCGATCTACGGCGTTGCAGGTTTTTAAT
>DEIL01000221.1:511-9410 GCA_002352445.1 Desulfobulbaceae bacterium UBA2775
ACACTGCGCCTTGTATATCAGACTTTTTAACTTAGCCATCTATAGCGGTAATCGACCTTTTTACGATTCCATCATGTTTAATCATGCATTAGGAGACAAACTTCCGCCCTCCCAATCAATTTGCCAGGGTAAGCAACATTCCATAAGGAGACCTTGATGAGTCCAGCAAAACAGACAAACGATAAAAAGAGAGAAGATATCAATAAACTCAAACGTGCTTTTGCCTATAATCTTTTTTACAAGCAAGGGTGTACCACCAGGACGGCGAGCTTGAATGATTACTATCTGGCTGTTGCCTATACCCTCCGTGATCGAATGCAGCATCTGTTTGTCAACTCGGTGGAGGCTATATTGGATAGGGATTCGAAAATTGTCTGCTACCTGTCGGCAGAATTCCTGATGGGGCCGCATCTGCATAACAATTTGGTGAATCTTGGCCTCTATGATGATTTTGCGAAGGCCGCAGAGGAAAGTGGCCTGGATCTGAAGGAGCTTATCGACCATGAAGAGGAGCCGGGTCTTGGCAATGGTGGACTGGGGAGACTGGCAGCCTGTTATCTGGATTCGCTCTCCTCGTTGCAGGTACCTGCCATCGGTTATGGCATCCGCTACGAATACGGCATGTTTGACCAGGAGATAGTTGACGGCTGGCAAAAGGAGATCAGCGACCGCTGGCTGCATCCGGGCAATCCCTGGGAAATTAAAAATCCGGATATGGCCTGTGATGTTGGTTTCGGCGGCCACACTGAAGTGTACCATGGAGAGCGTGGCAATCGGCGGATACGCTGGATTCCGGCTCGGGGGATTACCGGTATCCCCTACGATACCCCGGTTCCCGGTTTTAAGGTAAATAACGTTAATCTACTCAGGCTGTGGAGCGCAGAGGCCCATACCTCCTTTGACTTTGAAGAATTCAATACCGGTGACTACTATGGTGCAGTGGAAGATAAAATCAGTGCTGAAACCATCTCCAAGGTGCTTTATCCAAACGATGAACAGTTCCAGGGAAAACAGCTGCGGCTGGAACAGCAGTTTTTTTTCGTCTCCTGTTCTCTGCAGGATATGATCCGTATCCACCTCTTTATCCATGATAACCTGGATAATTTCTTTGAGGACTTCCAGGGCCAGCTTAATGATACTCATCCAGCTGTGGCTGTTCCCGAGCTGATGCGGCTGTTGATGGATGTTCATCTCTACGACTGGGACAAGGCCTGGGATATTACCTGTAAAACTCTGTGCTACACAAACCACACCTTGCTTCCTGAGGCTATGGAAAAGTGGCAGATCGATATGTTTGGTAATCTATTGCCCAGACATCTGGAAATAATCTTTGAGATTAATAGCCGCTTTATGGACGAGGTTCGCTTGAAATACCCCGGTGATGACCAGCGATTAATCCGAATGTCAATCATTGATGAATCCGGGCCCCGCTATGTACGGATGGCAAATCTGGCCTGCGTAGGTTCCAAGGCTATTAACGGGGTGGCAGCCATGCATACCGACCTGCTGCGCAAGCATACCCTTGCAGATTTTAACGACATGTATCCCGGCAAGATCCGTAATGTCACTAACGGGGTTACCCCCAGACGCTGGATTGCGGTGAGCAACCCCCGCCTGACCGGATTGATCACAGAAGCCATTGGCGAGAAATGGCTCACCAGTCTTGATGAGCTTAAACAACTGGAAAAATTGGCGGATGATTCCTCATTCCAGGATGCCTGGCTGAAAGTTAAGGAGGACAATAAGCGGGATTTTTCCAACCAGATCTTGAAGGTACTGGATCTGAAGGTTGACCCAAAGGCAATGTACGACGTCCAGGTTAAAAGAATCCACGAATATAAACGCCAGCACCTCAATGTGCTTCATATCATAACTCTTTACAACCGGATCAAGGCTAATCCGGATATTGAGATTACGCCGCGCCTCTTTATCTTTGGCGGAAAAGCGGCGCCCAGTTATTTTATGGCCAAGCGGATGATTAAATTGATCACTTCTGTTGCCCGGGTAGTAAACAATGATCCCGATCTGCGTGATCGATTGAAGATCTTTTTTATTCCCAACTATAACGTTAAGATCGGACATGCTGTGTACCCGATGACCGACCTGTCCGAGCAGATTTCACAGGCCGGTAAGGAGGCTTCGGGGACCGGCAATATGAAGTTTTCCATGAACGGTGCTTTGACCATCGGTACTCTGGATGGGGCCAATGTGGAGATTCGGGAAGAGGTGGGGGCTGAAAACTTCTTCCTGTTTGGCCTTACTGTCGAAGAAGTCATGGCACTGCAGAGCTCTGGGTATAAGCCCCGAGACTACTATCAAAGTGACCCTGAACTTAAAGGTGCAATTGACCTGATTGCATCGGGCCATTTCTCCCATGGTGACCGTGAACTGTTCCGTCCCATTGTCGATTCACTGCTCTACGATGACCAGTATACGGTTTTTGCTGACTACCGGGCCTATGTCGACTGCCAGGATCTTGTCGGTATCGCTTTCCAGGATAAGCAAAACTGGACCAGGATGTCTATTCTTAACGCAGTGCGTATGGGCAAGTTTTCATCGGATCGTTCAATAATGGACTACAGCAGAAAAATCTGGGATGTGAAGCCTTTTCCCGTTGAATTAAAATGGCAGCGACTGCCTGAGGACGGCGTTCTGTTTAGTCCGGGAAAATCAGCTTAAGCGGATAGAAGTATATGAGAAATGAAAATCAGGCATGTGATTTCACGATTTTTTTGGTGTGCTGGGCGACCTTTCCCGGCTTAAATTGATTCCCTCACTTTACCAGTTGGATAAGGTCGGCACGCTTCATGATGATACCCGTATTATCGGATTTGCCCGGCAACCGGGCGCTGTTTATCCATCGTGACGAAGTTGAACGTTGCTGGATCTGGATCGATTCCATCCAGGATGGTTGGGATTGCTGTAGAGAAGAGCCGAAATTGTACCCGGTCTGTAGCTGGGGGCCGGTTGCATCGGTGGCGCTGTTGGCTCGGGATGAGCGGGCGTGGGAGGAGTGACCATTATTAATTATGAATTGTGAATTATGAATGTAACTTTTAATGATTTTCCTGATAGAAGGAAGCTGGTTGTCAGGTTGGCGGATTTGGTTGGAGAGTTGCTGACTGATGCGATTACTGCTAACGGTCGGGCAAGTCTTGTTGTTTCAGGAGGGTCTACTCCTGTTGCGTTGTTTGAACAGCTGTCAGGGATAGATATTTCCTGGCAGGATGTTGTTATCTCCCTGGTGGATGAGCGCTGGGTAGAACCGACTGAGGGTGACTCCAATGAACTGCTGGTTCGAAGTCGTTTGCTCAAGGATAAGGCTGCCGCCGCTAGTTTTATCGGCATGAAAAATGGGGCTTCAACTGCGAGTGAAGGGGAGGTGGAATGTGAGCGAAATCTTCAAAAAATTCCCCGACCCTTTGATGTGTTGATCCTTGGTATGGGGGGAGATGGTCATACTGCATCCCTGTTCCCCGGTGCCGAAAAACTTGCAGCTGCAACGGACACGAATTCCGGTCGCAGCTGCATGGGGCTTGCTCCATTAATGCCCCTCCATGAACGAATGAGCCTGACCCTGCCTGTAATACTTGATTCCAGGCACCTTTTTTTACATATTGTTGGTGAGGACAAAAAAAATGTTTTGGAAACAGCGATGGCTGAAGGGTTGGTGGAGGAAATGCCCATCCGTTTTGTTCTGAGGCAGCAATCTACTCCATTAAGTATTTACTGGGCACCCTGAGGTAGGGAGAAAATATCTTTTAGCAGCTAACAGCTAACCCGAATAAATCGAAATTTTAGAATGCTTAGATCTATCGGAGGCCCTTTTCCCCATGTCACATTTTGTCCCACCGGAGGCATTTCCCAGAAAAATTTCAATGGCTACCTGGCCCTCGACAATGTATCCTGCGTTGGTGGATCCTGGATTGTTCCCAGAGATAGTTTAGAGCAGGAAGACTGGCAGGGCATTTCTGGCCTGGCACGTGATGCCGTCGCAAGTGGTCAATAACAGATAAACGTAATGGACCCAGTTATTTTGGGCCGGAAGTAGAGGAGGAGATCATGAGTATCCATCCATTGGCAGGAAAGCCTGCCCCCCAATCTATGCTGGTGAATGTCGCAGAACTCATTTCTGCCTATTATACCCTGCAGCCTGATGCAGCACAGCAGATTGAGCGTGTCGCCTTCGGCACTTCAGGCCACCGGGGTAATTCTCTGCTTCGCAGTTTTAATGAAAATCATATTCTGGCTGTTACCCAGGCTGTCTGTGACTATCGCAGGGAGGCGGGCATCCAGGGAACGCTATTTATGGGCATGGATACCCACGCCCTTTCCTGGCCGGCTCAGCTCACCGCCCTGCAGGTGCTGGCCGCCAATAAGGTGGATGTCTGTATCGCTGCAGATTTTGACTATACACCCACGCCGGTTATCTCCCATGCCATTCTTACCCATAACCGGAGTGGAGATAAACAATGTGACGGCATCGTGATTACTCCCTCCCACAACCCGCCAACAGATGGTGGTTTTAAGTACAATCCCCCCCACGGGGGACCTGCGGATACGGATGTGACTGATGTGATTGAGGCCCGTGCCAATGCGATCCTTGAAGACAATCTCAGCAAGGTGCAGGTGCTGGAACTTGAAGATGCGTTGAACAGTGCAACCGTCCATTATTATGACTATCTGACCCCCTATGTGGAGGATCTGAGTAATGTGGTTGATATGGATATTATAGCCCGGTCCAATATTCGTATCGGTGCCGACGCCATGGGTGGATCAGGTTTGTTATACTACAGGGCCATCAAAAAACGGTATGGTCTTAATATGGAGGTTTTTCACGATAATCTTGACTCGACTTTTTCCTTTATGCACGTCGATAAAGACGGTAAAATCCGGATGGACTGCTCCTCACCCTTTGCCATGGCCGGGCTGGTGGCGCTGAAAGAGGATTTTGAAATTGCCTTTGGCAATGATACCGACTTTGACCGCCACGGGATAGTCACTAAGAGCATGGGGTTGATGAACCCCAACCACTATCTCAGTGTGGCTATTGCCTACCTTTCAGAAAACCGTTCCCTGTGGAGAAAGGATCTGGCCATCGGCAAAACTCTGGTCAGCAGCTCTATCATTGACCGGGTGGCAGCCAGTCTGGACAGGAAGGTGCTGGAGGTCCCGGTGGGGTTTAAGTGGTTTGTGGACGGGTTGTTTCACGGCACAATCTTTTTCGGCGGTGAAGAGAGCGCAGGGGCCAGTTTTCTGCGCATGGACGGAACAGTCTGGAGCACTGATAAGGACGGGATTATCCTCAATCTGCTCGCTGCCGAGATTACCGCAAAAACCGGACGTGATCCCGGAGAACATTATAAGGAACTTACGGATACATTCGGTGCGCCTATTTATGCACGTATAGATTCTCCGGCATCAATTGAACAGAAGGAAATATTAAAAAATCTGGCAGCAGAGGATGTTAAGGAAGAGATGCTTGGTGGTGAACCCATCAAGGCGATCCTGACCAATGCCCCCGGAAATGATGCACCCATCGGCGGTTTGAAAGTTGTGGCTGAGAACGGATGGTTCGCCCTGCGCCCCTCCGGTACTGAAGATATCTACAAGATCTATGCGGAAAGTTTCATCGATGAGGCGCATCTGGCACGTATTCAGGATGAGGCCAACGCGATGGCTGCAAATCTTTTTTGATGGAATCGTAAAAACTCTTCATCCGGAGTCTCGCAGGCTCGTTTACCTACTTCGTTGCTATAAATTTTTTATCATTTCGACGTATTCCAGTGCGCCGGAATGATAGATAATTTATGCTCCTCGGATATGAAGTTTTTTACGACTCCATCCTGCAAAACAGGTTTTATTAAACCATCTATTTAAAAATTCAAAGAAAATTGATTGCTCTGTTGAGAGCACTACCATATGAAACCCTATTCAGTTTCGATCGGACATCGTAATCCCCCGGGTGCCACTGCCGGTGAGGACGGTACTAATTTCTCCATTTTCTCCCGGCATGCAACAGCAGTTCAACTCCTTCTCTACGAGAAACCTGACTCCATAAGCCCTTTTCAGATTATTGATCTTGATCCGGTAGCGAACAGGAACTTTTTCTTCTGGCATGTGTTTGTTGAGGGGATGACCGGCCAGGAAAAAATATCCTATACATGGAAAGTGGATGGCCCCGCTTACGGTGACCCCGGTTATCGGTTTGATCCGTCGATAGAACTGCTCGATCCATGGGCGAGAGCAGTTACAGATGTGATGTGGCAGAGAAAGTATACTCGTGAGTCAAAGGAAGCGAAGAGCACAACATCCATGCGGGCAATGGTCCTGCCTGGAAACAGCTATCATTGGGAAGGAGATAAGCCTCTGAACCAATCCCCGGAGAAGGAGATCATTTATGAACTCCATGTGGGAGGATTCACCCGTCACCCTTCCTCCGGGGTTACCTACCCTGGAACCTTTTCAGGAATTATAGAAAAGGTTCCCTATCTGCAGGATCTTGGGGTGACCGCTGTGGAGCTCCTGCCGGTTATGGCCTTTGATGAGCAGGATCTGCCGGATAAGGCACGGGATCTTGGGCTGCAGAATTACTGGGGTTATGCTACACATTCCTTTTTCAGTCCCCATCCGGGCTACTGTATGAATCCGCTGTCCGGCAGCCATCGCGATGAATTTCGTGATATGGTCAAAGCATTACACAGGGCCGGAATCAGTGTTATCCTTGATGTGGTGTATAATCATACTGCAGAGGGCGGAGAGGATGGCCCGACTATTAACTTCAAGGGATTGATGAATCGAGGGTTTTATCATCTGGAAGAACATGACCCGAGGTTATATAAAAATTACAGCGGCTGTGGCAATACTGTGAATTGCAACCACCCTTTGGTCGGCCGTTTCATCATCGAATCCCTGGAGTACTGGGTTAGAGAATTTCATGTGGACGGCTTCAGGTTTGACCTGGCCTCCATCCTGGCCCGGGGGGAAGATGGTGCACCTATGTACCATGCACCGGTAGTGTGGAATATTGAATTTTCCAATATCCTGGCCAACACCCGTCTCTTTGCCGAGGCATGGGATGCCGGGGGACTCTACCTGGTGGGCGATTTCCCCGGTTTTCGCTGGGCGGAATGGAATGGACGTTATCGTGATCTTGTCCGGCAGTTTATCAAGGGTGATCCAGGGAAGGTTGCTGAACTTGCTACCAGGCTTACCGGCTCCAGCGATCTTTATCAGAGTTCGGGACGTTTTACGACCAACTCCGTCAATTTTATCACCTGTCATGATGGTTTTACCCTGTATGACCTGGTCAGCTATAATGAAAAACATAACCAGGCCAACGGTGAGGATAACCGCGACGGTGACAACCAGAACCACAGCAGGAATTACGGTGTGGAGGGCGCAACCGATGACCCGGACGTCAACGCACTCAGACTGAAGCAGGTCAAAAACTTTATGGCTGTACTGATGCTCAGCCAGGGTGTACCGATGATTCTTGCAGGAGATGAGGTGCTTCGCAGTCAGCGGGGCAATAATAACTGCTACTGCCAGGATAATGCACTGAGCTGGTTTGACTGGAACCTTTTGGAAAAAAACCAGGAGATGTTTTATTTTACAAAAGGTATGATCCAACTGCGAAAACGACACCCCTGCCTTATGCAGCGCCAATATCTCAGTGGTGCAATAACTGATATCGCCAAGATGCAGGACATTGCCTGGCATGGTCTGAAATTAAATAAACCGCAGTGGTCAGACCTCTCATCCCGGGTTCTTGCCTGCACCTTGAGTAGAGTGGAATCGGAGGAAGAAGATCTGCATATTATGTTTAACATGTCGGAAGACAGCCTGTCCATGGAGCTGCCGGTGTTGGAAGAGCGAACATGGCATCTGGCCGTGGACACAGCTCGTTCAATGTCTCTGGATATTATCAACCCGAAACAGCAGCAGGCGACTAAAGAAAATTGTATTCAAGTTTGTTCCCACAGTGTTATTGTCTGCGAGAGCAGATGACCTGTACTTTTCTCTCTCAGAAACGGGAACGAAAAAAAGATAATCCCATAAACATCATATAGCTTGATGGCGAACTAAACCCGGGGAAAAACATCATGAGAAACTACTCACTACCTGTCCTCTTTCTTATTCTGATTCTTGCCGGCTGTGCCAAAAAGGCTCCCGAACCGATCGCTGTCCAAATTCCCAGCCGGCCTGTCAATTATCTCCATGAGGTTAAGCCGATCCTGGATAAACGCTGTGCAGTCTGCCATTCCTGCTATAATTCCCCCTGCCAGCTCAAGCTGAACTCATATGAGGGCGTTGACCGGGGTGGAAGCAAGAAGGCGGTCTACAATGCCACCCGGCTGACCACTATGGATCCGACCCGGTTGTTTATTGATGCCCAGACCACAGAGGAATGGCGGCAAAAAGATTTCCATACTGTCACTGAAAGTAATGCCTCTGATGGTTTCAACAACTCGTTGATGCTCCAGATCCTATCCCATAAGATGAATAACCCGGAGGTCAAAGGGGAGTATTATTCTGAAGCACTGGATGTGACCTGTTCTGCAACCACTATCGAATTGAACGACTATCTGACCAAACACCCGAATAACGGGATGCCTTTCGGCTTCCCGCCGTTGAAGCAGGAGGAGTTTGAGCTGATCGCAGGATGGCTGGCTCAGGGTGCAAAAGGACCGACAGTAGCCGAACAGGAAAAGTTGACCACACCGATGGCAGCCGATGCTGGGGAGATCGGTAAATGGGAGGGTTTTCTCAACAATCCGGATCCCAAATACGCTATGACTGCCCGCTATCTCTACGAACACCTGTTTCTGGCCCATATAAAATTCGGTACCGATACCAACGAATTTTACGAGCTGCTGCGCTCCACAACTCCGCCGGG
>DEIL01000221.1:9460-15709 GCA_002352445.1 Desulfobulbaceae bacterium UBA2775
TTTATTGAGCCCGACTGGCTGCAGGAGCCGCATCTGAGGGGCTATGATCCGGTGGAAAGTGCTAACCCATTTGCCTCCTTTGAGCAGATCCCACCGCGTTCCCGCTACCAGTTCCTTCTCGATAATGCCCATTATGTGATTATGACCTTTATCCGGGGTCCGGTCTGTCGTGGTCAAATTGCTCTGAATGTTATCCATGACCATTTCTGGGTTATGTTTCAGGATCCCGATCATGATCTGAGTGTTCGTTTTCCTGGTTTTCTTAAACTGCAGAGAGATAACCTTATTATGCCCATTGAAAAGGGCAGTGAATTTCCGATACGCGATCTAATCGGTAACAAGTATCACAAGGCTATCTACAGATATTATAAGGCCAGACAGGAATACTATATGTCCCATAACTATCTGGGCCAGGGTTATGATTCCATCTGGAAGGGAAACAGTGCGGCTGATGCTCCCCTGCTCACCATTTACCGTCACTTTGACAGCGCTTCGGTACACAAGGGAGTTCTCGGAGATCTGCCCGGAACCATGTGGGTTATAGATTATCCACTATTTGAACGGATCTACTATGCGCTGGTGGCCGGTTTTGATGTGTACGGCACTGTAGGGCACCAACTGGCTGTTCGTCTTTATATGGATGGATTGCGCCTGGAGGGAGAGAGTTATTTTCTTGGCTTCATGCCTGCAGAGGGGCGTGGGGAGATGATTGAATCCTGGTATAAAGGCGTAAAGCCAAAAAATATCCGTTACTATGATGCCGGAATGCCAGGAAAAATAGCTTTTAACACAGATGTACCCAGGCAGGGATTTATAGAATACCTGGTCAAAAATCATATCCTTGCCGAGACAGGCATCGATTTTGATCCAGTTAACTACCTGTCAGCCGATGAAAAGTATCCGCCCCTGCCGGATAAATATGAGACTCCGGACGATTACATGCAGGCCTTCAGGGCTGTATCAAAACCGGGAACCAGCTTTTTCTCACTGGTGAATGATTTTAATGCCAATATAGTTTATATCCGTGTTCGCGGTAACAATGGTGAAGATATTGTGATTTCTATGATTATCAACCGCTGGCATGACAATGTGAGCTTTATGTTCGATGAAAAAAAGAGCATGAGGCCGGAGAAAGACCAGGCAGATTTTATCGAGGGGTTCCATGGCTCCTACCCCAACTTCCTTCTTGATATTCATCAAGACGACCTGCCGGATTTTTTCGATATTCTTGTCAATATAGACAAAATTGGTTTGTTTGCAGGACGGCAGCGCTTAGACAAGTATTTTATCAATCGAGCGGATAAAGATTTTTGGGCCCATTATGACTGGTTCCAGGATCGATTCAATAAGGAGCAACCGGTTCATTCAGGTCTCTTTGATCTGAACCGCTACTTCCATAAGGCCTGGTAACCTCGCAATTGTCGGGTCATTTCCTGCCACTATTTTTGATCCCTTGATATATGCGTGATTCTGCTGAGCAGTAACCTTCACATCACTGATAGATAATTTTAAAAACACTTAAAGGAAAAAATGAAAAAACTACTGATATCGGCAGGTGCTCTTGTTGTTCTTGGTATTGCCCTTGTATTTGTACTGGTCGGCAACCTCGATACAATTGTCAAAGGTTCAATAGAAGGGGTAGGCTCAGAATTGCTGGGTACACCGGTAACTGTCGAGGCAGTGCAGATTATACTCAAAAGTGGCAGCGGCACGATTACCGGACTTACCATTGCAAATCCTGCAGGATATTCTGCAGGGAATGCCTTCCAGATGGATATGATAAAGCTGGGCATAAATCTCGGCTCTATAGGAAAACAACCCCTCATTATTGATGAACTTGATATTAAGAGTCCTGTTGTACTGCTTGAGGTGAATGATGACGGAAGTTCCAACCTGCAGGCACTGATGGAAAATATGGAAAATAACAGTGCAAAAGCGGATAAAAAGGCAGTTGAACAACAGTCCGAGACTAAATCTGGGCAGAAAGGTGAACCAACTCGTATTGCTTTCGGTCGTCTTGCTATTACCGGAGTAACTGTCCAGGTCGGTGTGGAAGGTGAACCATCTGAAACCGTGGTCATACCTGATATTGAGAAACAAGATCTTGGCAGGGAGGCAGGTCTTACTCCGGGTGAGATAGGGACAGTCATCGTGGGACAAATTATAGCCGGCAGCCTGGAGAACGCTCTTGAGAAAAAAATAACGGAAAAAATTGAAGAGGTCACCAAAGGATTTTTCAGTGACTTGAAAGATAAACTAACTCCGGAAAAAAATGAATAGATTCTCTTCTGTGACTAATCGCAGAAATCCTGATGAAAAACGGTGATATCATGGAAGTAATGGACAGCAGTAAAATATTTACAAAGAATGTAATTGAGGCTGCTATTAAGGTATCGATCCTGGGGATCATTGTTGTATGGACCTTTCAAATTATAAAGCCATTTATGATTCCGGTTATCTGGGGAATGATTCTGGCAGTTGCAGTCGAGCCTTTTATTGCCAGGGTTGCCAAAATGCTAGGCGGACGAAAGTCGCTTGCTGCAGTGCTGTTTGTGCTTGTAATTATTTCTGCACTCATTATCCCCTCAGTATTTCTTGTTATGTCATCGGTTGAAGCGGTACAGGGTCTGGCTGAGCAGATGCAGAATAAAACACTTGTCATTCCACCACCACCTGAAAAAATTGCCGACTGGCCTCTTGTTGGGAGCAGTGTACATCAGGCCTGGCAGCTCTTCTCATCAAACCTTGAAGCGGCCCTGAAACAGTTTGGCCCGGAGATTAAAGCAGCAGCCGGATCACTTCTTGGCTCCGTCGGCGGTGGAGTTATAGGGGTTTTCATGGTCATTATATCAACTGCTATTTCCGGTGTTTTCCTGGCAAAAGCCGAAAAAAGCGCAGCTGTTGCAGAGAAAATCATTACCCGTGTTGCAGGGGAAAAAGGCGCTGAGATTACAGCCCTGGCTACGGCCACTATCCGTGGAGTGATGCAGGGAGTTGTTGGTGTGGCTGTAATTCAGGCAATTCTCTCTGCTGTCGGTATGATTGTGGTCGGAGTACCCGCTGCCGGATTTTGGGCTGCACTGGTACTGGTCTGTGCCGTCAGTCAGTTGCCGCCGATTCTGGTTCTCGGACCTGTTGCTGCCTATGTCTTTTCTGTCGCTGAAACCACACCTGCTGTTATCTTTCTTGTCTGGGCTCTTTTTGTCAGTGCAAGTGATGGGTTTTTAAAGCCCATGCTTATGGGGCGGGGTGTTGATATTCCCATGCTGGTTATTCTTCTCGGCGCCCTGGGTGGTATGATGATGTTTGGAATTATCGGTCTTTTTGTCGGGGCTGTTGTTCTTGCCATCATGTACACCTTGTTTATGGCATGGCTTGATGAGGTTGATCGAGAAAAGGCTGAACTGGAAGGGGGTAGCTGATAACAATGAATTTTTCTCAACTCGGGATACATTTTATTCTTCTATTTTTATCTTTGTCTTTTGGTGGTTGCGCCATGCTGGGGCCTGATTTTGAGTCTCCTGAAGCCAGGCTTCCTGAAAGCTGGAATAAAGATGGAAACGCAGTCTTTGACGGGCTGTCGGAAAAGGAGAATATTGAGTGGTGGAAACTGTTTGATGACCCCGTTCTCGACAAACTTGTTCAGACCGCCTATAGCCAGAACCTGTCTCTTCGTACCGCGGGCTTGCGTATTCTTGAAGCCCGTGCCCAGCTTGGGTTGGTTAAGGGCAATATCTACCCTCAGGTTCAGGAGATGAATGGTGATATAATGACTATCGGTACCACCGGACCGGCAGCCGATCGTTATTACACTGCAGCTTCCATTGGTTTTGATGTTGGTTGGGAAATGGACTTCTGGGGGAAATTTCGCCGCTCTATTGAATCGGCTGATGCTAATCTTCTGGCAACTGTTTATGATTACGATACTGTTCTTGTCAGCCTCACCGCCGAAGCAGCCCGCACATACACCACTATTCGCACCCTGGAAGAGCGTATTCGTCTGGCGAAAAAAAACAGCTCACTCCAGGAGGATGGCCTGAAGCTGGTGATGCATCAGTTTGAAGCCGGGATCGTAACAGAGCTTGATGTTTACCAGGCAAAAACTCTATTAAGTGCCACTCTTGCAACAATCCCAAACCTGCAGAGTTCACTGCAACAAAGTCGCAACGCGCTTGCCATACTCCTGGGAATGCTCCCTGACGATCTCCAGGGCTTTCTGGATGGAACCGGTAACATACCGACAGTCAACTCAGATATAGCAGTAGGTATTCCGGCAGATCTTCTTCGTCGACGCCCTGATATTCGCCGTGCAGAAATGCAGACTGCGGCCCAGAGTGCTCTGGTAGGTGTTGCTTTGACTGAATTGTATCCGAGCTTTACCCTCTTTGGTTCCCTTGGCTGGAGTGCCAGTGACATCGCAGGAAACAGCCTGGGAGATATTTTTGATGCCAACAGTTTCAGCTACTCTTTTGGCCCGGCTTTTAAGTGGAATCTCTTTAACTACGGGCGAATTAAGAACCAGGTACGGATACAGGATGCGAGACTGGAACAGCTCATAACCATCTATCAGGATGTTGTACTTAATGCAGCCCGGGAAGTTGAAGACAGTATGTCCGGAATTGTCTATGCCAGGAAGGAGGCAGAGTATGTCAGCCAGGGTGTAGAAAGCTCCAAGAGATCAATGGAGCTTTCTCTGCTCCAGTATGAGGAGGGGTATTCGGATTACCAGCGGGTACTTGACTCCACCAGAGCTTTAACCCAGAAACAGGATCAATACGCCCAGCTTCAGGGGAAAATAGCAACCAGCTTTATCAGCCTCTATAAGGCACTTGGCGGCGGCTGGCAGATTCGTCTTGAAAACGATTTTGTTCCTGTAGAGGTAAAAGAGAAAATGCAGGAAAGAACCGACTGGGGTAATTTGTTGAACGCTGATTATTCCGAGGTTGAATAGATATGGCTAATCGCGACAAAAAAGCTACTATTCAAGGATCCGCTTTTAGAAATCTTCTCTTTTTTCTCTTACTCTATCTTGTTGGCAGTCCTTTTCTTGCCCCTTATCCTTCTTTAGCGGTACTTGCCCATGCATCTCTATCGGTTGCTCTGTTGTTTGCTGTCTATACAGTGCAAAAGCAACAGCAGCAGCGTTCTTTTGCCATGGTTCTGCTCCTGCCGCTGTTGGTTCTTTACTGGCTTGGCATATATGACATAGTCAGTTTCAGCCGACTTGGTGCAGATCTGTTTTTTGTATTGTATTTTGGCCTTCTGGTTTATTCCTATGTTCGGCAGATTACACGTTCCCGCAGGGTGACAACAAACCTGCTCTATGCAACCCTTTGCCTCTACCTTATTATCGGACTGTTCTGGGGCGCACTCTACACACTGCTGGCTGAGCTGATCCCAGGTGCCTACGGTGGCACACTGTTAGACAGTGTGCCGGATAAGTCAATCCACGTTTATAACTATTTCAGCATGGTTACCCTGACGACCCTTGGATATGGCGATATTACGCCCCAGACTGCGGGGGCGGCCGCTCTTTGTCAAATGGAGGCTATTGTCGGGCAGTTTTTCTCTGCGGTTCTTGTTGCATGGCTGGTTGGGATGCATATCTCTGATAGACAGGGTCAGAGATCAAAAAAGAAGGTAGATAACTGAACATAGCGGTTTCTTATTCTGGAAAGTTTGTCAAAAAAGAGAAAACGTAAACCACAGAGTCCACAGAGAACACAGAGGAGAAAAAAGAGAATCTTTTCTCTGTGCTCTCTGTGGACTCTGTGGTGAGATAGTGTATCTTTGGTTGGCGGGTGTCGTCCGTATCGGACTTTTTACGACGCCATCAAATGTTTAAATGCTGGAAAATACTATGTCTGAGGAAAAGAACAAAAAACAGGAATCAACTCCTGACGAAGAACCTGCAAAAGAAAGTGAAGCGGGTGAAGAAAAGAAACAACGGGATCCTGTAAAGCTTTGGACCGGAGTTATTTTTGCGATCTGTGTTGCACTCTTTGTCTGGCACTTGCTTAGTGATAAGTACACACCGTACACCAGTAACGGTCGTATTGAAGCTTTTATTGTTCCTGTTGCCCCGCAGGTTTCAGGGATTTTGACCCAGGTGAATATGACCAACAATCAGGTTGTTTTAAGCGACCAGGATTTGGCTGTCATTGACCAGGCTAAGTATGAGTTGGCTGTCCGCCGGGCCAAAGCTGAACTGCAGCAGGCAAGTCAAACTTCTGCTGCAGATATAAGTTC
>DEIL01000032.1 GCA_002352445.1 Desulfobulbaceae bacterium UBA2775
CTACTTTCCTGCCTTAAAAAAATTCTCAACAGCCCTATACAACACGTCCACTCCGACTTCCAGGACATCTTCATGGATATCAAAATCAGGCGAGTGCAGAGGATAGTTGATGCCGTCTTCCTCACTTGCGCAGCCGAATCGCAACATAGCTCCAGGACATTGCTGGGTAAAATAATAAAAATCTTCACTACCCATGATAAACGGCAGGTTTTTCACATTTTCTTCACCAACGACCTCTACGGATGTCCGGTGAAGAGATCTGCTGACATCCTTGTTATTGATCCCTACGGGAGCACCGGACTTAAAGGCCAGATCGCAGCTGGTACCGAACATGGAATCAATCCCGCGAACCTGGTTTTCCATGGCTTTTAAGATGTCCTGTCTGACAGTCTCATCATGAGTGCGGACAGATCCCTGTATAACAGCCTGTTCCGGAATCACATTTCCCGCCTTGCCCGCATGAAAGGTGCCGACACTGACAACAGCTGAGCGGGCAGGATTGACATACCTCTGAATAATCGAATCCAGCCCGGCAACAAAACAGCCGCCGGCTGTGATGGGATTGATTCCCAGATGGGGTCGGGCACCATGGGTTCCCTTGCCTGTGATCACAAGCTTAAAAGGATCAGAAGATGCATGGCCTATATGAGCAAACAGTCCAACTGTTCCCACAGATAAATTCGGATCCATATGGCCGGCAATGATCTGGTCGACTGCAGGGTCTTTCAGGACTCCCTTTTCAATCATCGACTTGGCACCATCCAGTTTCTCTTCTGCCGGCTGAAAAATAAATTTAACCGCACCATCTATTTTTGTAAGTAAACCGGAATCCTGGATTTTTTTTGCAACACCCAGCACAATGGCTGTGTTGGCATCATGACCACATGCATGCATGACACCATCATGTATTGATTTATAGCTCTTGTTGCCGGACTCCTGCAACGGCAATGCATCAATATCCGCCCTCAATGCAATGGTTTTAGTTTCTCCAGTACCAGTTTTCTCACCCTGGAGAAGACCCACCACTCCGGTAAGATCGTCAAATGTCCTGGTTGAAACATTCAATATTTTGAGCACTTCACAGATACGTTCCGTAGTCCTTTTTTCAAGGGTAGACAGTTCAGGGTGTTTATGAAAATCATTCCTGAGGTTTAAAACCCATTGTTTGAGCTCATTTTGACGGGATGACATGACACTCCATTTTTCAATTTGAAAACATGAGGATATTTTGAGATCTGATCTATACCTATTCTGCTGCCTGTTCGATAGCTACAGACACAGCGACAGTAGCACCAACCATAGGGTTGTTGCCCATACCTATCAGTCCCATCATCTCCACATGGGCGGGGACCGAAGATGATCCTGCAAACTGGGCATCAGAGTGCATTCGTCCCATGGTGTCCGTCATGCCATAAGATGCGGGGCCGGCACCCATATTATCCGGATGCAGAGTCCGGCCTGTTCCTCCACCGGAGGCAACTGAGAAGTAACTTTTACCCTGCTGCACGCATTCCTTTTTGTAGGTACCCGCTACGGGATGCTGGAAACGGGTCGGGTTGGTAGAGTTTCCGGTAATTGAGACATCCACCCCTTCAAGATGATTGATGGCCACACCCTCCCGGACATCGTCTGCACCAAAACATCTCACCTTACCCCTGTCTCCGTCTGAATAAATTGTCTCATTTACCACGGAGAGGTCACCGGTGGAGTAGTCAAAGAGGGTTTGCACATAGGTAAAACCATTGATCCTGGAGATGATTTTTGCGGCATCTTTTCCCAACCCGTTGAGGATGACCTTCAAGGGGAGCTGTCGTACCCGGTTGGCTGATTGAGCTATACCTATGGCCCCTTCAGCCGCAGCAAAAGACTCATGGCCGGCAAGAAAGGCAAAGCACCGGGTTTCTTCCTTTAGGAGCCTGGCAGCAAGGTTGCCATGGCCGAGGCCAACCTTGCGATCATCGGCAACAGAGCCTGGAATACAGAAAGCCTGTAATCCCTCACCTATGGTGGCGGCCACCCCTGAAGCTTTTGTTTGACCATTTTTTATGGCAATGGCTGCTCCCAGGATGTATGCCCATAGTGCATTATCAAAACATATTGGCTGGATACCTTTGACGATGGTGGCGACATCAACACCGTATTTTAAACAAACCTCTTTTGCATCCTCCAGGGATTGCATGTCATATCTTTCCAGGACAGGAGTAATTTGATTAATCCGCCTGTCGTAACTTTCAAACAGTGCCATATTTCTTCTCCTTGTTCCTATTCCTGTCGGGGATCAATAGTCTTTACCGCGTCCAAAAACCTGCCATAGGTGCCTGATGCATCTTTAAGTGCCTGGTTGGCATCCACACCTTTTCTGATACCATTCATCATTTTTCCCAGGCTGACAAATTTGTAACCGATGATTTCATCATCTTTGTCAAGACCAATCTCTGTGATGTATCCTTCAGCCATTTCCAGATAACGCGGCCCTTTTTTACTGGTACCGTACATGGTGCCGCTTACCGATCTGAGACCTTTGCCCAGATCTTCCAGCCCTGCACCGATGGGCAGTCCACCTTCTGAAAAAGCGGATTGACTGCGACCATAGACAATCTGGAGAAAAAGCTCACGCATGGCAACGTTAATGGCGTCACAGACCAGATCAGTATTTAAGGCTTCAAGGATTGTTTTTCCAGGCATAATCTCGGAAGCCATCGCTGCTGAATGGGTCATTCCGGTGCAGCCGATGGTCTCTATCAGTGCCTCTTCAATAAGGCCGTTTTTTATATTCAGCGTTAATTTACATGCACCTTGCTGTGGGGCACACCAGCCGACACCATGGGTTAACCCGTTGATATCACCGACGTCTTTTGCCTGTGTCCATGTGCCTTCCTGGGGGATTGGTGCGGGGCCGTGGTTTGTCCCCTGTGCAACTCGGCACATTTCCAAAACTTCAGAAGAGTATTGCATAATTATGCTCCCTTGGAGAATGTAATAAGTGGAGATGGAGAGGAGGCTCTGTTTTCTCTGCCTCCGGTTGCGTGTTATTATAGTAGGAATTTATGAAAATTCAATGGGCTAAAGTTTTAGTCCATAATGACACCGACTCCCCAATCAGATGGCAGGGAGGTTGATTGCGGTACAATTCCACTGGCTCGTCGTCTCATCATCTGTATTCAGCTTCTGTTGATAGTCCTACATAATTTTGAATGAAATTGTTCATTTCTGAATGGACACCAATCAGGCAGTCATTATAATACAAATCAGGGTTTTAAAAAAACTGATTTGTATTGTATTGTCTGGTCATGCTTCATGTGTAATTTTGTTTTACGAGGGGCAAGGTCAAGAGTCGAAATGATATTTATAACGGCACCTTTTTGTATGGATTGCCTGTAAGTATATTATTTTACGATAGATTTTTCCGTAAGGAAGTGCGCGATGATTTTTTTTAAAAAAAAGACACTGACAGGATTAGCCCGTACATGCGGCTGAGCGGCTAAAATTGGTCCGACGGATCTGTCGGACGCTCTTGAAGGTCTTGAGGCTCCCTCTGATGCCAATCTTCTTGTCGGCATAGAAACCTCTGATGACGCTGCCGTGTATCGTTTATCCGATGGAATTGCTATGATTAACACTGTCGATTTCATCACCCCCCCTGTTGATGATCCCTACTGGTTTGGTCTGATATCAGCGGCCAATTCTATTTCTGATATTTACTCCATGGGAGGAAAACCCATAACAGCTCTTAATGTTGTTATGTTTCCCTCCAAACAGCTGGATATGGGGCTGTTGCGCGATATTCTGCGAGGTGGACACGATAAAACTGTGGAGGCTGGAGCCTGCCTGGTTGGTGGACATACAGTCGATGATGAGGAACCCAAATACGGTCTTTGTGTGAATGGAATTGTCCATCCTGATCGCATCATTACAAATGCCGGGTCACTGCCAGGTGACACATTAATCCTCACGAAACCGCTGGGTTCAGGAGTCTTGTTTAATGCAGCCCGTTCCGGTAAACTACCCTATGTGGATCTGGAACGAGACATTCTGCCCTCTCTTGCTGCTTTAAATGGACCTGCAATGGATGCAGCCCTGCAATTTGACCTGCATGCCTGCACTGATGTCACCGGTTTCGGTATTCTTGGCCATTTGCTGGAGGTGGCTCATGGCTGCAACAAGAAGGTTGTAATTAATTTTCGCAATCTTCCTTTTTATCCTTATGCACTTGATATGTACCGAAAGGGTGAATCTACCGGCAGTAATATCGCCAACAGGGAAATGGTCAGTAAGCATAATCTTGAAATGCGCATCACTCTTGATACAGCGAAAGAGGAAATGCTTTACGATCCTCAGACCTCTGGGGGGCTTATGTTGTCTCTGCCGGGTTCTGAAGCAGATGATCTCCTGAGAGTACTTCACGACACAGGTGTGACCTCCGCCGTAAAAATTGGAGAAGTTGTGGATGAGCCTGTGGGGATAGTCGTTGAATAGGGACAGTGGAAATTTACTTTCTCATAGGGATTCTTGGGATGCTCAGCGGTTTTCTGTCAGGACTGCTTGGCATAGGCGGGGGTATTGTCATGGCGCCGCTGCTGCTGTATGTTCCGCCTCTTTTTGATCTGGAACCCCTTACCATGCAGTCAGTGGCGGGTCTGACCATAGTTCAGGGGCTGGTTGGGTGCCTGGCAGGCTCTTTGACCCATAAGAGATTTAACTTTGTATCAAGGGGACTGTCCCTTTACATGGGGAGCATCATTTTTATTGCTGCAGCAGCTGGAGGGGCAGGCGCCAGTCTGGTTTCAAACAGTATTCTGCTCTTTATCTTCGCCTGTCTCGCTTTTGCTGCGGCTTTGCTTATGCTTGTGCCTGTCGCAGAAGACAGTGAAAGACCCGAGGTGGCATCAATCAGGTTCAATCGTTTTCGTGCTTTTATCACAGCCTCCGGAGTTGGTCTGCTTGGTGGCCTTGTGGGGCAGGGCGGGTCATTCATCCTGATTCCTCTTATGACTTCCTACATACAGATCCCGACCAGAATAGCAATCGGCAGTAATCTTGCTATTGTTCTCTTTTCCTCTATTGCCGGTTTTATTGGCAAGGCGGTAACGGGGCAGATTGAATGGCTGCTTACTATCCCGATTGTTTTGACCGTCATACCTGCAGCCTCTTTTGGTGGACTGGTAAGCCGCAGGGTCTCTGTGCACTATCTCAGGCCGCTGTTGGCACTTCTCATAGGACTTGCGGCAGTTCGTATGCTGGTATCGTTGTTTTTCTAAAAACCCAGATATTTCGCCATTCCGTCATTTCCGCAAGGCGGGAATGACGGAGCAGGGAGCTTTTGACGACGCCATCAAAGTTCAGTAAGTATATCAAAAAGTCCACGGTCAGCCTCTATCTTGCTCCGGTTACCGATAATAGCTCGATAGCTCTTTGCGGTCATCTCGGTAAAGGCCGGCCCAAAACTGCGAAGGTCAGCTACCGTTGTCCTGGTTATTTCCTCCAGGCGACGCTGCTTATATTCAGTATCGATGCCGTTGAAATATTCATTTCTGGCAGCGGCACCTTTGGCGGCAGACCCCTGGAGAGGATCAAAATTCCCATAGGTTCCGGTGATAAGCTGTTCCATTATTTCAGCAGGAAGATCCAGGTTTTTGACGACATCGGGCACCGAGTTGTAGGCATCGTATGTTTTTTTAACCTGGGGATCGCGGTAGCTTATGAAGGCAAGGTTGCCGCTTATCTGACCAAACTGGATGAAACAGCCGTATGCTCCACCCATCTGACGGACTGTGTTCCAGAGGTAATCACGGGAGAGATAGGTTTTCAGTACTTCAAAATGACCGTTATATCCATGACCGCCTTTCAAGAGATTACCGCCTTGAACCGCAAAGACGACTTCCGCGGAGGTGATAAATGCCTCGTGGCGGGCAAAGGAGAGGTTAGGCAGAGCTTGGACTGTGGGCTGTGCGGAGCCGAGAGACTCGGTGATGCAGGCACCGATTTTTGAAAAATGTTTAATCTCCTCACCATCACCCGTTATTGCAAGAAGCAGGTTCTTTTTATTAAACAGGAGTGAACTCATTTCCTGTAGAGCTGCAAGAAAGGTTTCTTCCTCAGCATCATAGTCGAGAGCAAGTTTTTTGGCCGCATGGTAGGCGGTTACTCCACTGAACATTTCGCTGTATTTCCCGGCTGTACTCAGGTGTGAAAATAATCGGATAGAGGGAAGGTTATACCCTTCACTCTGGGCGGCATGCTCCGCCCAGGCAAACTCCCGGCCAACGATTTCGCGGATTCTTGCCCGGTCTTTAAAGGATGCACTTGAAAAAATCTCTCCAAGAAGATGGAGTGCTCTCTCCAGGTAGTCGGGCAGACAATTAAGATGCAGCCAGAGTACCGGACGGGTGGTAGTTATCTCGTTGCGATTGGTATATGTGGTAAGAGAATGCGAAAAAGAACCGGTACAGGTGGCAATTTCCTTTGCGAACTGTTTATAGTCGAGCCGCTCCGTACCTATTTCTGTAAGGATGGTGCCAAAAATATCGAGCCAGGGCAACAGATGCGGCGGCAGGCAGGTAACGTCAAAACCGACATCAAGGTAGGAGATATGGTTGGTCGCAAGATCACTGACCAGCACCTGCTGGCCAAACATCTCTTCCGGACTGACGCTGTGGAAATCGACTTTGGTTGGAAGATCTTTCAGGGTAAGCCTGGGAAGGAGGGAGAGGGTTTCAATACTGTTGGGAGCCTGTTGCTCTTCCATCAGTTTCCTGGTTTCCTCAATTCGTTCAGTTCTTTCCTCTTCGGTGACTGAAGAGTCGTACTCTGCCAGACGCTGCTGTTCCTCTGTCTGGTTTTCAGCCTGTTTTTCCGGATCTGGCGTCAGGGTGACAGTGACGTTTGAGGGGTTGTCCAGCAGGTGCTTCTTTATCAGCTCTTCAAAATAGTTTTCGTTCAGAGCCTTGTGACGCAGGTTCTGGATAAGTTCCTCACTCATCAGATATTGGAACGGGTCATTTCCATACTTAATTGCGTTCATGGCCTTTCCGGTTCGGTCAAGGCCCTTTTGGGCTTTGCTTGATTCCTCCCTGAAATTGAACTCAAATTTATTCAACTCTGCAAGTACCAGATCCGGGTCCAGCCTCTTTTCCACCATTGTTCTCAAGGTGGTAGTATAAAGGGTCAGGAAATCATCACGATATTCTGGTTCGCTGCCGATCAGGTAACTGATCATCATAGTCCTGTAAGAGGATCCAGGCAGATACAATCCACCAAAATCTTTACATAACCCGCTGGAGACGATTGCATTTTTCAGAGGCGATCCATCGGAGTTAAAGAGGATGTTAGCGATAATCTGAAAGGCGGTGTTTTCTTCACGATTGGCTACTGTAGATACATTAGTACCGATGGCCAGAAAGGTTTTTTCTTTTGTATCCTCTGAATCAACAGCGTATGAATCGGTTATAAAGACAGGTTTTGTAGCCAGCGCACCTTTCTCAACGGCAACATGATGCCCCTGTTCCGGAAAGGTTGAGAAAAACCTGTCCTGGAGAAAGTTAAGTTCATCCATGAGTGGAGCATCCCCGTAGACAAATAACATGCTGTTAGACGGGTGATAATGTTTTTTATGGAAGGCACAAAACTCTTCATAACTGAGGTCGGGGATATTTCTTGGATCTCCTCCGGACTCATGTGCATAGGTTGACCCTGGCATTAAACCTGCAAAAATATGATGAAAGATGAAGCGAATCGGGTCTGAGAATGCCCCTTTCATCTCATTGTACACTACGCCCTGGTACTGCAATGGGCTGTCTTTTCCTTCCTGATGATAGTGCCAGCCTTCCTGTTCAAACGTTTTTCGGGTAAGAAGCGGATTAAAAACAACATCACAATAGACATCCATGATATTGAAATATTCTTTCAGATTTCGGGTGGCAAAGGGATAGTAGGTGATATCGGATCCGGTCATGGCATTGAGAAAGGTTGTCAGCCCACCTTTGTTGATTTCTCCGAAGACATCTTTGACTGGATATTTTTTTGAACCCATCAACACCGAATGTTCGAGGATATGAGCAACTCCGGTAGAGTCGGTGGGGATAGTATTGAATCCTGCAGAAAAGGTTTTGTTGGTGTCATCATTCTTGATCGCCAGAAGAGGGCATTTCAGCTGGTTGTGTTCAAAAAGGAAAACGTCGGATTCGATTTCCTGGCTAAATTCATGTTTTTTGAGAGTGAAATTTGCGTAGGAGTCGCCTTCGGTGAATGTCATATTGTTACCTTGTAAGTAGAGGAAAATATAATATTTTATTAAAAATTCTTTTCTGAGTCGAGTAAAAGTGTAACCGGTCCATCGTTAACAAGTTCTATCTCCATCATGGCCCGGAAGGTTCCCGTGGCAGTTTTAATCCCTCGACTTTTTATCTCTTCAATAAACCGGTCATAGATCGGTTCGGCAATTTCCTGCGGTGCTGCGCTCGAGTAGCCGGGGCGTCGTCCTTTACGGCAATCGCCATAGAGAGTGAATTGCGAGACAATAAGCATCTCTGCGTTAATGTCTGCAAGGGAACGATTCATTTTTCCCTCGTCGTCTTCAAAAATACGGAGGTTCACTATTTTATCAGCCATCCATTGCAGATTTCTGGTGGTATCATCGGTTCGGATACCAAGCAATACAACCAGACCATGGCTGATCTGCCCCGTAGTGTTGTTGTCAATGCGGACGGATGCATGACGGACTCGTTGAACAACGGCACGCATAATTACTCCTGTTGAGACTTTGTGGAAATGGGAAAAGGGGTCAGGGTTAAAATTAGAATAATTGTTGTTTCGGGTTATTAAGGCTAAAATAAATTTATTCTGATCCCAAATATCTGTTATTTATTTCGTGGTTCTTCTAATTAAAGAAACTGTATGTCCGTTTTTTTGCAATTATTATTTCTACAAAGTACACTTTAGTCGGATGAACCCGAGTTAATGATGTTTCAGAACTCATCCCTGGAGGGAATATGAAAAGCAGTAGAGGATTCGCCTGGACGCCAGGCTCCTACATTAAAGGCATATTTACAATATAAATGGTTGTTTTTTTACCACCCCCGTAGGAGCCTGGCATCCAGGCGATTGATAGAATTACATTAATAGATGGTTGCTTTCAGAGACAGGGATGTATGGCCCAGGAAAATATGCATGGCTGCGATTTACGAAAAGGCCGGATGTCAATCCCGGGGCAGGTGTACAGCATCACTCTGGTAACCAGAAATAGAGAACCCTTTTTTCGTGATTTTCGGCTGGCTCGAACCTTGATTGGGATTTTTCGCGAGCATGAGTAGAGTAGAATTCTACGGTGAGTATGAGTGGAACGTGAAGGGCGGTGTCACCACTGGACACATCATGATCCAGTTGGCTATCATTTAGATGGCTGGCTAAAATATGCCGGTAAAACATACCTGTAGAGGATTCGCCTGGA
>DEIL01000267.1 GCA_002352445.1 Desulfobulbaceae bacterium UBA2775
TTTTTCCCCGCTTCAGCGGCCGTATCGATTGTTTTTGGTGATAAAAATTTTAACCATGCAGGTAAGGCCATTTTAATTCTCCTTTATCAGTTCAAAATGTGGAAGATCGTCAAAATGGTTATGCTTAAGATCAGTGGTTCTTCCCCAGTCTCCGCCCCAGCGCAATAGAATTCCCATTTTTTGTCCGATACCCATAATATGCCCGGCCAGGTATGTGAACCGTTCCCGATCTTCCCAGTCGATAGGGTAAGGGGCAATATCAACCGCCATTGACGGTAATTGATTATGCCTGGATTTCGGAAATTTCAATTTTGATTTTCCAATCGAGTATAATCGATCCTGTTCCGCGGCCCCTCGATGGCCTTCAAGTATCGTAAAATCAAAATGCTTGACTGCTTCCTTTAAGACTTCCTGTATATCTTCATGACAGGTTTTTAATTTGTTCAATGATTTTTCTGAAAAATTCGGCATGATATTTATCCTTATTACCCCAGGATTGTTTTTATTGCTCCACCAAGTATGACAAGAATGATGGCTCCCACGAAATACCATAGGCGTTTTAATGATGATTTATTCAAATGAGTCTGGGTGACGATCCCCACAGTCCCATTGCCCTCAAGAATTTTGAACAGCTTTTCAAAATTCCTGTCATTGGTTTTTTTTAGATTGGCAATTTCGGTTTTTATTTCACCGAAAGTACCTTCCTTTTTACATTCATGATCTTCAGCCATATTCAAAAACCTCTGCTCTTATCGGGCATTGGCCCAAGGAAAAGGCTGCCCTGCAAATTCGATTGATATATATTTTTCTCCGACTGCGTTTAGCTCAACATCAATTGTCCTGATCTTTCTGGCATAAGCCAGAAAATCAAGAAAGTCTGTTGTTCCCTCGATGTCGTTTGTATTTGGATGCAGCTCATTATTATCCACATTATAACCAAGCCTGTCTTTTGTGAAAAACAGCCAGTTATCAATATCATCCTTGTTTTTATATAGCCCTAATGCCGTTCTAAAACCCGTGTGAGTATAAGGCCCATCAGCGTTATTATTTCCTGTGTGAACCCCCAAAAAGCTAAACCCTTCAATTTCCATCAGGGCGATTACCCTATATGTCCCGGTAGGTGCTGCGCTTTTTATCGTGATATTGGTATTGTCCACACTGACGTACTGAGTAGCGGTTTCCGCTTCTGCCGGTGATGGATCGATCCTGATGTTATAGTTTGATGTCAACCCGGGATGGGTCAAATACAAACTGCCGGCGATATTTGTTAATTTTGCAATTCCAACCTGCGCAGAATCCAAACCATGGGCCTGATTCGTATCTGATCCGGTTGTATGAGATATCTCAGTGGTAAAGACGCCGTAACCGGATTCAACCCTTAAAGACACTCCTGTATAGGTATCACCACTCACTAAGGTTTGTTTTGTTCCTTTGGCTGCGTCCGTGTCAAAATGTATCGAGTTAGTGGGGTCGTCTGAAAATCTTACATCCCAGGATTCAAGGTTGGATAAGTTTTTATATATGTCTATCCAGGCACTCCAACTCGAACGAGCAGCAGCTATGTTTGATTCGATTGCCGAGCCTAAAGCTGAATCAGTAACACAGCCTGTTTTAGAGTCGGAAATGAGTGGGTCGGATATATTATCCGCGCACAGCGCTTTAAATCCTGTGGGCGGGGAATAGGTGAAACCGAGTTGACCGAAATTTAATGTTCCTCCTGAGCCCTGTCCTACACCAAAAAATAAATCATCAGGAAGTGAAGAATACATGATGCCTTGCGAAACATTGTTCTTATACATGGTAATTGTTTTAGCATCTGAGTCAACCGCAATACCAATTACATCACCTGCTCCAAAAGTCAGGCCATAAGAACCATCTGCGCCAATATGATATTTTACAGCACTACCGTGATAAGTCCAGCCATAGGCATCTGATCCAAGATAAGTTGCTACTGTTCTTTTTTCTGTACCCACTCCAACCATTTCAGTTCCAGCAGCAGCGGTATATTCGGCATACCATTTCCCACTATTTGGTATCCGCATTGTGCTCAATCCAGCGAGCACAGAATCAGCCTTTAAATTACCGTCTAAAAGATCAGTTACACCCAAAGCTAATTCATTAATAACTGGATAATTATTTGTCGGTGTATCTATAACCTGATTATCGGTAGTGAAATAATAATCGGTGAAGTCGTTGCCCCTACCGGATTGATCTTCGCCAAAATGAGATGGGTTAGAATAATCAAGATAAAAACTGTTTGCACCATACGTCCCTGTGTATTTTTTTGGTATCCATATATTGTTTTTACTTTCGCCAAATGATGACGGCAAAAGTTGTTGGCCTGTGATAAGTTGAGTTTCAGCCATATATCCTAAAAAATAATTTCCAGAGTAGTTTCTTCCAACATAATGCGCCTGTTGCCATCCAACCCCACCATTATAATCCTGAGTTACATAATTACTATAAGAAAATTCAGATTCTACTCCATTAATATATACTTTTACTCTATCAGCAGCTGTCGCCAATGTAGTATCGACAGAAATTACGAGATTATACCAATTTGTTATATCACGAAATAATGGTGCTGTGTAATAACGACCACTACTACCACCACTAAATTGGATATCTATATAATTATTACTACTAATAAATATATTATCATAACTCGTCGGAGCAGTTGTCCCAAGTAAACAATATGTATCATTTAAAAAATAAACTTCACCTCCTCGTTTAAACCATGTTGAAAATGTCCACTTTTTTCTATCTAAATTAGTTTCAGTCATTGATCTACGTAAATATGCCAGATTAACATTTCTAGTAAACATACAAGCACAATAAATTTTGTAGTCATAAAAAGAAAGTTCATCATCAGCAGGTATTAAGAAAAAAGGAAACATTAGTTTGCACTCCAGATTCTGCGAGCATATACGTTGCTACCCACATTCCAGTATAAATATTGGGTTACTTCATTGATCCCGGTGTTTACTGCAAAAGGATGATTAGCAAAATTATAAACGGCGGGTTGGGTGTATGAAAAACCTCCTGCATTGGTAACCACGACTACAACAGCATAATTTTTATCAAGCCCGGTAGGAGCGCTGAGGACTGCGTTTTCAGTCAAAGATAGCGTTCTGAGTGGCCCGGCTGACATATCTAAAGCAACATTACCAGTAGAAATTGAAAGAGCAGACGATGGCATGGCTTGAGTTTTTGACCACTCATTATTGAGATTCAAAAAACCTGCATTTGAAACAAGGGCTGCTGCATCCGCACTTCCAAGAACCGTTCGCATGAATGATGTAAGGGTAGTCAATGCCATAGCTGCAGCACCGGTGAAATATGCCAGTTGGTTTGCGGATGGAGATAGGCCGGCCAGGGCATTTAAAATCGTGCTTGCTTGTTGAGCATCGAGATTTGATCTTGCTGCTGGTGCATCAACACTGCCAAGCAGCGTCCGCATAAATGATGTCAACGAGGTCAAGGCAACTGCCGCAGCACCGGTAAAATACATCAATCTATCTGCCGATGGAGATAAACCGGATATGGCCGTTAGGATGGCATTGAGTTGTTGAGCGTCAAGATTTGTTCTCGCTGCTAATGCATCCGCACTGCCGAGCAAAGTTCGCATGAAAGCCGTCAATGATGTCAACGCCATTGCCGCAGCACCGGTGAAATATGCCAGTTGGTTTGCGGATGGAGATAGGCCGGCCAGGGCATTTAAAATCGTGCTTGCCTGCTGTGCATCAAGGTTTGTTCTTGCATCTAAGGCGTTCTCATCTTTTAATAGATTCTGCATAAAAGCACTTACAAGCAGGCCACCAGCCGAATATACATCGATTGTTTCAAGTCCATCCCCTGCGGCGTTAAATCTTACAAGATGCAATGGAACTGGATCGGGAAAATCAAAATTTGAATACACTGATGTTAAAGCAAATTTTATTGCCCTTCCAAAGGTCTCAGCAACCTCCTGATCCTTGAATGTGAGTTTATCGAATCCGCTTTCAACCAGCTCGGCGTCAAAGTCATGTGAATTGAGAAGATTCAAAAGCTGGTCGGATGGTGTTACCCGGGTAATATGCAGTTTCTCAGTTGATGAAGGTGCCGTATCCATAACGACTTCATCATTAACCACATTATAATCAACGCCTAATGTCTGGAGCGTTTTCCCACCCGTGACGGTATCAATCAGGTTAACAACCAGGTCGCCGGAAGCTATATAGTCAAAAGTCACAGGGAAGTTTGTAGTACTTCCATTTCCTGTGTATAATTCAGGAGTAAAGCTTTGCGCCGTGACACTCATTTATCTTCTCCTTGATCTTTTCTGTTCGCTGAAAAACAACCTTGAAAAATCCTCGGTTTCACCGGTCATCAAATCAATCATACCATCCACAGTAATGATAAGCTGGTTTGATGGTAATCCCCACCAGTAACCGATTACTTTCGTGGCCGGTTTTATAATTTTGCCTAATTCTTTTTCTTCGGCCCAAATAGCCTTATTCAGTCTTTTGATTTCCTCTCCAAATCCCACGGCCGGACTCATTGTATACCCATAATCTTTGATCATCCCGGAAACTATATCACGCACAAACGGCAAACCGCCGGTACCGTACGATACAAGGTCTTTCCACCATTCATCATCTTCCGGTAATCTTCGCCGGTTTATGATGCCGCCGAGTATGGACGGGAATATCAGTATCCACCAATAGGCTTTCATTGCCTGTAATGTATTGATGTTTCCAAGCCGATACATCTGTGCTGTCTTCATCATTTGATTTTGAAACACTGAAAAAAACGTGTAGAACATCGTAAACAGTTTTTTCAATTCACCGCCTCTTTGAATCCCGGCCAGGTCTTTAGGTGATGCTGCGGGCTGTGTTTGCCGAACCAGTTTGTCCGCGTGATCCACGGCTTTATCTTGATTATTATTATACCGGTCCATACCTTCCTGATATCCTGCCAACCAGGTCGGCATGGTCGCCACTGCATCCATAAAGCCGATCATACCAAAGAATGCTTCCCGGGCAGTTTCCAAACCCGGTCTATGGGTCGGATCAAATTCTCGGGCAAACTGGGCAAGCTCACGGTCCCATTGACGCTTCCTGTTACGGATCATGGCTGAATTTTCTTTTATAAACTCTGCCGTTTTTCGTGGATGTGCGTAAAACCTTGACATTGCCCTTAATGTTCGGCCTAAACCCACTTCTTTAATGGTTTGGGTCAAAGACAGCGCCTGTTTTGCGGCTACAGAGAATTTTGCACCAAGTGCAACCACCGTTGTTCCCCTGCGGATCCTGCCCAATATTTTTTCAAGATTGCATGTGGGTTCAGGCTTTGGCCGGGCCACATATTTTAACCATGGCATTAGCTGGAGGTAATTCTCTTTTCCGATCGTGCCTTCTACCATGTGCCGGTACACCTTATCGGCAATAATTTGCTGCGCGTTTCTGATCGGGATTTGATGAGAAATATTGTGCACCACATCAGTAACGTGTTTTGCAATGGTAGAAAATTTAAGCAGGGGCGGTAATTTTCCGCCTTTCCTTGCTTTCATATGCCCGGCTTCCACTTTTGGCCGTGTATATGCTGACGCACTGTGATCCAACATATCCTTTTCAGAGGCGTGCTTTGCCACCAAGAAGGACAATTCCCGATCGAAAATTAAAGGAAAATAATTCCCTCCCACCTTTTTCAGATCCACACCGGTCAGATCTTTATGTACCGTGTTTAATTCCGGGTATAATTCATCAATAATATTCCATATGTTAATAACGAGCTGCCGTTCATCTTCATTCAGGGTATTCACGATTTCCTGTATCTGCTGATCTTCCCATCCGTACCCTGCCCGTAATGCTTTCAGGTTTCCTTCATTTCCTGAGTTTAAGGCAACCATGACCACTTCTTCTTTCGTCAACGGTTTTTTCATCCAGGGCAGACGGATTTTTTCAAAAGCCCACTTTCGGTTAAAACCTTTAAAGGCAGTACGAAGCTTTTTCCATACATCTTCGCCTAATTTAAACTCATGGTCTTCCGCTTTTTTGATCCATTGGAAAATTTGATAATTGGGACCGTCATCTTTCCACCCATCCAGCCATTGAAAAAGAAATTCAGCTTTTCTGAGTTGTGCCAGAAATTCCTTTGAACCCTGGCTCATCGATTGCCACCATCCCATCTTCCGTTGAGACGGAGTTTCAATATCTTCGGATATGCCGGCACTACCATGGACCTCGTACCCGCGTTTAGTCATTTCACCGATCGTCGATCTCAATTCCCGTTCTTTTTCAGCTTTGATCAACTTGCCTTCAGTTCTACCCATATGAGCCAGCATGTCTGCAATATCCGCAACGATTTGCCTTTCATCCGGTGTAAGAGGTTTGCGAAAGCCCTTAATATTTCTCATTTGTACCGGCCGCATGGTAAGTAGGTCTTTTATGGTATCAACAGTCCATTCATTATTTTCATATCGTTGCTCTAAGAATGCCTCCAGGTTCTTTTCGGGAGTAACCTGAAACGACGGTGGGACATAATAATACTCCTGGAGAAAATGTGTGATCTGCTCTCTATATTCCGGAGGTATGGACTTTGACCGCATGTATCTGTTCATACGGTTATCGATGATAGTCTTTTTTCTCTGTTCCTTGATATTTCCCCGGATCTTCCGGACCCTCTCTCGTTGCTGTTCCCTCAATTTCAGTGTTTTTTCCAAGGCCCCTTCTTTCTTACCCTCACGGAAGGCTTTACGGGCTAAAATCTCATCATGTTTAAAATCCTGAACGAGTTTCCGATAATCTTCATCCTTGATCTGTCCAGTCTGCTCTCGGATGGTCTTTTTAAGATCTTTTCGCGCTTTCGACTTTTTCTTTCCGAGCATCTGGTTGAGGATATTGATTTCTTCATCAATGATTTCCTGGTACGATTCTGCATTCTCGTAATCGAGGCCACGCTCATATTCCATCCAGAGATCGTCATTGTATCTTTGTATGGCTTCCTTTTTTGTGGGATGATTAAGGATGTCCTGGATTAATTCATCCGTATTATAATAGTTGTATTGAGTGGCGAAGAAGTCTGCATTTAAACCGTTCTCAGATATGAGTCCTGGCATTCTGGAAATAAGATCTCTAATATGATCCTTATCGTAAAGATCGTACAGGTCTGACAGCTTCAATCCTCCGGAAGCTTTCAAATCATCCATCATCAAATAAAAACCATCATTCTGAATTGAGTCTATGGCCTCTTTAAGGAATGCAGCTTTAAGTTTTTTCTCATCCTTCTTGCGCTTTTGAGCAATGCTGCCCAGTACACGCTTTCTGGCTTCGACAACTATCTGATCATATTCGTGTACACTGGCAGGATCGATGCCCCGGATTTCGTGTTCATTGATTTTTGACTGTTCATCTATTTCCAGATCACCCGCTTTAATCCACTCATTAATATCGGCAAAGGGATCCGCTTGCCGCTCGATTTCCGTGGACACCCATCGATCAAATATAGATCTGACAGAATCATTCAGCTGGATGTCAAGATTTTGGATCGACTGATATATATCGATCAGCCACTCTTTCATTTTTTTAAATACATCCTGGAGACGTGAGGTGGGCGCCTTTCCTTCCATACAATAGGCTTCAAAGGCTATGGCTGATTTTTCCCGTTCTGATTTAGACCATGCGGATAAACCTATTTCCGCACGATCCGGATCAACGCCCGCGAATTCGGCAAGGGTATAATAATCCGCATGTTTTTGCTGATATAACAGATCGGTGATGATATGGCCGAGCTCATGTATCGGGGTTGATACGTCGGCAGACTCAAAAGCATGAATGATCTTTGGTATGTTTTTATGTAGGTTTTCAATGGCCCCGCGAGGTGGCGCGGAGTCCTGATATAGAATATCGTCGTCTTCGTCTACAGACCGAGGTTTAGAACTTCCTCCCAGGAGAGTCTCAGAAGTGCCTGGTTCTTTTTCACCCAATCCAAGCCTCTTTTCTGTACTCTCTTTTCTGTCCAGTCTATCAGGGTCAGCAGTTCTTCTTCGGTCCCCGGTGGTCTTTCTTTGTAACCGAGAACTTTCGTAATGTCTTCTAATGTCATCGGCATTTCGTGTGCCTCCTTCATAGCGCATGTATACAACGTCTGGTTCTCCGAATTTATCATAATCCCACTTTTCTGGTGCGTACTCATCATTCCATGCATCCCGCTTAACTTCCTTGAAACCAAAACGTTCGTAATATTCAGCTAAAAAGCCATCATAACAATCAAGGGTTTCACCCCCGTTGACAATAGCAGCAATTACCGCTTCAGCACCGGCGCCACGTTGTTCGCTATTGTTGAATACATTTACAACATCATTTTCAGGAGTCAGAGCATATCCAACCGTTCCGTCCTCGGTTGTGAATGTCTTGAAGTTAGAAAGTTCCTCATCAGAATACCGGTATAGAAAATCAGGCCGAGTAGTATTATCAAGTGCCTTGTTAAATGAGGATGGATCGGTTTCAACAAATTGAGGCTTTACTTCTTGGCTTTTTTCTTCAACCGCTTTTCGAGAGAATTCATTAGAGTCTTGATATTCCGCATCTCTCGGAGCTTCCTTTTCAATTCTTTTCTTTTCTCTTTTTCTGAGCTGCTCACTGCCTAATGCCTCCTGCTTTCTCTTATTATAAGCCTGCACTAATTCATTGTAAAGCAGTTTTTCATCAAATTCTATCTCCCCTTTTAACCATTTTTTGGCTATGGTTTTAGCAGAGTTCTGAGTTTTATTTTTAATGGCATCGATGATTTCAAGCCCTTCGCGGAAGGACTGCTTTGCTGCAGCAAGATCCAGCATTTTCTGATGATCATTATCTTTATGGGCTTCTTCATATTCTTCGTTTAATGTTTCCCTGGCTTCACTCATGGAGACCTGGAGGCTGTCATTATCCAGGGCCTTAATTCCTAACTCATAACCGAATTGTGTGATTTGTCGCGTATTCTTGGCAGAATCAACCAGGATTTGAACCACATCGGGAGCAGATAAAATGGTGTCAATGTCCACGGCACCTTTTGCCGCCTGCATCACTGCGGACTGAAACTGCTCTGCGGTTCCGGTTTCAAATCCGCCGATTACATCGGTATAAAATTCTTCCGGGCTTTTTCCATTCCTTTCGGCCCATGACCGGGCAACACCGTCAAACAAATCCTGTTGTGTTTCCACTTCTTCATCAGAATATCTCTTTTTCATCGAGTCAAAGAATTGTTCCCGGGATTCACTTTCAATCGGTTTTTGAAGATCGATCCGCCTTTTAACGGTTTCCACAACAGTATCGATGTCAACCATTTCATCGATATGTTTTATTTTTTCTATTAGCTCATTTTGGTTGATATTTTTTTCATGAACGTGACTTTTAACTGATTCATTTAAGGCATCTTCCTCGGACACGCCCTGCTCCACCATGTTACCGACCTTGACATCTATCGCAGTTTTTTCTTGAGCCGGTAAAGATTCATAGATTTGTTTTACTTGTTCATCTTCAGATTGTTGCGCCTTGCTGTCCGCGTACATTTTACCTGCACTGGTCAACCCACCAAACCACATAGCCAGGCTCCCTTCATACCAGCCCTCTTTGGTTGCCTGCCAGAAACCCTCGATTACTTTTTTAAATCTTTGATCAATGGATTCACCAGGTGTTTTTGCCCATACTTCGGTGATAAGCTCCGGGTATTTTTGAAACCACTCTGTAATAAATTCCGCCACCATTGCAGAGCCGACATCTTTGATTACTTTTGTTACAGTCCGGCCCGGCTTAAAAAACCTCAATGCCTTGCCCAAACCAAACGCCTCAAGGGGGGCTTCCATGATTCCAGCCGCAATGCTTGATTTAAAAGCTCGCGCTGGTTCCACTCCCTCTTTAATCAACTTCTCATATTGTCCGCCGGCGATCTGTGTACCCATGAAGAACATACCGCTGGCGGGACCACCAATCAGAGTGGTGACTATCTGAGCGAGAGCCTGCGGAATCATCTGGACAAAATCTTCACCGTATCGAACAAAACCGGATTTATGTTTTCTCGATTCCAGATAAGCTTTGTCAGGTTTGATTGTTTCGGATTCTATAACTTTTTCATGCCATGATTTTTCGTGTGGTTTTCTCTGGTTGACGAATGGGTCATGGAGCTCAGAAAATACCCGTTTGATTTCCTCCAGCTCTGACCTTGAATATGTCCCTTCCGCCTTTAACTCTGAATACATCTCGGCCATGTCTTTCTGATATTTATCCGCCCAGGCTTTATTCTCCCAGGCAGCAGACCGAACTAGGTCCTTACCCCCTTCTTTGAGCGGACGCACCAATTCAAAGGTCGGGTCAAAGGACTCGTCTATCTCCCAGGTCTCCTGGAATTCTTCTTCCTCTGCTAATTCCCATGTTTCAGTTGTCATCTAGTAAATTATCTTTCGCGTAATATGTTATGGTTTCAGTTTTAGGATCATATACGAGCATGGCGCCTGAATTTAATTTCACCATACCTTTAACAACGACTCTTTTTAATATAGCTTCCGGAACTGGTTTACCCTCCGGAGCATTGACCACCTGAATCTTTTCCGGATCGTATTGTGGAGGCGATGGAACATCAGGGACACCGGTAAAAGGATCATCAGCAAGTTGTGGGAGTTCTTTTTTCGGTGTCTCCTTTTTTTTCTTTTTTTCTTCTGTATGTTTTTCAGCTTCGATTTCAAGGGGTGTGGTTTTCTTTCCATCAACAAAAGGTATAAAATCATACCATTTCGGCACCAAAGTATCCTCGATGACTGAAGTCCCAATTTCCGCCACTTCCTGGTATGTAAGATGTCTTTTCTCTCCCGCCTTCTGAAGTTCAAGCTCCCGGATCTGGATGCCTTCGAGGATCATTGAGTTGAAAAGGGGTCTTAATTCCAGTACGGCTTCATCTCCCTGAAACTTTTTCGCAAATGCAAACTCAAGGTCCGTTATTGCAGTATTGTAATGTTGAGGAAACCCGACCGCCTTTTTGATTTGGGCATCCAGCGAGATCATATCTGCTGATGATAATCGGGATGAAAATTCTACAAGCTGAAAGGAGTCATTAAGATTGCCCTTGTATACCTCCACCAAAAGCGCATGTTTCAGAGCTTCATTTGACTTAACCTTTTTTCCATCTGCCCTGCTTTCCAACCCATTCTTGAAATGATAGAATTCCTGTTCAGTAATGCTTCCCTCTTTTCTTGCCTTATCCGCTTCAAACAATGCGTTGTTAAAGTATCCCTGGTTGAGCTGACCGAACATGGATTGATAAGCGTTATTCCTGTTTTCTTTTTTCTGCTCCTGCTCCCGTCGTCGAATTTCGTTGTATTCGTTTCTGAGCCGGGATTTCACATAGTCCCGGACCGCATAAGGTTGATCAGATGTGTCAGCGTATTCCGCTGCCAATAAAAGATCATCCGGGTTCTGTTCAATTGCTTTCCTATAAAGAATGCTGGCCTGTATCTGGTTGTTTAATGTTTCGTGAGCCTGACTTGAAATATTTCCTTTATATTTGTCGAGGATCTTTAATGCTTCATCCGGGTTTTGTTCTTTAAGCTGGCCCACTGCGGCAATCACAAAATCATTGATCGTCTCGGATATAATATGTTCTGCCGGCTGCCCCTGGTTTGTCTGTTTGATCAGATCCACCTGGTCATCAACGGACATAGAGAAATCTTCAACCGTGAGGTTCGGATTTGATCTTAATTCTTCGGTAATCCTGGCGTGCTCAGACTTTAGGGTATCAACTTTTATCTGCTGATGCTTTCGCGCCTGAAAACCGGCCAGCATACTGACACCCTGTCTTTTAAGGCCTTCCGCCCGCTCAAGGTACATGGCCTGCTGTTCAGCATTAAGACCTTCGCCGGCTAATCTCGCAAGCTCATCATAATGACCCACACCGGTCTTGAACCATTCCGGAGTGTTGGCAAATACTTCTTTATGCTGGTTAATCTTGCCATCCGGAGCACTTTCAATGGTTCGAAACTTTGTCATTGCCTGGGCTACAGCCAGGACATTTCTTTCGTGATTGAGCCGTCTTCTTCTTTCCGTAAATATATTAAAAGACGTATCACCCAGTTTTTTGAGCTCATCCGCCACAGGATCCTGAATACTTCGCTTCGTATTATCCATTGGCATGTTGACCGCCGCGGGTGCGGATCGTCTTTGTTGGTATCCTGTAAAGTTCGGCATTTATCTTCTTTCCCACATTTCGTTTCCGGTTTGAAGCAGTGTTCTTGCCATGCCCAACCGTGACGACAGCTTTCTGTTTTTTGCGTCGAGCGTAGTAATTTTTGCCTTTTGCCTATATTGATCGGCTTTTCCCCGTGCCCTTTCTTCTGCCATGGTGCCTTCCATTTCGATTAACTGTGCATCGATCTCAGCTTGATATTCCGTGTCTGCCAGCGCGTCTACAGCACTTCCTTCCATAGTCACCCCGGAAGCCGCAATCCTGGCAACCTGAGCACCCTTGACCTGTCCGACCCTTCGACGATGTGTGCTTAATTCAAGGTCAGTTCTTTTCCGCTGATATTGAGCTTCAAACTCCGCTTTCTTTGCGTTGCTGGTATCGACGGCCGCATTATATTCTCCCACATCTTCAGCATGTTTCATCTGGTGGTACTGAGCGTACAGACTTACCGCCGATGACGCTGCCTGTCCCATACTACCCATTACGGCACCTCCAATACCGGCACAATGGCAAGTACTGTAAGGGGCAAGGGCAGTTCCTGCCTGATGCAAATATTTCCATCATATTCAAAATCAGCATCAAAGCCTAACCGCCGTTCGCCTGTAAAAAGCGGCAGGGGTTCTCCCATAAGATCATCCGATGACCTCATAAATTCCTCACCCAGGCTGTCAAAGCTGTCCCCGTATTTAAAGCCCAGGGATTTATGCAGGTTTACGGTTAAATCAATAATTCTCTTTTTCTTTCCTTTTATGGTTCCCTGTTCAGGACCCAATGTGATCGGCAGGGTTTGAACGTCGGTATTATATTTAAGTCCGATGTGTGCTTTTCGGGTTCGACGTTCAAGAGTAATGGATCCGCTCGAAACTGTGAGTGGCGGATGGACACTGCCATCGGCCAATATCTGCACCTCTCGACCTTCAAGATGATCAAGTCCGGAAATCGTCTGGGCCATCTGCTGTATCTTTCCGCCACCGGTGTAAACAGTGAACCCGGTGCCATCAATGTTATTTCCGTTCTCATCCTGCAGCTCAAAAGTATTGGCTGTTACATTGGCAATTTTATATGTGATTCCGTTTAATTCGGTCATGCTCTGGCTGATACCGGCCTGGGCATCCGCTTCCGGCATTCGATCGATATACCCATACTTACCGTTAGTTAAGCCGTGGCCAGTAGCGGTGATCACAACCGGATTCGCCTGCGTGGCTCCTTCAACGTCCATTTCATTATGGAACGTAAGCCCTGAGTCCACATAGAAAGCGTCCCTTGCAGTGTTGGAGGTAAAAGGCGGTGCCATCCGTTCTATATATCTTTTATAGGTTCCGTTTATGGCCCGCCTTACCGCCAGCCACAATTCATCATTCCCATCAATTCCCGGGATGGTCGCGATAGCCTCAACCTTGCCATCGGTAATATGCCTGTGCCAGCCCATGACTTCATGAGCTTTCATGTATGTAAGACCAAGCAAAACCCCATCATCCCGGACACTCCATACAATCCGGTGAGGCATCTGCTGATATGTTAACTGCTTTAATGTATTGTTTTCGGTCAGGTGTGTAGCCAGTACCAGTAATTCTTCACTCTGATACCCGTCGGTTTCATAGGCATACACACACTCCATAAGGTTCTTACCGCCTCTCTGGACAAAAAGAATTGTGTTACCCACAACAACAGGTATGATGGGTTCAGAACCATATGCGGATTGTGGTTTGACATCTACTTTTGTGGGTGTAATCGGTTCGGAATCTGTAGCGCCGGACATGGCCCATTCTCCGCCTGCAGTACCGATGATCAGTTTTCGAAGGGACACCAGCCAGCGTCCAACATCGACCGTGTTGGACGCTAAAATAAACGTGCATGCGTCATCATCCTTAAGAGGATAACTGATGTTAAAGTTTTTAAACCCGGCTGACTGACTGAGAAATATGGCCTGTGGCTTATTCAGGGTACACATGGTGGCCAGGCGTTCCTCGTGAAACGTAATGCATGACGGATAATTGCCAGCGCCTTGAAATGGATTGCGATACGCCGGCGGCACATCATTCACGTTCGGAACAATGCTGCCGTCATCTTTGAATTGCTCAGTATCTGCCCGGGCCAGATAACCGTATGTACCCGCCTTTTCACGGTATACATAATAATGAGAGACTCCGGCCACTTTGTCCCAGGAAAGATTAACATAATTGCTGGCATTCAAAGCGGCTGCAGCGCTGATCCTGTGTATCTGTGTTGATTTACCGCCACTTGTATAAGCGGTATATGCTGTGCCATTAATCCCGGAGAGCTCATAGGTATTTGCTGTTTTATTTGCAGCCGTGTATTCATTGCCATTGAGCTCGGTCATGCCCAGCACATCCTCAATTAGAATAACCTCCCCATTTTCATAGGGATGACCATTATCGGTGATGACAACGGGATTTGTCTGAGTAGCCCCCGAAATATTTCCGCTTTTGCCGCCAGGGTTACTTTCTTCATAGGTATCTGCATCGACAGCCGTGATTTTATACCTGTAATTCGTGCCTGTAGTTCCGGTTTGAGTAAGAGCAATGTTTTCAGGCGAGCCAGTCAACGGTCCGATTTCCAATGCCTGAATGTTCCAGGATGTGTGTCCGGATCGCGTCAGCTCTTGGATTGGCCAGTTGGGATGAACAAGAAACATGGTGTCTGCGGATTGGGTGTATTGAATCATTGGAAATTCATCCGCTTTCCACGGTATGACAACACCGCTCACACCGTTTACAAGTTCATAGGGACTACCCCCGTCATAGATTCGCCCGCCATCCATATAGAAACGAAGATATCCGTCACCCCCCGGGGTTTCTCCCAATTCCAGCATGTAAGCTTGAGTCACTGAAAACTCGAAAGGTATCAATCTGACTTTCTTACCGGAATTTTTAGCTTCACCGATAAATTCTAATCCCGGTCGCCGGGTCAGTCCGCCCTGGGGATACAGCACGGCATTGACCAGGGTTTTCAGACCTGATGAATACTTGGCAAGGTCCACCCGGCCGATCATGACCGGCGATAATTCACCGGCATTAAATGATTTTTGAATGGTTGTTGTCATTTTCTCGCTGATATAAAAGAATCTTCTTCTTCGGACCCTCGCATTGAAATATTTTCCTGAGATTGATCCACAGCTATAGCCTGTGGAAGCTCAAGATTATAAATCTCCAACATTAACTTTGGTAGATTGGATGATTTGGATCCGGTTTTCCGAGTTGCGATCATTGACGCAAGTCGGTACGCTAAAACATTGACAAAATGAACTGGATATAATTCCGGATTTTCTACACTTTTAGTGTAGTGGAGAATACGGGAGGATTCATTCGTGTAGATCGCACCTCCGATGATTTCATATTCTGTTGATTCATCATCCATGCGTCTCGGATATAAACAATCGTTTGGAATCTGATACATGTAACTCCAAGCCGCCGTGTCCGGTTCCTGGGACAGCTGCGCCAGTTCTTTGATCTCATGTGCAAATTTCCATGTATGATCAATTAAAGTCGTATCCCTGGCCAAAGGCCACATGGCTTTGACCGCAAGATCCTCGTCCGGAGAAATGATTTGTTTTGCCCCAATAAGAGTTAATGAGGCATTTGATATTTCTACCTGGTCCATGATTTACTCTTTCTTATTTTTCGGCATTCCCTCGAACAATTTCGAGTGCCTGAATTAAAGCCTGTTCCTTAGTCTGAGAGCGGTCTATCTTGATTTGGTATTTCTTCGCAATATAGTCCGCCAATTTATTCACATTCATTCCCTTCAATTGTTCTTCAAGGAGTGTTTGAGAATCAGTGTCTGTTTCCTTTTCAGGCTCTCCAAACAGCTCGAAATGATTGTTTGGTTCGTCCTCGGACACAACGATTCCGTCCTTATAGATGTATCTCCCATTGTAAATACATGCGCGCTTTGCCTTCCATTTCTTCATCGATTTTTTCTTTGGCATTGTTTTTTTCTCCATAGATATCCGGAGAGGGTTTTCCTCCCCGGAGATTTAAGGTTGAAATTCAGGAATTATAACTGCCCGTACTGATTTGCGAACCCATGAATATTGTTTGTTTTGTCAAGTACGAGTCCGGCATCGATCTTGCCCGCGGTCATCGGCCCGGTTGCAACGGTAAAATACAGCCGGACAAACTCTTCCAGGTTGTCAGGCAGTGGCGGTAGGGGTATTTTATACCCTGCCTTAAGAGTGTCCTTACTGATCGCACCGGTTTGATATACCGTTGTCGGGGAAGCAAAACCCTCGTTATCATCAGTTTCAATTCCGACGACAAGGGTTGCAGCTCCAACAGCCGCAAAGTCTTCCCCAATTTCCGCAAAGACCTCAACCGGCTCACCCTCGCCAAGCCTTCCCTCAACACTCTTGATCACATGATCAGACGGTGCAGAGACGGTGATTGCCTGGTTGTCTGAAAATTCAGTTTCATAATCCATCATCATGATATCTTTCTCCTTGATTAGAGTTGTTTATTATAAAACGCGATGAATACTATTTATCTATTCCAAGCTAAGTATTACTCTGGAACCAGTTGACTTTCTGTATTCAAGATCGCATCACTTCTCTTGATCGGCATCTCCCAGAAGTGTGGTACCGGACGGCCAAATACCTCTCTTGAGGTGTAATATGCGTTGTTCTTGTCAAAGGCCGCTTTGTCGAATTGTGTTTTAACCGTCTTATTGCAGTAAATCACCGGATTACCAATCTTCATGTTGGGCAGAGTATTGTAGGCATCAATCATAATAGTTGGATCTGCAAGTATGTTGTTGGTGGATCCTGTGGTTGCAATGTTGCAAATTCTCACAACATACCGCCAATCACGAACGGTCAGACCGATATCCCACTTATAATGAGTGCTGTAACCTTCATATTTGCCACCATTAACATCATACAGAGTAACCTGACCCTTATCTGATATCTGAAGTCCAGCTTTGCTGCCTTTTGGAAAAATACCAAAAGTCGTGTCTTCACCCCAAACCACCATCCAAAGTGATGTAAGGTTGGATCCGGTTCCGCCGGAATCAATTACATTAGGAGCGTCTGAAAAAGGATATCGAGGACCAAACCCCAAGAACTCTTCGGGTGCGCCTATGGTGTCCCCATAAATAGCCTTGGTTGCCATTTCCTGGTTCATACTCTCAATGTGTGATTTGTCTTCAGAGAGTCTGAATGCTGTTGTATTGCCATTCAGATCGGCAAGAGCCTTATCTACATCTCCGTATGCTTCACACATACCGCATGTGTCATCGACCTGTGCGGTTTTGGATTTGCTTGACTGCACGCCTTGGTTGTATTTTCTCCAGGTGACAGAAGGCAGGCCGGTTCGTATTGTTGTTCTGTGTCCGGTAGGAAGGTTTCCCTCAACAAATAGCATGTCTTCGAGAATCTCGTTGGTCTGATTCAACAGCTCAACGATCTTATCTACCTTACCACCCGGATCGAGCCGTTTGGCCCATTCCGCTAAAGTAAATGCTATTAAACTTTTTGTTGCCATTATTAAAACTCCTTTCGGGCAATAAAAAAGGGGCACGATACAGCGTATACAGCCGCTGTATCGGCCCCTTAGTTATTCCTTTGCGGTCACCCTGATGGCCATCAGGGATTAGCCCAAATTGTTATATTTTTATTTTACTTTGATGTTGGATTATCGTAAAAAACATCGCCGGTCGTTTTACCGCCGGATTCACCCTTTCCACCAACATCAAAGCTGTCTCCCTTAAAAT
>DEIL01000192.1 GCA_002352445.1 Desulfobulbaceae bacterium UBA2775
AAGTGCGAGAGGATCGTATCAATCTGACCGGCTGGAAGTGTTCTAAGAAATGGGCTGTAAACAGTTTTTCCAAAAAACTTTTCCACCGCCAAGTCTATGAATGCAGCACCTCCTTCCCCCTCAACATTATCGCCCTTATTATCAGCGGGAAGGCGTGAAAACTTTATCAATCCCGTACAACCACTGCAATTGTATTTTTTATCGTTATCTTCAGCTGTTCCTGTTGCCTCTCCCAACAGCTGAAAGAGTAATTCCGTCATATCACGTACGAGGATAAGGCAAACATCTTTTCCATCAGGGCATGAGAGAGTTTTCTCAGATAACACCAATTTCTCACCGACCTTGTAAAGAGGACAGTTTTTTTCCTCAACTATAGAAAAAACACAATTAAACGGTTTCATAAATTCTCAAAAGAGCTAAGTAAGTTCGCGGAAAAATTTTCTGCTCCATTTTAAAATCCCATTTAAAGAATAATCATCTATTGAAAATTATTACCAGGTTACTGATATTTTATTTTGTATTACTTAAACGACTTGATATACTAATAAAAAACAGCAATCAATTCTTCTACTGTTGCGACTACTTTATGGCTATAGAATCTAAACAATTGCGCGAAATCGCCGAACAGGTAAGTGAGCATTTCACCTCTCATAAAACTATATCCGTACGTCCCGTCAAAGGTGATCCTCCGAATCAGTATGAGGTCATATACACTCTCATCGGCATGATTCAGGTAGATGACAAAATAACCAGGGCAACAAATCATGTTGTGGAAATCTCAATACCTTTTGGTTTCCCACACTTCCCCCCCAGTTGCAAGCCGAAAAGTAAAATTTTCCATCCTGATTTTGATCAAGCTGCAATCTGCCTGGGAGACTTTTGGCATCAGAATCGCTCTCTGGTTGAGCTTATCACCCACGTTGGTCGAATGATTGATGGCGAATTCTATTCAACCACCAATGCATTTAACGAAGAAGCTGCCATCTGGTTTACCAAACATCGTGATGAACTACCATTTTCATCAGCACTTACCGGTAGCATTAAACCAGACGAGGAATCTACTCTGCAGATAACGGTTGATACCGTGGATGAACCAACATCTTCTCCAGAAGATGTTGAACAAATAGTATTGAATGCACAAATTGCACTTGAGAGAGCCAGCAGAGACGACACAATTGAACAGGAAGAAGAGCAAAGGAAATATGCTGAACTTGTCCTTGATAACTATAAAAAAACCGCCAGGCAGGCAGCCGATTGTTCCACTACTTCTGACAACAACCACAAAGACATTGTACAAGAAAAAACGGGTTGGAAAAAAAGAATAAAACTCTTCATTATTGTATGGGCAGTAATCCATGCCGGAGGGGCAGGGATCTACTTCTACGCTAAGGGCGAGAGCAATAAACTGGCCTCAGCGGAACAATCCTATAACCAGTGCCTGGATCAACTTGAAATAAACAGTTTCACCGCAGCAAAAGACAGTTGCGAAATTGCATTGCAACAAGGCAAAGGTGTAAAAATCGTTGAGCAGGAAAGAACTACCAACCTCATAGCAGAAATCGAGACAATTCTTCATTCCGAGAAACTTCAACAGGGGCTGGGAGGAAGAATTCTAGTCGATGGACAATATCTCAACAAAGAAGACGCAGAGACATTGCTCCTTTTTAAAAGACTCAGCAGCGAAGGAACAGATCTTTTCAAACAGTCTCAATGGGCTGCCGCTTCTAAAAAATTGCAGAAAGCAATCGATACCGGAAACAACAACTCAATTGTTGATACCACCACACTCCCTGGCCTGACCTCTAAATTACAAACTGCACAGCTGCAAACTTTTATACAGATCGCAACGGAAAAACAGAACCAGAAGTCCTGGAAAGAAGCAATAGAAAGCTATACAGACGCCCTGGCATATATCAAGGAACTTCCACCTGAAATCAAGCAACAATACAGCGACCAATTGCAAAAACAACTGGGAAAATGTCAATTTGAAGATTTCAAACAGAGAGGAGATACACTCTTTGCGCAATCCGACTGGCAGAATGCGAGACTGGCATACAAGCGGGCACTGGCTATTGGCAAAAGCGATGACAAAATAGTTGAGGAAACCGTATCAGAGGTATCGCTCAACCTTGAACTCGCACGACTCTACCAGGCCATCAAAAGCGGGAACCTGGCATTCGCTTCGGGTGACTGGGATAAGGCCATTCATGCTTACAAAAATGGCCAGGCCATACTTGCAGATAACAAAGATTTATTCACCCTGATCGATTCTGATGTCAATATCAGAAAGCTGGCAAAAATCATCCTGCAGGCCTCTGTCATTAAAAACCGCCAGACCGCCAAAAAATATCTTGAGGAAAAGAATCTGCGAGCAGCAAAGGTCAGACACGAAAAGGTAATCCGGGATATCAAAACCAACTCATTTGCAAATGATAGTGATTTTCTGAAAACAATAGCAGAGAGTACTGAAATTATACAATCATTGGAAAAAGAGATTTTTCTTAACGAAAAACAACACTACCTTGAAACTAACTTTCAGACACTTTTCACAAAACATTACCCGTCAGCATCTCCTGGAAATTTATCCCATCCTGTTATTTCCCTGGAAAAAGAGTCACCGGAAAACCTCTATTTCAAACTGCAATGTACAGAGATCAGCGGAGGTCGTCGCACCTTATTAATCATACGTTATACATATAATAAAAAGAGTAAAACCTGGGATTTTTCTTCTGGAAACCTGAAAAAACCAAAACTTGCTCTTAACCATAATCGGTTATACCAGAAAGCGAAACTCCCCTTTGCCTAACAGGTCATGGAGATGCAGCATACCCTCCAGCCTCCCCTTATCATCGGTTATCGGCAGGGCGGTGATTTCATGCTGCTGCATAATACTGAGTGCATCGGCGGCCATCCGCGTCCCTTTTATACAGATTGGGTTCCTGGTCATCAATTCAGAAACCGTGATCCGGTCAAGGGATATTGCTTCCATTACAGCACGGCGGATATCACCATCTGTCACAATACCAAGTACAAATTTGTCTCCGTCAACTACAAGAACCGCGCCTTTATTCTTCTCATTCAACTTATCGATTGCCCTGCCGCCACCATCTTCCGGGGAAATCAAAGGAATATCCTCACCTACCAGCATCACCTCGGACACCTTAACCTTCAATCGTTCCCCCAAACTCCCCCCCGGATGATTCTGGCGAAAATCTTTCTCCTGAAATTTTTTCCGGTTGAGCAAAACTACGGCAAGAGCGTCTCCCATGGCCAATGTTGCAGTCGTACTTGCGGTAGGCGCTAGTCCCAGAGGGCAAGCCTCCTTTGGCACTTTGATATCAAGGATAATATCTGCTGCTTCAGCAAGAAATGAATGCATGCCGCCGGTCATAGCGATGATTGTATTTCCCCTTTTTTTCAAACTGGTCAGCAGGCCGTTTAACTCACCGGTATCTCCCGAATAAGAGATCGCGAGGATCACATCACTCTTCATCACCATACCTAGATCCCCATGCATTGCCTCTACCGGATGAAGAAAAAAAGAAGGTGTCCCGGTACTGTTCAGGGTAGCTGAAATCTTCTGACCAACCAGTCCGGACTTTCCGATCCCGGTGATCACCAGCCTGCCGGCACAGGATTGAACAGATTCGACTGCCTTGACAAATTCACTCCCTATTTTCTCTCGAACTGCCGCCAATCCCTGCTCTTCAACCAGCAGAACTTCTTTTGCTTCTTCTATAGACATAAAATGTTCCCACGGTTATGCGAATGAATAGTCAGGCCAAAATAATTATCTTTATATGCCAGAGTTTCAGGAATAAGACACTAACTTGTCAACGATTTCAAAGATTTTCAATATGACAATGTCATATTCCTTCTATTTATCCCCTATTTCCTTGAATTTCTAGATAAAGTGCGTATGTTTTGGTGCGAACATTATTTCGTGCAGCTACTTATACCCCCTCACGAGGGTGCCGAATTCTTGCCCTTTTATCGGGGTTATGTTGTTTTTAACTCTTAGTGGAGCTTTTCATGTCAGATTATCTATTTACTTCCGAGTCCGTCTCGGAAGGGCATCCTGATAAAGTAGCAGATCAGATTTCAGATGCCATCCTTGATGCCATACTCGTTCAGGATCCGGTGGCCAGAGTGGCCTGTGAAACCCTCGTCACCACAGGTATGGCCATTATTGCCGGTGAAATTACCACATCAGCCTGGGTTGATATGCCCAAAGTGGTACGTAATACCATAAAAGAGATCGGCTACAACTCATCGGAGATGGGATTTGACTCCCAGTCATGTGCAATTATAACCTCTATCGATAAACAGTCCACCGATATTGCCCAGGGGGTGGATGAAGGGGCAGGGGTTGATCTCGACCAGGGAGCCGGGGATCAGGGGCTGATGTTTGGCTATGCCTGCAATGAAACCGATGTCCTTATGCCTATGCCGATAACCTATGCCCACCAGTTGACCAAGCGCCAGGCTGACGTCCGCAAAGCAGGGACCCTTCCATGGCTTCGCCCTGATGCTAAGAGCCAGGTAACCATACAGTATATTAATGACGTTCCCACTTATATCAATACGGTTGTTCTCTCAACCCAGCATGAAGAAAGTGTCAGCTATGAAGATCTCAAAGAAGGGGTTATGGAGGAGATCATCAAACCTACCCTGCCAGCTCATATGATAAATGAACAGACTCAATTCTTTATCAACCCTACAGGTCGTTTCGTTATTGGCGGCCCTGTAGGCGACTGTGGTGTAACCGGCAGGAAAATTATCGTTGATACCTATGGAGGTAAAGGTTCCCATGGAGGTGGAGCCTTTTCCGGTAAAGACCCTTCCAAGGTTGATCGTTCCAGTTCTTATTACGGCAGGTATGTTGCCAAAAACCTGGTGGCAGCCGGACTGGCAGACGAGTTGGAAGTACAAATTGCCTATGCCATTGGTATTTCACAGCCTGTCTCAATCAATGTAAACAGTTTCAATTCCGGTAAAATCTCCGATGCTGCAATCAAACAACTTATTATTGACCATTTTGACCTGCGTCCCAAGGCAATTGTACAGCAGCTTGATCTTCTCCGGCCTATCTACCTTGAAACTGCCTCCTATGGTCATTTTGGACGTGAACTTGAAAACTTCACCTGGGAAAGAACTGATAAGGCGGCTGTATTGAGAGATGCGGCAAATATTAAGTGATGGCGTCGTAAAAAGCCCGATATCCTGCGTTGTAGGTTTTTAATGAAGACTCGACATACCACATGTATAGTCGAGTCTTCATTAAAAAAACTACGCCTTGTATATCGAACTTTTCCCATAGCTATCTGGAAACTTCGAATAGACTTTTTACGACACCATCTTAAATTAATTTAAACGAAATACAGACTAAGCGGTGCTTATTTATGAATGATTTAACTCCAGATTATAAAGTTGCTGATCTATCTCTTGCTGATTGGGGACGAAAAGAAATCGAGATAGCAGAAACCGAGATGCCGGGTCTTATGGCTTTGCGTAAAAAGTATAAGAATGAGGCGCCACTCAAGGGCGCCCGAATCGGGGGATGTCTGCATATGACAATTCAAACCGCCGTTCTTATGGAAACCCTGGTCGATCTGGGGGCCGAAGTTCGCTGGTCCAGCTGTAATATCTTTTCCACCCAGGATCATGCGGCGGCGGCCATGGCAGCAGCCGGAATTCCTACCTTTGCCTGGAAAGGAGAGTCAGAAGAGGAGTTCTGGTGGTGTATTGACCAGACCATTTTCGGCCCGGAAGACTGGCGCCCCAATATGGTGCTTGACGATGGCGGCGATCTGACCCTCGTCCTGCACGAAAAATATACTGAAGAATTAAAAAATATCCGTGGCATCAGTGAAGAGACCACCACCGGCGTCCACCGACTCACTGAAATGGCTGCTGAGGGAACTCTTCAAGCCCCTGCCTTTAATGTTAACGATTCCGTCACAAAGTCTAAATTCGACAATCTGTACGGCTGCCGTGAATCCCTGATAGATGGTATAAAAAGGGCTACCGACGTGATGATAGCCGGTAAAAATTGTGTGGTTATCGGTTATGGTGATGTGGGGAAAGGATGTGCCCAGGCTCTGCGCGGTATGGGGGCGACCGTTTTCATAACTGAGATTGATCCTATCTGCGCCCTGCAGGCAGCCATGGAAGGTTATAAGGTGGTAACAATGGAGGAGATAGCATCTGTCGGGAATATCTTTGTCACCTGTACCGGCAATCTCAATGTAATCACCAGAGCCCATATGGAGCAGATGCCCAATGAAGCTATAGTCTGCAATATCGGCCATTTTGACTCAGAAGTCGACATTGCCGGAATAAAGGATCTGGAGTGGGATAATATCAAGCCCCAGGTTGACCATGTCATTTTCCCTGACGGCAAAAAAATTATTGTCCTTGCGGAGGGCCGCCTTGTCAACCTTGGTTGTGCCACGGGGCATCCCAGCTTTGTTATGAGCAGCTCCTTTACCAACCAGGTACTGGCACAAATAGAGTTGTGGAACAACCCATCAAAGTATGAGAACAAGGTCTATTTTCTACCAAAAGAGCTTGATGAAATGGTGGCCAGGCTCCATTTGAAAAATATTGGTGTAAATCTGACAGAACTGACCCGGGAGCAGGCTGATTATATTGGAGTACCGGTTAAAGGTCCATATAAGCCGGATTATTATAGATACTAACTACTCAGATGGATAGGCTGTAGGCTGTTAGGCTTTTAGGAACGACAGTGAGTGATAAAAGTATATTGATCCTTCCCTAACAGGCTCACAGCCTAATAGCCTATCTACCTGCTTTTTGCCAACCTCACATCCCCGGAAAGAACAGCATGTTCAACGCCATCTTCATCTCGTAAAAACAGCCTGCCTGCACTATCCGGACCTAATGCGATCCCTCTTATAATAGTCCCGTCATACCCCACACACTCCATCCACCGCCCAACCAGGTAATCTCTTTTTCGCCAACGATTCAGGATCGCAGTGAAACCGGTAGTAGAGAATTCATCTAACTCGATCAGCAACTGATCTCTCACCTTTGCAAACACTTCTTCGATCTTATAATTTCTTCCGGATTCCATGAAAAATGAGGTGGCAGTAGTTCGTAGTTCCCCCGGAAAATCTTCATCTGACGAGTTAATATTCAAGCCGATGCCGATAACAGCATACATTTCCTGATTATCCATCATCATAGGCGATGATTCCGTTAAAATGCCGCCGCATTTTCGCTCCTTTAAATAGATATCATTGGGCCACTTCAGCATACACCTTTTTCCGGTCACTTCTTCTACAACCTTGGCCACAGCGACTCCGGTCACCAGTGTGATCCGGGCATAATTTTCGATATCAATTTCAGGACGAACAATGATAGAGCAGTAGAGACCCTTTCCGGGTATGGATTCCCACACCTTTCCCAACCTGCCCCGCCCTCTGGTCTGCAGAGCCGCCAAAACCGCAGTTCCATGCGGCTCACCTTTTTCAGCAAGTTCTTTGGCAATGCGATTTGTGGAATCTGTCGATTCCAGGAAGTGTACAGGATACATACCCTTTACCCTTTATAATGAAAAAGGGGTGCTGAAAAAATCTCAGCACCCCTTACAACAGTACAATCAATGGAACAGCAAAATTTACCTGCTATGCACCTTCCTCATTCTGAATGCGACTGGGAATTGCATACATTGTGGTTGATCCGGAGGACCAGAACATCAGCCTTCCTTCTCTTACCATCTCGTTGGCCACGTTTTTAATAACCCGAGGTTTTGAATCAGGATCGCACTTATAGAAATCCTTGATATACAGCTGGGGTTTGGGAGATTTATTTGCTTTCTCCTCAATGGCATTCTTTAGATCTTCTTTACTCAAAGCCATAATTACACTCCTGGTAATAGATTCGGAAGAAAGCATCAAATGTGACCGGACTACAGATAAGAGCAACCAGGCCACATAACATCACCTTGACTTACTATTTGACATGACTGGTATACTTGAACTGAGTAGTAGTACGCCAGGTATCATATGCGAGACGATAGTCATCGATGCTCTTCTCGGTGAACGGGATGTCACATTTCTCAAAGAACTTCTCCCAGCCGATCCTCTCTGCCCACTCACCAACACGCTCATATTTCTTGGCATCGCCTGCATAGGCTTCAAGAATCTTCTTGATAGCTTCAACAGTCTCAGGCCAGCGCGGGGTAGTGTTCGGCAGAAACGGGATAACAAGCTTGGAGAATTTCGGGGCGGATCTTGAGTTTGACACCTTGCCACCAACAAGAATTGCGATGCCATCACCTTCAGGATCGGCAAGCGGCATTGCAGGACACATGGTATAGCAGTTACCACAGAACATACAACGGGCAACATTAACCTGCACACTCTTGATCTCTTTTCCATCCACCTCAGCCTTGGCAGGCTTAACAGCTCCCAGCGGGCAGGATGCGATGGCCAGAGGAAGCTCACATACACCGGTGATACGGGTATGGTCTATCATCGGCGGCTTGCGATGGATGCCAAGAATAGCTATATCAGAGGCATGAACAGCACCGCACATGTTCAGGCAGCATGCCAGGGCAATACGAACCTGCGCAGGAAGCTTCTGAGTGATGAAGTAATCATACAATTCATCCATTACCGCTTTAACAACACCTGATGCGTCCGTTGCGGGGGTATGGCAG
>DEIL01000317.1 GCA_002352445.1 Desulfobulbaceae bacterium UBA2775
TGACCTTTTTACGAGTTCATCATTAAAGACAATACAGATCCGCTGGGAGGCTGTCCGAGAATGCATCTGCGGAGTCTCGTAAACTCGCTTACCTGTCCCCAACTCTTCGTTGTTTTCATAAAAATAATGCTCGCAGATAGCGTAGACTTCGATATCATTTATATGGCTGTGCTTATTTTCCGAAAAACCTCGATTTGAGAAAAAATGCGTATTCTCGGACAGCCTCCCAGCATGTGAGAAGAATTGCTGCCGGACCATAGTATTTTTAAACAGTTTTACAGATATTTTTCTTCCAGCAAAGTCATGGTCCTGTCTGCTGAATCAGTAATGGGAGTGCCGGGGCCGAAAACTGCCTTTACACCTGCCTCAAAGAGAAAATCATAATCTCCCGGAGGGATGACACCACCGGCGACTACAATTATATCTCCACCACCGATTTTCCCAAGTTCTTCAATCAGAGAAGGAATTAGGGATTTATGCCCGGCCGCCAGGCTGGAAGCACCAACAACATGGACATCGTTTTCAATGGCCATTTTTGCAGCCTCTTCAGGCGTCTGGAACATTGGGCTGATATCAACATCAAAGCCAAGATCTGCATATGCACTGGCCACGACTTTAAAACCACGGTCATGACCATCCTGGCCCATTTTAGAAACCAGCAGTCGGGGTCGTCTGCCCTGTTTTTCCATAAATATGGCTGTTCTCTTTTTAAGGGCCTGGATGATATCATCATTACCGCTGAACTCAGAAGAATAGACGCCGGAGATACATCTGGTTGTTGCGACAAATCTTCCAAATACACTTTCCATTGCATCTGATATTTCACCCACCGTGGCGCGGGCACGGACGGCAGGAAGGGCAGCCTCAAGGAGGTTGCCACCGTTTTGGGCAGCAGCAGTAAGATCTGCCAATGCCTTTTCCACTACACCACTGTCCCGAGTGGCTTTTATCTCTTTGAGTCTGGCGACCTGTTCATCTCTCACCGATGAAGGTACTTCCCGAACGTCAAAATCGATCTTTTCATCAGCCAGTTTATATTTATTTACTCCAACAATGACATCAAGGCCCTGATCTATTCTGGCCTGTTTTCGGGCTGCAGATTCTTCAATTCGCATTTTAGGCATTCCGCTCTCAATTGCTTTCGCCATTCCGCCCAATTCTTCAATTTCATCGATAATCTTTTGAGCTTCTTCTATTATGCTGTTAGTCAGTGATTCAACATAGTAGGAGCCTCCAAGCGGATCAATAACCTGACAGACTTGAGACTCTTCCTGAATGACTATCTGAGTATTCCGGGCTATGCGCGCAGAAAAATCGGTCGGCAAGCCAATAGCTTCATCAAAAGAGTTAGTGTGCAGGGATTGAGTGCCTCCAAGAACAGCAGTCATTGCCTCAAGAGTTGTCCGGATTATGTTGTTATAGGGGTCTTGCTGAGTAAGGCTCCAGCCTGAGGTCTGGCAATGGGTTCGAAGCATGGAAGATTTTGGATTTGTGGGATCGAACTGGCTCATCAGCCGGTGCCAGAGGAATCTGGCTGCACGGAGCATGGCAATGTCCATGAAAAAGTTCATGCCGATTCCAAAAAAGAAGGAGAGTCTCGGGGCAAAAGCATCGACATCCATTCCGCTCTTCAGGGCAGCTTTCACGTATTCCACACCATCGGCCAGGGTGAAGGCAGTCTGCAGCACGCTATTGGCACCGGCTTCCATCATATGATATCCGCTGATACTGATGGTGTTATACCTGGGCATGTTTTTCGAGCAGAAAGACATAATGTCCGAGATGATCCTCATTGACGGTGTAGGAGGATAGATATAGGTGTTTCGGGTGAGGTATTCTTTCAGTATATCATTCTGGATCGTACCGGAAAGCTGGGCATGACTCACACCCTGTTCCTCAGCGGCAACAATATAGCCGGCAAGAATAGGGATAACAGCACCGTTCATGGTCATGGAAACGGACATCTTATCCAGGGGGATCCCATCAAAGAGGATTTTCATGTCCTCTACTGAATCGATGGCGACACCTGCTTTACCAATATCTCCCGAAACCCTTGGGTGGTCGGAATCGTAGCCGCGGTGTGTTGCAAGATCAAAGGCAACGGAGAGTCCTTTTTGCCCGGCAGCCAATGCTTTATGATAAAAGGCATTTGATTCTTTTGCTGTTGAAAAACCTGCATATTGCCTGATGGTCCATGGCCTTCCTGCATACATGGTAGCCATAGGCCCACGCATATACGGTGCCATCCCTGGAAGAGTGTTTGAATCCAGATTTTCAAGGTCTTCAGCAGTGTATAGCGGTTTAACCTTTATCCCTTCTGGCGTCATCCAGTCGAGGGTATCGACCGGCTTCCCTTTCATCTGTTTTGAAGCGAGTTCTTTCCATTCTTCTAACTTCGGGTGATCTGACATTAGTTTATCCTCATTTATAAAACAGTCCGGTAAAGCCGGTTAAGAAAACCTTATGAACGCTCACAAAGTTCTACCAGTACACCACCTGTTGCTTTTGGGTGTAAGAAAGCAATTTTCGCACCTCCGGCACCGATTCTCGGATTCTGGTCAATCAGTTGAATTCCTTTTTCTTTCAACTCTGCGAGTGCCTCTTCTATATTTGCTACGCGGAAAGCGACATGTTGAAATCCCTGGCCTCTTTTCTCTATGAATTTTGCTACAGGACCTTCAGGAGAGGTGGATTCAAGAAGCTCTACCTCGCTGTCTCCGACAGGGAAGAAGGCGGTAGTGACTTTTTGTGCTTCTACAGTTTCCGCACCTTCAAATTCAAGACCGAGGATATCAGACCAGAAGTTTTTGCCTTCATCAATGCTGTTTACTGCTATGCCCAGATGATCAATTTTTAGTATTTCCATTTTTTATCTCCCAAAATGTGTGAATTGACGCCAGCAGGCGTTTAAAGATGTAGTGTATTGTTTTCGACTACGAATCAAGATTCTTCTGAGGATTTGTCATTCCCTGCCATACCATTTCAAACATTACATTGGCCTGGTCGGCAAGACTTTCCTCTTTTCCGCGCAAAATCCACATAAAAAAACTGCGTTGAACAAAGCCCATAACAAAGTCGAGTAAAATCCCTGCACGTACATTAGGGTTGAGGATACCTTCGGTCTGACCCTGGCGAAGTACATCAATCATCAGTGACATCATTCTAGGCTGGGCGAATGTTTCATCAACCATCCATGTCTTCATCGGTAAGGTCATGAAAATAATTCTGCCAAATTTTTCATGGCGTTCGTAGTAGTCGAGCTGAAGCCAGAAAACTTTGCGGAGTTTTTCTTTGAGATTTTCTATTCCATGCAGGTGGTCAATTATTCGATCCGTTAATTTACCCATCCAGATGTCAACAAAGGCAAAGACGAGGCGCTCTTTGCTGCCATAGTGCTTGTAAATTGTTGTAAAGCTCACTCCTGCACTGTTGGCAATGTCACGAATTGAAGCCTTGTGGAAATCTGAACTCGAAAAAACTTCCAGCACGGCACGTTCAAGTCGCTTGTGAATATCGTCGTTTATGTCGTTCAACATTGTTACTCTTGTACGGTTTAAGTGCTATGGCTGTTTGTTGACAGGGAAGTAAGGGGTTGGATTTCCATGATTTATAATTCCACCTTATCTCTACTGTGTAGTATTGTTATTCAAGTTATTCGTACTTAACCATATGAAATATAAGCCTTAATCATTATTTAAGTTGTTAATGTATGTCCTAATAAGAACAATGTTACAGTCTAATGTTTAATGCAAATGCAAGTAGTTTTCAAGTAAAAAACTGATTTGAAATGACACGATATTTATAAAAGTCATACATTCTGCGAGGGCAAAGGGAACCGGGAGAGATGTTGCCACAACAGGTAATCGAGCCTGCGAGACTCCGGTCCACAGCCTGTGAGGACGTTTGGCAACATCTCTCTCGGTTCCCTGTTACATAACTTTCATGACAGTAAAGCGGTGTCATCGCTGTGAAATTCATTTCATGGGTGTTAGTTACCAAAGAGCGAGAGAAGAACTCCAGCTGATACAGCTGACCCTATGACACCCGCCACATTTGGCCCCATTGCATGCATGAGAAGGAAATTCCCCGGATCCTCTTTTTGACCGACAACCTGGGATACTCTTGCAGCCATGGGTACTGCCGAGACACCGGCAGACCCGATAAGCGGGTTAATGTTGACATTCATTACTCTGTTCATTAGTTTGGCCAGCAGTACTCCCGAGGCTGTGCCTATTGCAAATGCAGTGACGCCAAGGGCTAGTATGGCGAGGGTCTCCACGCGCAAAAACTGTTCAGCTGTTGCGGTGGCACCGACAGTCACCCCAAGAAAGATGGTTATGATGTTGATCATGGCATTTTTTGCAGTATCTTCAAGTCGTCCGACAACGCCACATTCCCTGAAGAGGTTTCCAAGCATGAGCATGCCGATTAGCGTGGCAGCCGGTGGGACAATTAATGAGACCAGTATGGTTACAATGACGGGGAAGAGTATCTTTTCCCGTTGGCTGACCTCCCGGAGTTGAGTCATTTTAATGACACGCTCTTTTTGGGTGGTAAGCAACCGCATGATTGGCGGCTGAATAATTGGAACCAGTGCCATGTAAGAGTAGGCTGCAATGGCAATTGGACCGAGAAGGTGGGGGGCCAGCTTTGAAGAAAGGAATATTGCGGTGGGGCCGTCTGCACCGCCTATGATACCAATGGATGCTGCCTCCTGAGCTGTAAATAGTCCCGAGGCTATTGCACCCATAAAGGTGATAAAAATACCAAATTGGGCTGCTGCACCAAGAAGAAGAGATTTGGGGTTGGCAATAAGTGGTCCAAAGTCAGTCATTGCCCCTACTCCCATAAAAATCAGTGGAGGAAAAATCCCAAGGTGGTCACCTTGGAAAAGGTAGTAGAGAAGCCCCCCCGGTTCGGCAGTATGGATGGTATCTTTGGTGATTTCTAATATAGGTTCGGCCATCAGCCCGGCGAAGGGAAGGTTGGTAAGAAGTACACCGAAGGCAATTGGTACCAGGAGGAGTGGCTCGAATTTTTTTACAATTGCCAGGTAGAGAAGAAGACAGGCTACGCCGATCATTGCAATCGGGCCGATTGTAAGACCAGCAAAACCTGTGCTTCTGATAAAATTTATAAATGAATCCAGCATGGTGGGAGCCTCCCTTTATGAAGTCACTTCTACCAGAATATCTCCAGCGTTGACAGATGTTCCCTGACTTATTTTGACCTCTTGAACAGTTCCATCACAGGGAGCCATTATTTCATTTTCCATCTTCATGGCTTCGAGAATCAAAAGGGTTTGTCCTTTTGAGACGGTATCACCATCGGTTACAGCAATGGAGATTACTGTCCCGGGCATGGGGGCAATCACCGTCCCGTCAATGTCTCCGGTATCCGGTGTGGTCGGGGTCTGCTTCTGTTCTGCATGCGGGGCGGCGAGCTGTGGCTTTGAAACCACTGGCTTAGGCGTAGCTGGAGCGGCAGCTTTTGTCTGGACTGACAGGGGCTGGGTTTCTTCAGCCAGCTCTTCAATGCCAACTTTATATTCACTGCCGTTTACAACTACTCTGAACATTTTCATAATGGGTATCTCCATGATATTTAAAGTCTGCTGTTCATTTGTTCCAGCATTCCCGTCCTGTTCCACGCTGAGGAAGAGTCTTCAACTTTTTCTATGTTTCTGATGACAATATTACTTACCGATGTTTTCAGTTGCAGTGCGATAACAGAGCTGATGACGGCAATGAGTTCATTATCGTTTGTTGTGATTATCTCCGGCGTTGTGGTTATCTCCGGCGAGGGTGCAGGTGCACTTGAATGCACAGGTTCCTGGACAGTTTGCTTTGCAGGTCGGCCTAGTAGTTTTTCCATGATCACCATGGCAAACTGCAATACAATGAGGGATATAAAGGTGATGCCCATGCCGAGGATGGTTGCCATCAGACCTGCAAAAAGCTTATCAGAGAGCGAGAGAGTCTGGATTATTTCCGGGTCTGCAAATTTGGCTAAGAGTTCCGCTGTGGTCATATTGGTCTCCTGGAATTATAGAGGGATATTGCCATGTTTTTTGGCAGGGCGTCTTTCCCTTTTTCCCTGAAGCATATTGAAGGCGCCTATGATTCGTTGACGGGTGGCGCGGGGTTCAATCACATCATCAACAAAGCCCCTTTCTGCGGCCTTGTAGGGTGTAGCGAATTCTGCACTGTACTCATCGAGTATTTCCTGTTTCGTAGCCGCCTTATCTTCAGCTTTTGCGATTTCTTTTCTGAAGATGATGTTAACAGCTCCCTCGGACCCCATGACAGCCACTTCGGCTGTAGGCCAGGCAAATACCATATCGGCTCCCAGTGATTTAGAGCACATCGCAACATATGCACCTCCATAAGCTTTGCGGGTAATGAGAGTTATTTTGGGCACTGTGGCCTCGCTGTAGGCGTAGAGAATTTTGGCACCGTGTCGGATAATTCCGCCATATTCCTGGGCTGTACCGGGAAGAAATCCGGGCACATCAACCAGGGTGAGCAGCGGGATGTTAAAGGCGTCACATGTTCTGACAAATCGTGAGATTTTGTCGCCGGCGTTCATGTCGAGGCAACCTGCCATTACGCAGGGTTGGTTGGCGATGATGCCGACAGAGTTGCCGTTGATTCTTGCCAGACCGGTTATGATATTTGTGGCAAAGAATTTCTGGTATTGCATGAATTCGCCATTATCAACAATCGGGATGATCACATCGAGTATATCATAAGGTTTATTGGCGTTGTCGGGTATGATGCTGTTGAGTTCATCGATCTGTCTGTTGAGGTTGTCTTGAAAAGTTACGGCAGGGGCTTTTTCCATGCTGTTTGATGGCAGAAAACGAATCAGCTGCCTTATGTTTTCAAGGCACTCTATTTCTGTGGATGCAATATAATGTACATTTCCGCTGATGCTGTTGTGGGTCATTGCGCCGCCAAGATCTTCGGCTGATACTATTTCTCCCGTTACTGTTTTTATCACCTGGGGACCGGTAATAAACATTTGTGAGGTTTTATCCACCATGAAGATAAAATCAGTAAGAGCCGGAGAATAAACTGCCCCACCTGCGCAGGGGCCCATGATCGCAGATATTTGCGGGATTACGCCTGAGTAGATTGAGTTTCGGTAAAAAATATCTCCGTATCCGGACAGGGCGTCAACAGCCTCCTGGATTCTGGCTCCACCGGAATCGTTCAATCCGACTAGAGGTGCACCTACTTTTGCCGCAGCATCCATAGCCTTGACAACCTTTTTGGCGTGCATTTCACCAAGTGCACCTCCGGTAATAGTAAAATCCTGGGAGAAGGCGTATACAATTCGACCCTCTACCAATCCGTACCCTGTAACAACAGATTCACCTTCAAAGCCGAGCTTGTCCATACCGAAGTCAGTACATCTGCAGTTGACAAAGGCATCCGTTTCAATGAATGAGCCTTTGTCGAACAGATGTTCGAGTCGCTCTCGTGCTGTTAATTTACCTTTGGCATGCTGCTTCGCAATTCTATCGGAACCTCCTCCCAGAGCAAGTTTTTTTCTTTTCTGTAACAGTTGTTCTCTTTTGTCTAAGGACATGTTGTAAACTCCTTGATGAATATTTAATGCCTTTCTTTTGAGATCATGTATTAAAAATACGAGGTTGGGCTACCATCAGCCGGTGGGCGAGGAACGAGACATCGGGGACGCAGAATAATAAAACCACTCTTCAGTGGGTGGATAAGGTAGTTGTTAGTTTCAGTATGCCATTAAAATTACTTATGATACCTGAGATAACATTGTTATTTAATAACATTGTTAAGGTAGTTTCCAGTTACCTGGTGTGTTTTCATCATTGTCTTGGCGTGTATGTTAATCTTTGTTTATGTTTAATATAATAAAATATGTATGCATTGTTCTAAACCAATTTTAAAAGGTAACAATGTTACTCTTTTTACTATGGCTCTGTTGTTTGTCAAGAAAAAAATAATTGAAATGAGATATGTCTCAATTGATTTTCTTGAATTGCAGAGAAGGGGGAAAGCAAAATTGGTTGAAAAATATCGTAAAAAGGTGCTAGGCTGTTATTTCTCATAATTGTAACTGTAGCGTGGAAAATATCTTCGCTGAAGACCAGGTGAATATTCTATGAAAAGAACAGGGTTTGTTTACGATGACAGGTATTTATTGCATGATACCGGTGAGTATCATCCGGAATCTCCGGAGAGATTGAAGGTAATTTATAAAGGACTTTCAGGTTCCGGACTGCTTGACAAACTAACCATGATCGCTGCGGAGAAGGCAAATCAGCGATGGATCGAAGCAGTGCATAATATTCGCTATATCATGAGGTTTGAGGAAACGTGTATTATGGGGCTCCCTGAATTTGATCATCCTGACAATGCTATTTGCAGAGATACCTATGGGGTCGCTTTGCTGGCGGTTGGGGGAGTTTTAAAGGCAATTGATGCGGTGATGGCCGGCAATGTGGATAATGCTTTTTGTGCGGTTCGCCCCCCGGGTCATCATGCGGAAGTAGATAAACCCATGGGGTTTTGCTATTTTAATAATGTGGCAATTGGAGCACGCTATCTACAGAGAGAATATGGGATTGAGCGCGTTGGAATTATTGATTTTGATGTGCATCATGGTAATGGCACCCAGCATATTTTTGATCAGGACCCCTCTATCTTCTACTATTCCATTCATGAACACCCATCATTCGCTTACCCGGGTACCGGAAGGGAGTTTGAGACTGGAGTGGCCAACGGAACCGGTTTTACTCTCAATTCTCCAGTTCTACCGGGCAAAGGAGATGATGAATATCGGAAAATGCTTATGCAGGATATGGTTCCAGCCTTCAAGCAGTTCAAACCTCAAGTTATTCTCCTCTCTGCCGGTTTCGATGCTCATGTCAGTGATCTGATGTCTGGAACCAACCTTACTACAGATGGGTATGATTTTGTTACTGAAGTGATTGTCAATCTGGTAAATAAGTTTGCCGATGGTCGGGTTATATCTGTTCTTGAGGGCGGGTATAACCTGGACGTGTTGCCGCTTCTGGTAGAAAACCATATTAAGATACTGGCTGATATACGATAGCAAAAGAGAAAATTGAAATTGATATCTGAATCTTAGAAAAAAAGTACTTTGGAGGCACTATGTTTGTTATCGAGAGAATGGCCACAGACCTTATTACAATAGGTCCGGATCTTACGATTGGTGAGGCTAAAAGAATAATGTCGGAAAATTCTATCAGGCATCTGCCGATTATTGATGATGAGGGACTGCTGGTCGGCATTGTAACAGATCGGGATATGCGGGACGCGATGCCTTCTACCCTGAAGAAAAAGGCAGACTACGAAGAGACTCTGGCGATAATAAAGAACTATAAGATACAGGATATTATGACCAGGGATCTTCTTACAATTTATCCCTATTACACCATACAGGATACTCTTCTGGTAATACAGAAGAAGAAAGTTGGTGCTTTGCCGGTTGTTGATGAGGAGGGTCATTTGCAGGGAATACTTTCAACAAGAGATCTTCTGACTGCATTTGTCAATGTTATGGGGCTTGATGAACCGGGCACTCTGTTATGTATCCTCGTTGAAGATAAGCGGGGACAGATGAAAAAAATCATTGATATTATAACGGAAGAAAACATCTCTCTGGGAAGTGTTCTCACTGAAAAATCCTGGATCGAAGATAAGCGTGCTGTTTTCCCTTATTTGCATACTAACAATGTTATAAATGTCAAAAAGAAGCTTTTGGATATCGGCTTTCAATTAATTGATCCGATGAAGTGGTATCTTGACCATTCTCCCCAAAAAACTGACTGATTTTACGAGTGGAAGGTTTTCCTGTCGTTTGTTATATGAAAGTGATCCCTTGCCCCATAACGCTGTAACAGGAAACAAGAGAAGTGTAGACTTCGGATAAGCGTAGACTTCCACAAGTTAAAAAGAAATTCTTTTCTCTGCATCCTTTGTGCTCTCTGTGGTGGGAGAGTGTGGCTTTTGGGTTACTGGCTTGCCTTTTCCCTGGCCAGTTCCTCAGGTGTCATTGTCCAGAATGGTGTTCCGTCTTTGGTAAGGCGTACTTTAAATTCGAAGTGCTCCCCCTGTTTTACTTTTGAGGCAATAAAAACATCCTGATCGTTAATAAAAGCCCAACTCCCCTTCACTTTTGTTTTTATTCCCCTGCGAATACCTGTCTCTTTAGCGTCTGCAAATGATATCGGGCAAAGATGAATCAGAATCTCCTCATCACCTTCCTGTAAAATAAAGGCGGTACCCGGTGCCATGCCGGGAAGCGGAGTTACCTTTTTGAATTTTAAAACTACCCCTTTTAGTTTGTCCATCTCTTTGTAATCATAGTAACTGTTGTACTCTGAATTGAGTTCCCATCCTTTGTGGTCTGCGGCTTTTGAAAACTGTGCAGAGTATGAAAAAACAGTGAAAAGAGATATAAGAGTGATCCAAAAGAGTCTGTTTAATTTTCTCTCAGTGTGCATAAGGGTCTCCGAACCGGTCATCTGTTTTGCTGGAAAAAAACTTCCAGGAGGTTTTTTCGCCATCCTTCTGTCTGTCGCAGTTGAATAGTATCCTGGCTTTTACTGTTGCTTAATATTTTAATGAGCATCTTCAATTCAGAATTACTGCCAACAAGACTGGGTGCAATTCCCAGGAGGTTACATTTCAAGGCGATGAGGCTGTTGAGCTTTTTCAGTGATTGTTTTTGGCTGCTATCTAATCGTATAGGCTGGCGCCGGAATGGATAGGTTTCCGGTGCCTGGTTGATGGTTTGCTGTGCAATTGCTGTAACAGTTTCCCCATATTTTTTGAATGCCCGGGAAGAAAGAGTAGTGCAGTCACATAGTGTTTCCAGGGTATGGAGTTTTTGCTTTGCTATCTCGAGCAGTGTCGTGTCTTTAATAATGTGACCACGGGGACGATCCAGTTTTTTGGCCATTCCTTCTCGCCATATGGTTAGATTTTTCAAAATGGCAAGGCTCTGCCTGTCAAGATTATTGTTTCCCCTGATTTTATTCAAACGGGTATCTATGTCAGGCCCTGAGTAAGTCGCAGGATTGTTGAGCAGATTCAACTCTTCGTGGAGCCATGATTTTATTCTTGGTCCGATTATACGTGTGAGGAGGAGCACTCTCACCGCCCGAAGGTATCGTACATCGTTGAGAGCATAGGAGATCTGCTTTGGGCTAAGGGGTCTTTGCAGCCAGTTAGTCCGGGTTTCAGTTTTTTCCAGCGTAATGTCGAGAACTTCTTTGACAAGGTTGCCAAGTGATAAGGTCGCAGGCAGGTTGGAAAAACCGGCAGCAAGTCGGGTGTCAAAGATGTTCTGAGGGATGGCTCCCGTTGCCCTGTTTAAAATGATAAGATCCTGGGGGGCATCATGAAGAATCTTAACAATACTTCGATCTGATAATAACAGGCCTAAAGGGGTGAGATCCTCAATGGAGAGGGGGTCGATTAAATAACAATCTTCATCAGATAAAGCTATCTGGATCAGCCCTAATTGTGGGTAATAGGTACGTTCCCAGACAAATTCGGTGTCTAGAGCAACCGCATCTGTTTGTCTTGCCAGGTGGACTAAAGATTTTAAATCTGCTTTATTTTGAATGAGAGTGGGGATTTCTTTCATGCCGGCTTCAGGTTGTAGAGGTTTAGATAAAAGTATAAATTTTCATGTAGCGTTGGCTCCTTTAACTACTCCAGATGGCTAAGTAAAAAGCTTCATATATGAGGTGCGTAAATTTACTATCATTACGGCATACTAAGGTACGTCGTAATGATAGCAAATTTGCAGCAACGAAGTAGATGAAGAGTTTTTATGACGCCATTAAAATTAACAAGACATAATGGGTTAGAAAATACAAGAATTATTCTTCTTTTATCGTGTTTAATTGCATAATTTAGTACCTTATTCATGAACCTCTGTCATTAAAACAGGAAAAACTTAAACCACAGAGAAGGCAAAAAGAAATTCTTTTCTCTGTGCTCTCTGTGGTGAGAGAATCTCGCTTTTTGGTTGCAGGTATCACCAGTGTCAGCACCTTAGAACTTTTTGACTTAGCCATCTGGAACTTCCGATAAGCGTAGACATCGAGTGATCTTTTTACGAGTTCATCAAAAATGAGTTGAGAGAAAATGATTTTTTACATAATAAAAAGGATCTTGCTGATGATACCCACCCTGTTTGGTGTGATGCTTGTTACTTTTGTCATCACTCAGTTTGTTCCCGGTGGTCCTGTGGAAAAAATGATCGCCGAAATTGAAGGGTACAGTAAAGATGGTGGGGAAGTCAGCAGTGGCGGTTCCAGGATCTATCGTGGAAATTCCGGGCTTGAAGGTGAAAAAATAGAGGAGTTGAAGAAACTGTATGGTTTTGACAAATCTGCACCAGAGAGATTCATTACCATGATGAAACATTACCTGGTGTTTGATTTTGGCAATTCTTATTACTATCACAAAAGTGTTGTTGAGCTTGTCATTTCCCGGATGCCTGTATCCATGTCTCTTGGATTGTGGAGTTTTTTCATCGTTTACGGCGTCTGTATCCCACTTGGTATAAAGAAAGCGGTGAGGGATGGCTCTCGATTTGATGTTGTCAGTTCTACTTTTATTTTAGTAGGTTATGCGGTTCCAGGATTTGTCCTTGGGGTGATCCTTGTTGTCCTGTTTGGCGGAGGTAGTTTCTGGTCAATTTTTCCCCTTCGGGGTTTGGTTTCCGACAATTGGGCGGAATTGAGTTTTATGGGAAAAATCCTCGATTATTTATGGCATATGGTTTTACCGATTACAGCAAGTGCCGTAGGCAGCCTGGCGGTGATGACAATGCTGACCAAAAACTCCTTTCTCGAAGAGATTCGGAAACAGTATGTTATCACAGCAAGAGCGAAGGGGTTACCCGAATCTCGAGTGCTTTATAGACATATTTTCAGAAATGCCATTATTCCAATTATCACCGGCTTTCCAGGGTATTTCATTGCTTCTTTTTTTACAGGGAGTCTGCTGATTGAAACAATATTCTCTCTGGAGGGTATGGGACTGCTGGCCTATGAATCTGTTTTAAACCGTGATTATCCTGTTGTCCTCGGGACACTCTATTTCTTCACATTGATCGGTCTTGTTTCACGCCTGTTATCTGACTTGAGCTATGTAATTGTTGACCCCCGAATCAGCTTTGAAGCTGTTGAGAGGTAGAAAGCATGACGTCTGGAATGGAGCAGTCAGGAACTGCAGTTTCCCGCAGGAAGAGGAACTGGCACCGGTTTAAAAGGAGTAGGCGGGGTTATTACAGCCTGCTTATCTTTCTTACCCTCCTTGTGATAAGTTTGTTTGCAGAACTGATAAGTAATGATGTGCCTCTCCTGGTCAGGTTTGAAGGGAGCTATTATTTCCCGGTAATAAAATCATACCCGGAAACCACCTTTGGAGGAGACTTTGAGACGGAGACAGACTACAAAGACCCTCTCTTTCGCGAGTTGATAGAGGGGGAGGGTAATTATGTACTTTTTCCTCTCATTCCACATAATTACAATTCTATTAACTTTGAGATAGATGGTCCGGTGCCTTCTCCCCCCACACCGGATAATCTTTTAGGCACGGACGACAGGGGAAGAGATGTTCTGGCAAGGGTTATTTATGGCTTCAGGTTGAGTGTGCTGTTCGGATTGGCGCTGACTGCAATGGGTACAGTGATCGGGATTATTGCCGGGGGGGTCCAGGGGTTTCTTGGTGGGCGCGTTGACTTGATGTCTCAGCGGTTTATTGAAATATGGGGAGCCATGCCGGAGTTGTACCTGTTGATCATTTTTGCCTCGATCTTTCAACCCAGCGTGCTTCTCCTGTTTGTCTTACTCTCTCTGTTCAGCTGGATGGGGCTGTCTGATTACGTGCGTGCCGAGTTCCTGAGAGGACGAAATATGGAATATGTGAAAGCAGCTAAAGCACTCGGGGTTGGAAGCATAACGATAATGTGGCGACATTTGTTGCCAAATAGCATGACACCGGTAATCACCTTTATGCCATTTCGTATTTCAGCTGCTATTCTTGCGTTAACAAGTCTTGATTTTCTCGGCCTTGGCGTGCCGCCCTCAACGCCCAGCCTTGGGGAACTTCTTGCTCAGGGAAAAGCAAATATAGATGCCTGGTGGCTTTCCCTGTCTTCATTTTCGATACTCGTGATTACCCTGGTTCTCCTTATTTTTATCGGAGAGGCTTTAAGAGATACATACGATCCAAGGAAAAAATAAGAGGTTGTGAAAAGGAGGATTTTTATAAATTGACTTATAATAGCAGTGATTATAGTTTATGCGGCACTGGTCCTTAATTATTGACTTGAATAGCTTCGGAGTACTCCGAGAAGGTAATCCCGCAATGTTGACCGGAAATTGATGAAAAGTAATCCAATTGCAAATCTGGGTAATACCGGACTATATGTATTGACCGATATTGGGAGGATGACATTATTCCTCCTGAAAGCATTTCGGGGCATTTTTCGACAGCCGTTCAGGTTGAAAGAATTAGTCAGACAGGTCAATTTTATCGGTGTCGGTTCCCTCTCAGTGATTTTCTTTACCGCCGCATCTACCGGCTTGGTTCTCGGCCTTCAGGGATATTACTCTCTTAATAAATTCGGTGCGGAAGGGATGCTCGGTTCAGCTGTTTCACTCACTCTGATAATGGAACTTGGACCGGTTTTAACTGCTCTTATGGTTGCCGGGCGAGCCGGTTCTGCAATGTGTGCAGAACTCGGCATCATGCGTATCTCTGAACAGATTGACGCTTTGGATTGTATGGCTGTTGATCCTTTTCGTTATTTGATAACGCCAAAATTTATTGCAGCACTCATTTCAGTACCGCTTTTAACTGTCATCTTTGATGTTGTAGGCATCGCCGGCGGGTATGTTGCAGGAGTCAGCCTGATGGATGTGAGTCCTGGAAGTTATATCGAGGGGATGAGATCAAGTGTGACAAACCATGATATTCGACTTGGGATTATAAAGTCGTTTGTCTTTGCTTTGCTTGTTGTCTGGATTTGCACGGGAAGAGGGTACTTTGTAAGAGAGATACGAGGGGCAGGATTTGGCGCTGAAAGTGTCAGCCGTGTAACAACACAGGCAGTTGTACTTTCTTCAATTTCGGTTCTTGTCTTTGATTATCTTCTCACGGCGGTGCTTCTCTGATGACAGGTACATCCCGAAGAAATTTAACCCGGATAAACTTCATTTTTCTCAGTACTTTGTTGAGGACTGTAAGTGGTTTCACTCATGGTTTTTGCATACGCCTGAAAGGGTTATGATGATTTCTGCTATTGAATTTATAGATGTGTCGAAAACATTTGCCAAAAAAGATGGAACTGTACAAACTGTTCTTGATAGTGTCAGTTTCTTCATTCCTGCAGGCAAAACAACGGTGATTGCCGGTGGCAGCGGCTCGGGAAAAAGTGTTACCCTGAAGATTGTTCTTGGCCTTATGAGAGCCAATTCAGGCCGGGTATTGGTACAGGGAAATGATGTTACAGGGGCAAAGGGAAAAGAACTTGAAGCTTTGCGCACCCAGTTTGGCGTTCTTTTTCAAGGGTCGGCTCTTTTTGACTCCCTTACGGTTTTTGAGAATGTGGCACTGCCACTGAGAGAAAGGACAAAAAAAACCGAGGAAGAGATCGGCAGTCAGGTGCATGCATCTTTGTCACAGTTTGAACTGGATGGTCATGAGGATAAGTATCCGGCTCAACTGAGTGGTGGGATGAAGAAACGAGTGGGGTTGGCAAGAGCAATGCAGCTTAAACCGGCAATCATGCTGTTTGATGAGCCGACTACAGGGCTTGACCCCGTGATGGCGCAGGAGATATACCAACTTTTCGCAAAAACACAGTCTGAGTTTGGTTTTACCTCCGTTATAGTAAGTCATGATATACCGAAAATCTTTAATCTTGCTGACAGGGTGATTGTTTTAAACAGGGGAAACATGGATGTGTTTAGCAGTCCGGAAGAGATCCAATGGTCTGAAAAACCCCATATCAGGGAATTTGTGAAAATGACAATGGGAGATATCTATCAGAGTCACCTGGTGGAGATATAAAAATGAAAGAACATATTCTTGAAATGGCGGTCGGGCTTTTTATGATAGTTGGTTTTTGTGCCTTTGGATATCTTGCGCTGCAGCTTGGAGAAGTGTCTTTTTTGACAAGCAGTTCCACATATATTATCAATGCTGAATTTGATAATGTTGCAGGTGTAAAAAAAGGTGCCTCAGTACAGGTAGCCGGTGTGGTTGTAGGCAGTGTTGCAGCAGTTACACTTGGAGAAGATGAGGTCGCCGTCCTTGCACTGAAAGTGGATAAGGATCTGAAAGTTCCGATAGATTCAATGGCCTCTGTGAAATCCCAGGGGATAATAGGGGATAAGTTCATCCAGTTGAGCTTTGGAGGGGATGAAGAGAATTTTAAACCCGGTGAGGTGTTGAGGGATACCGAATCATCAATGGATATCGAATCTCTGATTAGTAAATTTGCTTTTGGCAGTGCGGAGTAAGGCGGAGCAGAATTGAGCCTAACCATTTTTTAAAAAAGTTCCGATCTATTCGGGTTAGTGAGAGTAAAAATGAAAAAAATTGTGCTTCTTTTTATAATATTGTTGATGTTGAGCTTCTCTCACGCCGGTGTCGCCGGCAATAGTCCGACTGCCGATCTCAAGCCTGCACTGGAAGGGGTAATGGCCATTCTTGCTGACCAGAATCTGAAAGGTGATGCACATCTTGTGGAACGGCGTCAAAAAATTATGGATTCCATAGAGACCGGTTTTAATTTTAGAGAAATGTCAAAGCGGGTCCTTGGAAAGACATGGCGAACTATCACTGAGCAGCAGAGAGATTACTTTACCCAGCTTATGACCAAGCTTCTTGAAAATGTATATATCGGCAAGTTGGAAGGATACTCAGGACAGACCACTAAATTTAAGGCAGAAACGATAAAAGGTAACAGAGCCCAGGTTACAACCATTGTGGAGAATGGAGGGGTGGATCTGCCTGTCCATTATATAATGAAAGAATCAGATGGTCACTGGATGGTCTATGATATTAATATTGAAGGTGTCAGCCTTGTGAGAAATTATCAGGAGCAGTTTAAATCGATTTTAAGGAAGGAAAAATATGAAGGATTGGTAAAAATACTGGAAGATAAGAACAGCTCGTTTTTAAAGTCAAAGAGTTAACCTGACAAGTCGGAAAACTTTTTACGACGCCATCATTACAGCTTTCACGGAATAAGGCACTAAACCCAGGTCATGGCAGAATATAGTACAGAGTTGCATGAACTTCTCTTTCGACGTTTCAACAGGACTGATGTAGAACTTCTGCTGCCTTTAATGAAAGAAGTCAGCTTAAGGGAGGGAGACATTCTGTTTTCTCTTGGGGAGAGTGGAGATAAACTCTTTTTTGTGGTTGAAGGGCAGCTTGCTGTACAAAAAAGAACCGGGTTTGGCGAAAGAACCCAAGTAGTTGCACTTCTTGACCCCGGTGCCCCGGCTGGCGAAAGAGCATTATTCCGTGATAATAGACATAGGGCCACCTTGCTGGCTGTAAAAGATTCAATATTATTCTCTTTTTCATATCAGGTTTTTGACGAACTCAAAAAAAAATATCCGCTACTTGTCGTGAGTTTGCTTGAATGGCTGCTGGAGAGAACTTCTCTTCGTCTGGAAAAAAATTCAGACCGGCTTTCCCATGTACTCTGAAAAATGAGTCGGCCAGGCAGTTTTTTAATGGAACTCTTTATTATTCCTGATATCAGAGATTATATAATCCATAGCAGTAAATTGGTTGGTTTTTGATCTGATTGTATTTTTTTCTGGCGATTATTTTCTAAATTGGTTATTTTTTTCCTTTTTGTTTTTGAAATTGGATTCAGTTGTAGTTATGCTCCGGGCAGAGGAGATTTTCTTTTTATTGTCCTGAAAAATTTAATAATCATTGAAATTGTTTGTGAAATGGTATGTTTCATACCTGATTGGAGGAAAAAATGGCTTTACCCAAAAGAAGACATTCACGGTCACGTACAAGAAAAAGAAGATCCCATGACGCTTTGAAAGCGCCGGGGCTTTCTGTATGTGGGCACTGTGGAGAACCGAAAGAACCGCATAGGTTGTGTGGCAGCTGTGGCAAGTACAAGGGCCGAACCGTGTTCAGTCTTGATACTGATATTGAATAGGAGAATAGTGTGCAGATAGCCCTGGACGCCATGGCTGGAGACAATGGGCCGGAGGAGTTGATTACCGGAGCATTGCTTGCCACAAAAGAGGCGGATCTCAGGGTAAGTCTGGTGGGTGATGAGGTTCTCCTGCAGAAGCATCTTGACCAGCTTGCGCCAGCTTTCGATACGGCAGACTCCATTAATATAGTACACTCTTCTCAGGTAATAGAGATGAGTGAAAATCCCGTTAACGCTATCCGAAAGAAAAAGGATTCATCGGTGATGGTGGCTTTCGACCTTGTTAAACAAGGTGAGGCTGATGCCGTGGTGAGTGCAGGTAATTCAGGAGCGACTATGGCCGCCGGTGTCCGCAAACTTGGTCGTCTTAAAGGGGTTTCTCGTCCCGGTATTGCTTCACTTTTTCCGACTCAGAAAAAACCTGTAATACTCATGGATATAGGAGCTAATGTCGATTGCCGGCCGCAGCATCTCTATCAGTTTGCCGTTATGGCTTCTGCCTATTCCCGTGTCCGTGATATTTCAAGACCTACAGTCGGACTGCTGTCCATCGGTGAAGAAACCGGCAAAGGAAACAGTCTCGTAAAGGAGGCGTATCCGTTGCTGGAGAACAGCTCCTTGAATTTTATCGGAAATGTTGAAGGGCGGGACGTTTTTCAGGGTGATGTGGATGTGATTGTGTGTGATGGTTTTGTAGGAAACATCTGTCTGAAAATAAGCGAAGGACTGGCTGATGCCCTGATGCAGATGCTTAAGTATGAGATTGTAAAATCGCTCCCCGCCAAATTGGGATATCTGCTTGTCCGCCCGGCATTTAAGGCGTTTAAAAAACGTGTTGACTATGCGGAATACGGTGGAGCTCCACTTCTTGGTATCGATGGGACAGGTCTTATATGCCACGGCAAATCAAGTTCTCATGCTATGAAAAATGCCATCATAGGTGCATCCAAGATGGTAAAATTGAATATAAATCAAGATATAATGCAAAGTTTGGACTCGGGGAAAAACGTGGCACAGGCGGAGGTTTAAATGGGAACTGTTGTGTTGGGGACGGGCTCCTGTTTACCCAAAAGAATCCTTACCAATGTAGAACTTGAGTCGATTGTTGACACAAGTGATGAATGGATACGCAGCAGGACCGGCATTGGTGCCCGACGCATCGCAGGTAAAGGGGAGCAGGCTTATCAGCTTGCAGCGAAGGCTTCCCGTAGAGCACTTGATGATGCAGGGGTGTCGGTTGATGAAATTGATCTGATTGTGCTCGGTACAATCAGCTCACATATGATTATGCCATCCTGTGCCTGCCTGGTGCAGAATGAAATTGGTGCAAAAAATGCCTTTGCCTATGATGTTAATGCTGCCTGCTCGGGATTCCTTTATGGCCTGGACCTCGCTGACAAATACATTCGAGCCGATCATTCTAAAAAGATCCTGGTAATTGGTGTAGAGACTTTGTCCGCAAAGTTGAACTGGAAGGACAGGAACACATGTATTCTTTTTGGCGATGGTGCCGGTGCTGTTGTTGCCGGTTATTCTGAATCGGATCATGGGTTGATAGGAGCTCATTTTGGCTCTGATGGGGCCCTTGGGGATCTGTTATGCATGCATGCACCCCAAAGTTTAAATCCTGACCTGGAGATTGAAGGATATCCGGGAAGCCATGTCCTCATGGGAGGGCGTGAAGTTTTTAAACATGCAGTGAGAGCGATGGAAGACTCTGTTCGATCTCTGCTTGATGCTCAAGGGGTTAGCATGGAGTCCGTTGACCTTGTTATTCCACATCAGGCAAATATTCGTATTTTAAATAAATTGGCAGAACGGCTTGATATACCACAGGAAAAACTATTTATAAATGTGTCAAAGTATGGCAACACATCCGCAGCGTCTATTCCGATAGCCCTCGATGAAGCCAACAAAGAGAGATTGATTTCTCCAGGTGACACTGTTTTATTCTGTGCTTTCGGAGGTGGTTTCACCTGGGGGGCGGTCCTGACTAAGTGGTAAACAGGAGATTTGAGTATGGACTATTTTATATCTGAAGAACAACAGATGATTGTCGATATAGCGCGACAGATCACTGATGAAAGAATTATACCCAGCCGTGCTGAACTGGATGAAAATCATGAGTTCCCCCGGAAGATTTTAAATGAGCTGGCTCAGGCTGATCTTTTTAGTGTGCTTATCCCTGAAGCATATGGTGGTTTTGGAGGGGGATGTTTTGACATTGTCCTCATTCTTGAACAACTCAGCCGGGGATGTGTGGGGGTCGGGACCGCTTTTGCTGCAAATTTCCTGGGAGCATATCCGATTATTCTTGCCGGATCAGACGAAATGAAACAAAAATATCTCCCCGCTATAGCTACTGGAGAGAAATTCGCCGCTTTTGGCCTGACCGAAGCCAATGCCGGTTCAGATGCCTCGGGTATTCAGACCACAGCCGTACTGGATGGTGATGAGTGGATACTCAATGGCACTAAACAGTGGATTACCAACGGTGGTGAAGCCCAGACATACACGGTTGTAGCCATAACTGATCGGAGTAGAGGTCCTCGTGGTGCTTCTCTGTTTGTAGTAGAGGAAGGTGATCCTGGCTTCAGTTGCGGACCCAAGGAAAAGAAAATGGGTATCAGGGCCTCCTCAACAACTGAGCTTATCTTTAAAGATTGCAGGATCCCCAAGGATCGCCTGATAGGACGTAAGGGGACTGGTTTTATCACCGTTATGAAAACTCTCGATCTTTCAAGACCCGGGATTGCAGCACTTGGTATCGGCCTTGCGCAGGGGGCACTTGACGAAGCAGCCCCGTATGCCAAACAGAGAAAACAGTTTGACAAGCCGATCATTGCTTTCCAGGCTGTACAGCATCTTCTGGCTGATATAGCCATCGGTATAGAATCAGCCCGGGCTCTTGTCTATGCTGCGGCAAAACATATCCAGGCATATCCGAAAGATATGTCCAAGGCTTCTTCCATGTGTAAGGTATATGCGACAGATGTGGCAATGAAGGCGACAACTGATGCGGTTCAGGTTATGGGGGGGTACGGCTATATGTGTGAATACCCGGTTGAAAAGATGATGAGGGATGCCAAAATCCTTCAAATTTATGAAGGTACAAACCAGATTCAGAGAAACGTTATAGGGCAGGAGCTGAATAAGGAATATTCTAAGTAATTGATGGTGTCGTAGAAAATCTCTATCCGGAGTCTCACAGGCTTGCTTACCGGCTTCGTGTTGCAATTTTTCTATCATGACGACGTACCTCAGTAAACTGAAATGATTGAATAATATTTCTCATTGCACATAATTTTTTTACTTAACCATCACATACTCGTAAAAAGGTCACTCGAAGTCTGATATACAAGGCGGAGTGTTTTTTACTGGGACTCGACAATACATGCGGTATGTCGAGTGTCTGTAAAAAACCTGCAAAGCAGGAGATCGGACTTTTTACGACGCCATCAAAAGATGCGGATTGGTATATGAATATAATAGTATGTATAAAGCAGGTTCCTGATGCCAAGGATGTTCGTCTTGACCCCGAGACGAATACTCTGGCCAGAGAAGGCGTAGAGTCGATCATGAATCCATATGATCAGCATGCTTTGGAAGAGGCTGTGCGGCTGAAGGAAGCCCATGGCGGTGAGGTAACTGTTATTACCATGGGTCCTCCTCAAGCTGAAGAAATTTTAAGGCTGGCTCTCAGTTGTGGTGCCGACAAGGCTGTTCTGGTTTCCGACAGAGCTTTTGCCGGAGCGGATACCTGGGCGACTGCCTATACCCTGGAGCAGGCAATAAGAACACTGGGGGATTTTGATCTCATTCTATGCGGCAAACAGGCTATTGATGGTGATACTGCCCAGGTTGGACCAGGGGTTGCCATGCGGCTTGATATCCCATATATCACATGTGCCCAGAAAATACGGGAATCCAGCCTGGATCGGTTCATCGTTGAAAGAATGATGGATGATGGTTACGATGTCGTCGATATTGCTCTTCCGGCCCTGCTTTCAGTTGTGAAAAATATCAATGAGCCTCGTGTACCGTCCCTTAAAGGGAAAATGAGAGCTAAAAAAGCAGTCATCACAACGTTGAGTGCAGATGATATTAATGCCGATCACGCTTGTATAGGTTTGCCCGGTTCTCCGACCCAGGTAGTCAATGTTTTTCCACCTCCTGCAAGGGGAGGGCGGGCCATTTTTACAGGCACTCTTGATGAGCAGATAGACCAGCTTGTTGATAAACTGATCCCGTTTATCCAACCCGGTGGAGTTCAATAGATTATGTTAAAAGTAAACGAGGAACTTTGTATTGGCTGCGGCATCTGTGAAGAGAGTTGTCCCTTTGGTGCAATAGAGATTGAAAACGGTTGCGCTGTTATTGGCGAGAGCTGCAACCTGTGTGGTGCCTGTATTGATACATGTGAAGTAGAGGCGCTGAGCCTTGAAGTCGAGAAAATAGCGAAGGTAGATATAAAAGATTGGTCTGGGATTCTGGTCTATTGTGAATACAGAAGAGGAGAACTTGCTCCTGTCTCCCTGGAACTGCTTGGAATTGGCCGCACACTTGCTGATAAGAGAAAGGTGAAGCTCAGTGCTGTACTGATTGGTTACGAGACCGGAGAGACTGGTGAGGAGCTCATCGGCTATGGTGCTGATATCGTATACCGGGTTGATCATGAGGCTCTTGGAGCTTTTAGCGATGAGAGTTATTGTGCAATTGTAACTGACCTGATCAGGGAGCATAAGCCGGAAATAGTTTTGGCCGGGGCTACCGCCATTGGTCGCTCCTTTATCCCCGGTGTGGCAACAACTCTGAATGCCGGTTTGACTGCTGATTGTACTCAGCTCGAGATCCGTGAAGAAGATGGAGCTCTCCTTCAAACCCGTCCTGCTTTTGGTGGAAATATCATGGCCACCATTGTTTGCGAATCATCAAGACCTCAGATGTCTACGGTTCGTCCGAAGGTGATGAAAGCCCGGGAATTTGACGGGGAACGAAAAGGGGAAGTCATTGATCTAGCACCGAGCCCCACCCAGCTTGAAAGTCGTGTGAGAGTTCTCGAGATAGTCGTTGAAGAGGCTGCGAATGTGAACATTCAAGAAGCCGATATTCTTGTGTCGGGTGGAAGGGGACTCGAAAGTGCAAAGGGTTTTGAGCTTATAAGGCAGCTTGCGGATACGATAGATGCCAGAGTTTCAGCTTCCCGGGCAGTTGTTGATGCAGGGTGGATCCCGTACCCCCATCAGGTGGGACAAACAGGTAAAACTGTTGCTCCTAAACTCTATATAGCATGTGGTATTTCAGGAGCGGTGCAACACGCTGCCGGTATGCAGTCTGCTGAGACGATTGTTGCCATAAACAGAGATAAAAATGCACCTATTTTTGATATTGCTGATTATGGTATTGTTGGTGATCTGTTTGAGATCATACCCAGGTTGATGAGCAAAATAGAGGAGAGACGCTGAAAATGAGCCTTGATGGGAAAATTGCCCTGGTAACCGGTGGTAGTCGTGGCATCGGTAGAGCCATATGTTTGAAATTAGCTAATATGGGAGCCTTGGTGTATGTTAACTATGTGAGTCGGACAGAGGCTGCTCTTAAAACTCAGAAACTCATAGTGGAAAACGGTGGCAAGGCGGAAATTATCGGTTTCGATGTTTCTGATGCGGGTGCGGTAACAGAGGCAATTAAACATATTGTCAGTGAGGCCGGCCCTGTTGAAATCCTGGTAAATAATGCAGGCATTACCAGAGACGGTTTGATGGCGAGGATGAAAGAATCGGATTGGGATGATGTTATGAATACCAATTTGAAGGGTGTTTTTCTCTGCTCTAAAGCCGTCTCCAGGGGAATGATGAAAAAAAAGTGGGGCAGGGTGGTGAACATCTCCTCCGTATCGGGGTTTGCCGGAAATCCCGGTCAGGTAAACTATGCAGCCGCAAAGGCTGGATTAACAGGACTGACTAAATCCATGGCCCGTGAATATGGTTCCAGGAATATCACCATAAATAGTGTTGCACCCGGCTATATTGTAACAGAGATGACAGAGTTGTTAAGTGAAGATGTAAAGGAACAGCTCAAAGATGAGATTCCTTTGGGATGTCTTGGGACAACTGAGGATGTTGCTGCTGCTGTGGCCTATCTGGTTTCAGTAGATGGTCGCTATGTAACGGGGCAGACTCTGCATGTTAATGGTGGGATGTATATGTGATGTTTTTTACGAATCCATCTGGTAAATTTGGTTTTTATGAAACCATCATAGGCAATAAAAAAATATCTGCAAGAAAGTGAAGATGTATTACTGGTGTTAAATAATTGAAAAGTGATTAGCAAACTCAGTCTAATCAAACAATAAAGGAGAATATTAATGGCCATTGATCAGGAAATGATAGATATAATTGTTGAACAGTTAAGTGTTGAGAAAGAAAAAGTAGTACCCAACGCATCTTTTGTTGATGATCTGGGTGCCGATTCTCTTGACCTTGTTGAGTTGATTATGGCAATGGAAGAAGGTTTTGATATTGAAATCCCCGATGAAGATGCAGAGGGAATTGCAACAGTTCAGGATGCAATCGACTACGTAAATAAGCAAAAATAGTAGTATACACTGACAATATTTTTTCTATCCCTCGTTTGCATCAGCGCGTGAATGAAAGATGAGGGTATATAAGGGGTAACTATTGTGACTCGAAGGGTAGTGATTACAGGACTCGGTCTGGTGACACCTCTGGGGACAGGGGTGGAAAAGAGTTGGGATAATCTATGCTCAGGTGTGAGTGGAATTGATCTGATTACCACGTTTGATGCTAGTGATTTCGCAGTAAAAATTGCTGGAGAAGTAAAAGATTTTATCCCTGAAGATTACTTTGAGAAAAAACAGATCAGACATCTTGCTCTGTTTGTGCAGTATGGTTTAGTCGCAGCGCTCATGGCTGTAGAAGACAGTGGCTTTAAAGTGGTAGAGGAAAACTGTACCAGAGTTGGTGTTATCACTGGCTGCGGTATGGGTGGATTGCCTACAATTGCAAAACAACATCAGATAATCCTCGAAAGAGGACCGAAAAGGATAACACCTTTCTTTATCCCGATGTGTATTCCCAATATGGCGTCCGGTCAGATTTCGATGGCACTGAATGCAAAAGGAGCAAACTTGACCCAGACAACCGCCTGTGCAGCTGGAACTCATGCTGTGGGGGAAGCGTTTCGTCATATCAAGTATGGGAGTAGTGATGTAGTAATCACCGGTGGCACCGAGGCTGTTATCAGTCCTCTCGGGGTTGGTGGGTTCTCCGCGATGAAAGCGTTGTCGAAGAGAAATGATGCACCTCAGCAGGCATCCAGACCTTTCGATAAGGACCGGGACGGTTTTGTTATGTCGGAAGGGGCTGGAATGCTTGTACTGGAAGAGTATGAGCATGCCGTTTCTCGAGGCGCAAAAATTTACGCCGAGGTTTGTGGCTATGGTCTGAGCAGTGATGCTTATCATATTGCCGCGCCACCGGAGGACGGAGAAGGTGGGGCAAGGGCTATGCAAGTCGCTTTGGATGATGCTGAATTATCACCTGAAGATATAGATTATATTAACGCTCATGGTACTTCGACACCGCTGAACGACAAATGTGAAACCCTGGCAATCAAGACAGTTTTCGGCGATCATGCCAGAGCTCTTGCCATTAGCTCAACCAAGTCAATGACAGGTCATATGCTGGGTGCTGCCGGTGGAATCGAATCGGTTTTTACCGCCCTCAGCGTGAGTCATCAAATTGCACCACCTACCATCAATCTGGTAAACCCAAGTCCTGAATGTGATTTGGATTATGTTCCCAATGAAGCACGGGATATGAACATTCGAGCTGCGATCTCCAATTCCTTTGGATTTGGTGGCACTAATGCGGTTGTCGCCATGAGGCGTTTTGTCGAGTAGAACAGGCATAATTTGGCTTTGGAGACTGGAAGAGTGAAAATTGTTCTCGGTGCTGATCATGGTGGTTTTGAGTTAAAAGAAGATATTAAAGCTTTTTTGATCGACTTGAAATATGAGGTCGTTGATGTTGGATGTTCATCAACGGACTCGGTTGATTACCCCGATTTTGCTGAAAAAGGTGTGTCTCAAATAATAAATGGTTCCTGTGACCTGGGTATTCTCATATGTGGAACAGGAATCGGCATGTCTATTGCCGCTAACCGGCATCCTGAGATCAGAGCTGCAAATTGTCATTCAGAATACACTGCAAAGATGAGTAGGGAACATAACAACGCAAATATGCTCTGCCTCGGGGCCCGGGCGATTGACCGGGAACTGGCACTGACAATAGTACGAGTCTGGTTAAAGAGTGAATTCGCCGGCGGCAGACATCAGAGGAGAATTAAAAAGTTCAGTGGGTAAAAAACGTAATAGTCTGCATGGGGCTAAATTACCTGATGTAACAGATTCTATCTGGAAAGAAAAAACCGATTTTGCATATGCAAAATCGGTTTTTTTCATTTCAAATATGGAGGTCTTCTGTCAGGTAGACTAGTATAGGTATATAGCTTTATTGTAAGTTGAAATAACACTCTCCTCCGGGAGTGAATTATTTCTATGTTGGTGTTTGTTTTGTAATAAAAGGAGGTAGTTATGAAATGTCCCTATTGTGGTCATCTGGATGACAAAGTAATTGATTCCCGTCTCAATAAAGATGCTACAATTACTCGTAGAAGAAGAGCATGCCTTTCCTGTGATCAGCGCTTTACTACTTATGAGCGGTTGGAGGTAATGGTACCGGTGCTGGTGAAAAAAGATGGCAGGAGGGAAACATGGGATAGACAAAAGATTGTTGTCGGAATAGAGAAAGCATGTGAGAAAAGGTCAGTAAGTCGTGATAAAATCGATGAATTTGTTGATGATATTGAACATAAGCTGCAGGATTATGGTGCCAAAGAAATTCCTTCCAAGGATGTCGGTGAATGGGTTATGGAAGGATTGCACCTGTTGGACGAGGTAGCGTATGTGCGATTTGCCTCAGTCTATCGTCAATTCAAAGATGTTAATGAATTTATGGCGGAGCTGAAAAGCATACTGGACGCAAGAGAAGATGACGATCATGCAAAATGATAAGTACTATATGCAGCTGGCACTTATCGAAGCCCGGAAAGGCGAAGGAAGAACCTCACCAAACCCCTGTGTCGGTGCTGTTATTGTTAAAGGTGGTCGTATCGTATCAAGAGGGTACCATAAAAGAGCAGGAACCCCTCATGCCGAAGTGAACGCCATAAATAAGGCTGCAGAATCTCTTGTCGGTTCGACAATCTATGTGACTCTGGAGCCATGCAATCATACTGGAAAAACCCCTCCATGCACTCAGTCGATTGTTGATAATGGTATTTCGCGGGTTGTGGTCGGCATGAATGATCCTAACCCTCTGGTTGATGGGAGTGGCATTGCGTTTCTCAGAGAAAACAAAATAGAGGTGGTTACAGGAGTACTTCGCGATGAGTGTGGAGAGATCATCAATCCCTTTATAAAACATATAACTCAAGGTATTCCATGGACGATAATGAAGGGCGGTATCAGTCTGGATGGCAAGATTAATTATTTAAAGGGAGAGAGTGGTTGGATTACAGGAAAGCAATCTCTCAATGAAGTACATAAGATTCGGCATAAGGTAGATGCTATCCTTATTGGCAGCGAGACGGTGCGTATTGATAATCCATCGTTGACTACACGTATCCGGGGGTTTGAAGGGAAGGACCCCGTCAGGGTCGTTATAGATACACATTTGAACTTACCACTGGGCTCGTCGGTCTTTCATATAGAATCGGAGGCACCTACATGGGTATTTTGTTCTGTTGATGCACCGGAAGAAAAAAAGGCCGCACTGAGGGAACGGGGTGTGGCGGTGACGACTGTGAACTCAAGTCCCGGTGGAGTGGCTTTAAAGCAGGTGATGGTCGCCTTGGGAAAAGCAGATGTCTGTTCAGTTCTGGTGGAGGGGGGAGCAAGGTTGCATGGCTCATTCTTAAAAGAAAAATTGTATGATTCGGCCTGTCTCTTTTTTGCGCCGATCTTTGCAGGAGACGATGGCGTTTCACTGGTGACAGGGTATCGTACCCATGGGCGCAGCTCAGCTACCCGGCTTACTGATGTCAGCTATAAGAGGCTGGGAGATGATATGATGGTTGCCGGTAGGTTTCAATATGCAGAATAGGTTATGGCGTCGTAAAAAATCCAACCCGAATAAATCGGAATCTTAGAATGCTTGGATAAGCGCCATGGAAGTATAATCAACAATATAATTTAAAACGACCTTCCTGGATTTCTTGTTTTTTATGACAGAAGTTCTGGAGTAAGGTACTGACATCCATGAAATGCTTTCAAAATGATGCTACTGCTTCGGATCCATTTTCTTCCGGACAGTACATGACTTTTATATAAATACGAAGAGTTTCCACAAGATTACCGCAGCTTGTTATTTTCTGTTTCTGAGAACAGCCTTGATTTCCGGTAACATCTTTTGACACTCCTGAAGGTTTTTACATTTTATGGAGAGCGTTACTTCATCTGTTTCAAAAGCCTGACTATGTGAAAGAGTTAAAATTTCAGGCAATTGCAGTTTTTTCGAAAAATCACTAAAGCTGCTCTCTGCCTCAAGGGAGGTTGGAGTCAGTTGTTTCTGAAGGAATTTCCCAAGATGTTGCGTTTTTTGGGGCGGGTTCATCTCTTCGTGATTGAGAATATGTTGAATTTTGCTATTGCTTATTAAGTCTGATATTGAGGTATGGTTGCGGTAGGCTAAATCTCGTATAAGGGTAAAAAGCTTTTTCTGCTTACCTGTGCCCAAGCTAAGTTCTTTAAACAGGGAAACCACTGCCAAACGATCGTCAGGATGCTTTAATCGCTGTAATTCCATGACCATTTTCTCCTGCAGGCGACCGCTATGAATTTCTTTTATAATATCACCCTGCAGGTTGAGTACCTCCAGCATCTTATCAATGGCTGATTTCTGTTTTTTTAGCTCCAGTCTCGCTGAAAATTCTTTTATGATTTCTTCTCTTGATATACATCCCAAAGCTATCTGAATGAATCGAGCCTTTTCAATAAGAGAAAGTGGAGCTGTATATTTTTGGTCTGCCAAAAGAAGATCGAGAATAGATAGATCAGGGAAATCTTCAGGCAAAATCAAGCACCCAATTTTGTCTGAATCGAAGTGTTGCCTGGCAATCAGAATACGTTTATGGCCTGAGACCACTTCAAAACTCGTATCAGAATGTTGCAGGAGGAAGGGAGGGTGAATAACGCCGGTCTGGAGAATGGAATTTTTCAGACCGTCAGAATAGCATTCAATTTCCCAGGGGTGTATGGACCATTTACCGGTAAATTCAAGTTCGTGGAAATGAACATTTTGAAATGGGAAGAACATGTTGCAGTCGAATCCTGGAAAATTGTATCAACAAATTACAAAAAATTACCCCAGGTAAAGAAAGCGCAATTCTTCATCCGGGGTAGAATAGGCAGTAAAAGAAAGGAGAAAAAGTCAGGTTGTGATAAAGACTCAGGAAGCGTTAATCTTGTCCCTTAGGATACCTGAAGGTTTAAAAGTTACAACCCGCCTGGCATCAAGTGTCAGCTCGGCGCCTGTCTGAGGATTTCGTCCTCTCCTTGAATTCTTATCCTTAACATTGAACTTCCCAAATCCGCTTAATAAGAGGTCTGATCCACTTATAAGAGAATCCTTGGAAATACGAAGAAAAGCTTCTACAGAATCAGTTGCCTGCGTTTTTGTCAGCCCCTCGTGATGCTTGTAAACCTGTTGAACAAGATCCGCTTTTGTCAATGCCATAAATTCCTCCTCTGTTATCTGCTTTTAAGACAATCTTACTCTATGATATCCTTAAATAAAAGAATGTCAAATATTTAATGAAAAAACTCCTGTATTAGACTATTTGAGAATATTTACCCTACTAAGTTTACTATCTGGAATATCGGAAGATACATGGCAACAACAATTCCACCGATCATTCCACCTAAAAATACCATCATAAAAGGTTCTATCATTGCTGTTAAATTTTCCACTGCCTGATCAACTTCTTCATCGTAAAAATCAGCAATCTTCTCAAGCATGGAGTCAAGGGCACCGACAGACTCACCGACGTTAATCATCTGTACAACCATATTGGGAAATACGCCACTCTCTTCAAGCGGTTCCGCTATAGGTCGTCCTTCGGCTATTCCTTCACCAACCCTGAGAACGGCCTGCTCGATAACCTTATTCCCAGAGGTTCTGGCAACTACCTGCAGGGCCTCAAGGATTGGTACACCGGCGCTGAGCATTGTACTCAAGGTTCTGGTGAATTTTGAAACAGCTACCTTTCTCAGTAGAGTTCCAAATACAGGGGATCGTAGAATGCCTTTGTCAATCAGCAGACGCCCTTTTTCAGTACTGTATATCTTTTTTACAACCCAGGAGAGGAAAAAAAATGCGATTAATAGATATATAAAATTAGATTTAAAAAATGCGCTCAGGTTTACTACTATTTGTGTTGGTAGAGGTAAACTGTGGCCGAACCCTTCAAACATGGATTTGAAAACGGGCACAACAAAAACCAAAATTACAGTAAGAATGAGAATAGAGACCGCCAGGCATATAGCGGGATATGTTAGAGCACCTTTAATTTTTTTCTTCAGGGCCATTGTCTTTTCCATGAAAATGGCAAGCCGGGATAAAATGGTATCCAAAATACCTCCGGTTTCTCCAGCCTCAATCATGTTGTTGAATAGATCATCAAAAACTTTTGGGTGCTTACGCATTCCGTCGGAGAGGGTGGAGCCGGATTCAACGTCAGCCCTGATTTCTCCCAATACCTTTTTAAAGGTACTGTTGGCCTGCTGTTTTTCCAGAATTTCCAGTCCCTGTACCAGGGGTAGTCCAGCGTCAATCATTGTTGAAAGTTGCCTGGTAAAAATGACAATGTCCTTGTCTGAAACCTTCGGTTTGAAAAGAGCAATATTCTCCAGCAGGTCTTTCGGTTTCTCTTTGATGACCGGATCGGAAATTCTAAGCCTTTTGACCTGTGCCAGGGCTGCAGTTTGGTCTGCGGCTTCAATTTCACCGTTACGTTTTTCTCCGTAAGCATTTTTCCCTTTCCAAATATATACAGGCACGCTCGTCTCCGTTTCTCGGGGTTAAGTATTTTGTTCAAGTTAGGCGTAAAGTAAAATCAATTATATATCAAACGTTTGCCGAATACAAGGAGATGAGTCTCAGTAGCAGTTCATTTTTTTATTGTGGTAAAAATAGAGTAAAGAGGATAGAGAAAGTATATGTTGCTCTGGAATGAAAAGATAACCCTTGTGCGGTTTATTCAGTGCTGGTATACTGCACAGTTCTTGACGAGTTTTAAAGATAATCGTTTTTGAGGGTGCCTTGAGATTGTTAGATTGTTGCCCTGGGCACTTATTTATCAGGATAT
>DEIL01000190.1:0-150 GCA_002352445.1 Desulfobulbaceae bacterium UBA2775
TGTTGCAACCCAACCTGAAAGTGCCCAGGCACATGCCAATTTAGGTTTAATCTGGCAGCAGCGCAATGATCTTGACAAGGCGATCGCTTCCTATGAAAGGGCAATCCAGCATGATCCCAAACTGGCGAATGCCTGGATGAATCTGACCTC
>DEIL01000190.1:264-7050 GCA_002352445.1 Desulfobulbaceae bacterium UBA2775
GGAGGCAAAGAAACATCTGGATAAGGCCGTGGAACTGGGGTATTCCGTAGATCCCAATTTTGCTGCCAGTCTGCAGGAGAAACTGGCTTAGGAGGCTGTCCGAGAATGCATTTCTCCCCAACTCTTCGTTGTTTTCATAAAAATAATGCTCGCAATATCAATTATATGGCTGTGCTTATTTTTCCGAAAAACCTCGATTTGAGAAAAAATGCGTATTCTCGGCCAGCCTCCTAGAGCTTGTCCGAGGAAAAGATGGATATTGCATTATGAGTGGTTCTGATGGCTAAAGAAATTATTACAACAACCCCCTGGTGTCCGTTTTGTGGTCAGAAGGTCGGCAGGGCGATTGATACTCCCGAAAGAAAGATGCATGAGTTTCCCGTTGGCAGCTGTCAGTGTGGAGCGGTGTATGTCAGTGAAGCTACCGGCCATAATGTTGGTGCTGCGATGGTTGAAGCACTGGTGTTTGCATGCGATGGAAATGCTGATTTTGCCTGGGAGTTAATGCCGGAGGATGATTACCTGACCGGCCGAATAGAAAACTATGATGAGGTGTCTCATCAAGTTATAGCCAAAAAAAACCTCGATGGACGCGGTGTTCGCGGGATTCTCTATTTTGTTCGGCTCCATACAGATATTTCTGAAGTTGCAAAAAAGATAAAGCAGAAAACGGAAGAGGGTTCCGCAAAAACGATATCATTAAAAATGGAGCAGGGTCACATCCCCATTGAATCGGCGCCGGATGAAAATCGGGTCAGGAAGAAGGCCACCAAAAAAAGTGTAAAAGATCTGGTGAATAAAGGGGATATCGACGGTCTTGTAAGTCTCTGCTTTGATGACAAAAAAACCCTTCGATTAATGCAGCGGCTGTTATATGACCCGGTGGATGAAAAACGCTGGTATGTTGCCTGGGTTATGGGCAGGGTTTCTGCCAGAGTTTCAACTCGTCAGCCGGGACAAGTCTCGGAACTTTTGCATCGTCTGTTTGAGGCTTGTTCTGATTCTGCGGCAACTCCATGGGGGATGGTCGAAACCTTAGGGTATACAATAGCCATGAGACCTGATATCTTTGGTGCCTTTGCCACACATCTTCTGAACTATGTTGGCGATCCCTCCACCCGGCCCCAGGTGTTATGGGCACTGGCGGAGGTTGCAGAAAATCGTCCTGATCTGATCAGAAATATGCCATTTTATACACTGTTTGAATTTTTGCAGGATCCTGACCCCCGGGTGCGGGGAAACACTGCGCGGTTGCTGGGCTGCATTCAGGCAAAGGAAGCGGCTATCCAGCTAATGGGGTTAAGCGGCGATATCGAGGAGTTTCCTGTCTGTACTGACGGGAAACTGATTACCTCAACAGTTGCAGCAGAGACTGCAAAGGCAATACAAGCTATCCAGAGAGGAAAATAACTATGAGCGGTAAACTTAAGGATATCAATTCGATCAGTCCTGCAGCAGATAATTCACAAGATAACAAACCGTCCGATCCTGTACAGGCCGAATTTGAGGAAGGGAAACGGTTTCTTGAAAATAATGAACCCGGACAGGCTGCAGTTGCGCTGCACAATGCTCTTCTTGGCTTTGAAGAAAAAAGTGACGAGGCTGGAATTGCTAATGCCTGCAATCAATTAGGTCTTGTATGTCTGGCAAAAAAAGAGAATGAAAAGGCTCTTGACTATTTTAACAGGGCATATGATATCTGTGATAAATCCAATGACCGGATGAGTCTATTGGCCCTCTCAAAGCAATTTATTATCGCTTATACGGGATTGCAGCAGTATGATAATGCCATTAAAACATGTCTCGATATGCTGGACTGGTACCAGGATAACAGAGATCCCCAGGGTGCTGTTACGACACTGGAGTCATTAGCGGATATATATGTGGGAGCAGGGACGTATGGTGAGGCTGCAGATGCCTATAGAACTGCTGCCTCAATTCATAAAAATTTCCAGCATGATAATATTGCCAAAAATTTGATTGAGAAAGCAGAAAAGCTGGAAAAGAATTCCTGATTAATGTGGGGTTAGATTGAATGTTTACAGGGATTATTGAGGGCGTTGGCAGGCTTATTGCCAAAAGAACAGTCGGTGGCGGGCTGGCCTTCGATATTGAGGCGGGATTTGATTTAACCGATCCTGAAGAGGGAGAATCCATAGCTGTAAGCGGGGTTTGTCTTACCGCTTATAATATTAAAGGACGACGGTTCAGTGTTGATGTATCTCCTGAGACTCTGTCCCGCAGTCGCCTTGGTTCTCTCAGCCAGGGAAATTCAGTCAATCTGGAACGGGCTTTAAGGCTGTCGGATCGTCTTGGCGGTCATCTGGTCTCCGGTCATGTCGATACCATGGCTGTTGTGAAAAGCCGAAAAGAGCTTGGAGGCTATACAGTTTTTACTTTCTCTTTTCCCGACTCTTTTGGACGTTATGTGATAGAGAAGGGCTCGATAACAATTGATGGGGTGAGCTTAACGGTGAACAGCTGTGGATCCGGTTTTTTTTCAGTATCCATAATTCCGCATACCCTTAAAGTGACTTCACTTGGTGAATTAAAAGTGGGAGTTAACGTGAATATTGAGGTAGATATCATCGGCAAGTACATTGAAAAATTGCTTTTATCGCCACAGCAGAATGGTGAACTCAACAGCACTGAAGGTATCAGTTCCGGTTTTCTCACAAAACATGGATTTATATAAAAGATTTACAGCAACGAAACAGGTAAGCGATCCTGCGAGAATCCAGGTAAGAGAGCTTGCGAGACTCCAGTCATTTCAGTAAGTTCTGGATTCCCGCCTGCGCGGGAATGACGGAGCAGGGAGCTTTTTACGGGTTCATCAATCTTAAAAAGTGCAAAGTGTGATTATCATGGCAGTCAGTCCTATCAAAGAGGTTATCGAAGACATTAAAGCAGGTAAAATGATCATTCTCGTTGATGATGAAGATCGTGAGAATGAAGGGGATCTCTATATGGCCACAGAGGCTGTCGATGCAGCCGCCATAAATTTTATGGCCACTCATGGCAGGGGTCTCATCTGCCTGACTCTCAGCAGTGAACTGGTTGAAAAACTGGATTTACCGATGATGGTGAGCAACAACAGGTCTCCTTATGGCACCGGGTTCACAGTGAGCATTGAGGCGAGAACCGGGGTTTCAACCGGGATCTCAGCAGCGGACAGGGCCCGTACTGTTCAGGCTGCTGTTGCGCCGGATGCAACGCCCCGCGATATAATCAGCCCCGGCCATATTTTCCCGCTTAAAGCCCGCGATGGTGGAGTGCTTGTCAGAACCGGGCAGACCGAAGGATCTGTAGATCTTTCCAGGCTTGCAGGATTGACCCCTGCGGGTGTAATATGCGAGATCATGAAGGATGACGGTACAATGGCCCGCATGCCTGATCTGGAAAAATTTGCAAAAATACATGGCCTGAAAATTGCCACAATTGCCGATCTGGTTGCCTACAGGCTTCGTGAAGACGTGCTGATTAAGAGAGAGGCTGAGGCGAGAATCCCCACTGAACATGCCGGGGAGTTTAAAGCAGCGATATATTCAAATTCAGTGGATAATCATGAGCATATCGCACTGGTGAAAGGTGATATATCCAAAGTTGACCGGGTGCTGGTTCGTGTACATTCTGAATGTCTTACCGGTGATGTTTTTGGCTCATCAAGATGTGACTGTGGTCTGCAGCTCAATGCGGCAATGAAGATGATTGAACAGGAGGGGGCAGGCGTTGTTCTCTATATGCGTCAGGAAGGAAGAGGTATCGGCCTGGTGAATAAGCTGAAGGCTTACTGTCTTCAGGACGATGACGGATTGGATACTGTTGAGGCCAACCAGAAACTGGGCTTTAAGAGTGACCTCAGAGATTACGGAATCGGGGCTCAGATTCTCCGTGATCTTGGAGTTAAAAAAATGGCAATTTTGACAAATAACCCCAAAAAGATCGTCGGACTTGAAGGATACGGTATTGAAGTTGTAGCGCGCTTTCCTCTGGAGATGGAGGCAGGAGATGAGAATAAAGGCTACCTGCTGTGCAAGAGGGATCGGATGGGGCATTTGATGGCAGTTGATGATTGATGGTGTTTTTTACTTAACCATCCTGGAATTATTACCTTACTCCCTAACTTCTGTCATAAAAAACAACCGATAAGCACCCTTATGAAACCAGGGTATAAACTCCGACTTCCAGAAACTTAAACCACAGAGTTCACAGAGAACACAGAGGAGAGAAAAATAAATGCTTTTTCTCTGTGCTCTCTGTGAACTCTGTGGTGAGATAATGTACCTTTTGGGTCGTGGGTGTCGCCCACTTTAGAGCTTTACTAGTTTGTCATGATTAGAAGTGCAAGATTAGATTCTATAAATTGAATTCAGGTGAAAAATGGCTAATATAATTGAAGGAAACCTCAGGGCGGATGGTAAGAAGTTTGCAGTAATAGTGGCCCGGTTTAACTCCTTTCTCAGTGAGAAGCTGCTCGAAGGTGCACTGGACAGTCTGGTTCGTTCGGGAGCTCTCGATGCAGATATTGATGTTGTGCGAGTTCCAGGTGCCTTTGAGATTCCGTTGATTGCAAAGAAACTTGCAGGCTCTCAGAAATACGATGCTGTGATCGTTCTGGGTGTTGTCATCAGAGGAGCTACTCCCCATTTTGACGTAGTTGTGGCCGAGGTTTCAAAAGGCACCGCTCAGGTCGGTCTTGAGACAGGTGTCCCTGTTCTCTTTGGGGTATTGACTACAGAAACTATTGAGCAAGCCATTGAAAGAAGTGGAACCAAGGCGGGCAATAAGGGAGCCGAAGTTGCAGTTGCGGCGATTGAAATGGCCAGTTTGATTGAAAACCTGGATTGATTAATCTACCCCATGGGAACACGCCGAAAATCAAGAGAGGCTGCACTGCAGTTTCTGTATCAGAATGATTTTGTCAGAGTCGCTGATATCGGAAACGAGATGGAACTATATGAAAATTTTAATATTTTCTGTTCACTTTACCAGATTAATAAAAAAGCAAGGCAATATGCCTTTGATCTGGTGAAGGGCATTCTTGCAAAGATGGCTGATATTGATGAGGTTATCAGTGCAGCCGCAAGCCATTGGCGGCTCGTACGTATAGCTCCGACGGACAGAAACCTGCTACGTATTGCTGTCTTTGAAATGACTGATATGGATGATATTCCGCCCCAGGTTGCAATTAATGAAGCGGTGGAAATTGCCAAGCGATTTGGTGGCGAGGAGTCGCCTCGGTTTATCAATGGAATACTTGATGCAGTAAAAAATAATCTCGGGAAATAACTCTTAAGCCATTCCCCCCCTCTGAACGCCTTGCATTTATGTTCAATTCCTAGTACATCTTGTTCCGGAAAAATATACTCCGAATCAGGATGGAACCGTAAAACTCTTCATCTACTTCGTTGCACTCTATTTTCTATCACTACGACGTACTCCAGTGTGTCGAAATAATAGAAAATAATTACGCCTCGGGTATGAAGTTTTTTACGAATCCGTCAATCAAGATTGTCTCGTAATAACTCAATTTTTGAGATGGCTCAAAAAAACGAATCCAAAAAGCCGGGCCTGAAGCAGGAAGCTTTATCTGTCTTCGGCATTTTTATTTCTCTTTTTCTCATTCTCAGCCTTCTCACCAGCAGTCTCAAACTTGAAAAAAACTGGTGCGGTGAAATTGGTCTGTTGATTGCCGACCTGCTCCTTGGCTTTACCGGCTGGGGTGCGTATTTGCTGCCGGCACTGATACTGATTCTCTCCCTTCTTTTCATAACTCCCCGATTGTCTTTTGAGCGATTGCCTCAGATAATAGCCGGTCTTACAGGTGCGATTATCTCCTTCTGCGGGCTTCTATCCTGTCTGGCAATTAAAGATCCTAAATTAATCGAGACCGGGGGGTTTATCGGCAGAACAGGATTTACACTACTCCACTCCGTGGTGGGAGATGGAGGCACCGTTATGGTGTTTCTCCTTCTTTTTCTCGTTTCTCTGATGCTCACCATACAGTTTTCTCTCTATAAACTGATAGCCTTCATCTGGCAGAGGATTCAAAAGGTATCAGAATTTTTCAACAGAGATTCCCGGGAGGATCAGGAGAGTGTAGAACCGAAAATAGAAAGAAAGAATATAGTCAAAAAAAGGAAGGAAAGACAGCCTCTGGCGGAACCTGCTGATACTTCAAATATTGTCCCCGAATTGAAAGAATTTGTTTCTGCAGTAAAACAGAGCGATGAGGATGAAGTATTTGCAGCAAAACCGGTTGCACGAGGAGACTGGAAATTACCTCCCCTCTCACTTCTTGGCAAAAATCAGCAGGTACACGACAAGGTAGACAAGGAGGTGTACTATAAGCTTTCCAAACAACTTGAACAGAAGTTGAAGAATTTTGGTGTTTCGGGAAAGGTGATTGGGATCTCTCCCGGCCCAGTTGTAACAACCTATGAATATGCACCTGCGCCGGGTGTTAAGATAAATAAAATTGTCGGTCTCGCCGATGACCTGGCCCTGGGGTTGAGGGTCAAATCAGTGAGAGTGGTTGGCTCAGTTCCCGGCAAAGCCGCTCTTGGAGTAGAAATACCAAATGAAAATAGAAAGATAGTTTATATTCGCGATCTGATCGGTTCAGAAGATTATAGGAAGAATCGTGACAAGCTGTCAATTGCTCTGGGCCTGGATGTCGTAGGTAATCTGTCAACCTCCAATCTGGCTAAGATGCCTCACCTCCTGATCGCCGGTGCAACCGGGGCTGGTAAAAGTGTCGGCATAAATACTATAATTGCCTCAATT
>DEIL01000190.1:7092-9303 GCA_002352445.1 Desulfobulbaceae bacterium UBA2775
GCATCAAGGGCCTTGAACTGGGCCGTGAGAGAGATGGAGCGCAGATACAAACTGATGGAAGAGAGCAGGGTGAAAAGCTTTGATTCATTTAATGAAAGTGCGGAAGAAAAGCTGCCCTATATAGTTGTCGTGGTGGATGAGCTTGCCGATTTGATGATGGTAGCCTCGAAAGATGTGGAAGCTGCTATTGCCAGACTGGCTCAAATGGCAAGAGCCGCAGGGATGCATCTTATTCTCGCCACCCAGCGACCATCTGTGGACGTTTTGACTGGTCTTATAAAGGCAAATTTTCCAACACGGATATCTTTTAAAGTATCCTCCAAAATTGATTCCAGAACTATCCTTGATACTGCCGGAGCCGAACACTTGCTCGGAGCAGGAGATATGCTCCTGCTTGCACCGGGTACATCGACTTTAAAACGTATCCACGGTGCTTTTATTTCTGAGAAGGAAACGGAAGATATTGTAGAGTTCTGGAAGAAACAGGGGGGCTCAACTTATGATGAATCTGTCATAGAAGAAATTGAGCGGGAAAAAAACGGGGATAGTGACTACGGGGATGAGGAGTATGATGAACGGTACGACGAGGCGGTTGCAATTGTAACCGAGGCGGGACAGGCATCGATTTCCATGGTCCAACGGAGGCTCAGAGTAGGTTATAACAGGGCTGCAAGAATGATTGAACGAATGGAAAAAGAAGGAGTTGTCGGCCCCGCAGATGGAGCTAAGCCCCGTCAGGTTATTGTGCGGGAGAATTACGTATAAACTCTAGTTGTTTCTGAATAAATTTTCTTGACAATTATCCCCCAACCATATATAAAAAAGTCTTACTAAAATGAGTAGCCATTCATTATTCTATGTGTCTGGTTGTTTATGTGTCAATGGATGTTTTCTTTGTCCATGACCTGAGATTTTGGGTAGCTTTTATTGTGCTGTGTATAGTTTTAGTTGGCCCTGTCGGTTCAGGGTCACAACAGTTAATACAAACTGAGGAGGTAGTTTAATGCCAAGTTATGTAGATCCTTCCAAGTGTGATGGTTGCAAAGGTGGGGACAAAACCGCGTGCATGTACATCTGTCCGAACGATCTGATGGTTTTGAACGTCGAGACAATGCTGGCGTACAATCAGGAACCGGATGCATGCTGGGAGTGTTATTCCTGTGTTAAGATTTGCCCGCAGGGTGGTATTTTTGTTCGTGGTTATGATGACTTTGTGCCCATGGGCGGTCAGGTTCACCCGATGAGATCTTCTGATTCCATCATGTGGACTGTTAAGTTTCGTAACGGTAATATGAAGCGTTTCAAGTTTCCAATCCGCACCACCGCTGAAGGTGCTGCCAACGCTTATGGAGCCGATAAAGGCGCTAACCTGGATGACGAATGTCTGCTCCTTGAAGCCGATCTTCCTACCCCAAAATAAGCTGAGTTAGAAGGTTTTAACTGAAAAATCTTATTATTTTAAGGAGATTTAAATATGGCATTACCTAATAAACCAAAAGGTGAGCTTCTCGCCGATGTGAATCCGGAAGTCGTCGAGCAGGATGTAGACGTACTGATCGTCGGTGGCGGTATGGCTGCTTGTGGAACTGCTTTTGAAATCAAAAAGTGGGCCCCTGAAGATTTGAAAATTTTACTCGTTGATAAGGCATCTGTTGAACGTTCCGGAGCTGTTGCTCAGGGTCTCTCTGCTATCAATACCTACATCGGCGAAAACCCAATTGAAGATTACGTAAAAATGGTACGTAACGATCTTATGGGTGTTGTTCGTGAAGACCTTATCTATGACTGTGGTCGTCACGTAGATGAGTCTGTTAAGCTCTTTGAAGAATGGGGACTCCCTGTCTGGAAGAAAGATGCCGACGGCGAGAATCTAGATGGTGCCAAGCCTGCTCCAAGCCTGCGTGAGGGTGGAACCCCTGTACGTACCGGTAAGTGGCAGATCATGATCAACGGCGAATCTTATAAGCCGATTGTTGCAGAGCCTGCACTGACCGCTCTTGGTGCTGACAATGTTCTTGAGCGTGTTTTTATTGTTAAGCTTTTTCTTGATAAGAACAAGCCAAATCAGATTGCCGGTGCAGCTGGTTTCTCAACTCGTGAGAATAAAGTATTTGTCATCCGTTGCAAGACTGCAATGGTTGCATGTGGTGGTGCTGTTAATATTTTCCGCCCACGTTCTACAGGTGAAGGTAAAGGCCGTGCATGGTATCC
>DEIL01000125.1:0-1417 GCA_002352445.1 Desulfobulbaceae bacterium UBA2775
AAACTTAATGTCAAAATTGTAATTATGTGCAACCCATATTTCAACGTTTGTATCTATGAAGAATTCACCTAATTCTGTATCATTTAGAAAGTGTTTCGTGTATTTCCGGTGAGCCAGTGTGACAAGTTCAGCGACAGCTGATATCTTTAGCCATTTTCCAATACCAACAAAAAGGAGGATGGCCGATGCCCCACACCCTACCAGTACCATTAACCTCACTGGCTACTGTCAAACTACAGTTCAAAACCTGGCGCAAAACCCGAAAACAGAAAAGCCGCATTCCCGATGAGTTATGGACAGCGGCAGTCAGTTTATCCGATCGATATTCTATCCACTGTATCTCCAAAGCTCTACACGTCAACCACACTGCCTTGAGAGATAGAGTCTCTTCCTACAAAACAAACAAGAATCAGCATACACATTCCTGTTTTATTGAATTACCCCCACCGCAATCACCAGTGTTCGAATGTTTGGTTGAAATGGAAAACAGATTCGGCGATAAAATGCGAATGAACTTTTCTGGAGGGGTTGGTCTTGACCTATGGGCACTGAGTCAAAATTTCTGGGAGAAAAGATCGTGATCCAGATCACACCACAGATGCGGATTTTTGTAGCTGTGGAAGCAACTGATTTCCGTAAGGGCATTGATGGGTTGTGTCAGGTCTGCAGAAGCGTCCTGAAAACAGACCCTTTTTCAGGAATTGTCTTTGTTTTTCGCAACAGGCGTCGGACAGCGATTAAAGTTTTACTATATGATGGCCAGGGCTACTGGATTTTTCATAAACGTCTGAGCCAGGGGAAATTTAAATGGTGGCCGGAGGCAGGAGACAATAGCCTGAAGCAGTTAGCCGTACATGAACTTCAATTATTGATATGGAATGGCAATCCCGATTTCGCCCAGGTATCATCGCCCTGGCGGGAGATCTGATAAAAGCGTGCGTTCCAGGAACAATGCTGTTATTGTTCAAAGCATGTCAAAATTACTGTCATACAGAGGGCGCACAATTACCAGTGATGATATCACCCTGCTCAAGAGTATAATCAGTGCTCACCCAGACGACAGCCGTCGTGCGTTATCCAGAAGAGTATGTCAGGCCTGGAATTGGACACAAGCGAACGGTCAATTAAAAGATATGGTGTGCCGGGGGCTTTTACTTCACCTTGAACGGAAAGGACATATTGTCCAACCACCCCCAAAGTGCAAGCCCAGACAATATCGACGTAAACGACCGGAACCGGTTGAGATAGATATCACACCAGTCAAAGTATCATTAAAACAAATCCGCTCATACCTCCGTTTTGAACAGGTGCGCCGAACTCCCCATGAGAAACTGTTTAATAGTCTCATTGAGCAATACCATTATCTGGCTTATGCCCAGCCGGTAGGTGAGCATTTGAAATATATTGTTTTCCTGGA
>DEIL01000125.1:1451-3617 GCA_002352445.1 Desulfobulbaceae bacterium UBA2775
GGCTGGAGTCGTGAGCAGCGGGATAGCAACCGTCATCTCCTGGCTTACAACACACGTTTTCTTATCCTGCCTTGGATTCAGGTGAAGTTTCTTGCCAGCCATCTGCTGTCCAGGTGTGCCCGGCAGATATCTATCGATTGGCAGACACTATATAACCATCCCCTCTACTGGCTGGAAACATTTGTGGATACAGAACGTTTTGCCGGAACCTGCTATAAGGCTGCAAATTGGAAATATCTGGGCCAGACAAAAGGCAGGGGTAAATACAACAAAACCCAGAAGAAACTTACTTCCATAAAAGATATTTATGGCTTGCCTCTGAATTCCAGCTTTAGACAGAGGCTATGTCAATGAAAAGAAAATTCAAAAGATACAAAAAACCTCGTAAGAAAAAAACAATTGATCTTGATATGAATCAGCTTGATGATCTGCTTAAGCGGGCTGAAAGTGGCAACCTGCAGGAAAAGGATGTTGAGCTGATCAAGGGAATGGCTGAATGTATTGCAGTCTTGAGTGAGGCTGTTGACGAGAAGGCTTCTTCTGTCAAAAAGCTGCTCAGAATGATCTTTGGTGCAAAAACCGAGAAAAAGGAAAATGTGCCGGGTGCATCCAAAGAAAAGAAACCCGGACAAAATTCCGGTTCTCCAAAAGGAGACGGAGAAAAAAAGGGTAAAAAGAAAGGCAATAATGGCCCCAATGGAGCAGACACATACGTTGGTGCAGAACGTGTTCTGGTAAAACATCCTGATCTCACTCCGGGAAGTTCCTGTCCTCACTGCAAAGAGGGCAAACTGTATAAAAACAGCAAGCCCGGTGTAGAGATTCGTGTAAAAGGTGCAGCTCCTCTGCAGGCAACTGTTTACGAGCTGCAGAAATTACGATGCAATCTCTGTGGTAAGATCTTCACAGCTCCTCTTCCCAAAGAGGCCGGTAACAAAAAATATGATACGGCAGCAGTGGCGATGATAGCGCTGCTCAAATATGGGAGTGGTTTGCCATTCAACCGAATTGACGGCCTCCAGGCCAACCTCGGGGTGCCGCTGCCATCTTCGACTCAATGGGATATCATCAATAAATCGGTTAAATATTTCAAACTTGTATATGAAATAATGATTGAGTTGGCAGCCCAGGGTCAGATTTTTCATAACGATGACACCACCATAAAAATCCAAACCCTGATCAAGGAAAACAAAAATAATTCTCCTGCCCGCAAGGGTATGTTCACCACCGGTATTGTCTCAATAAATGATACCAGAAAAATAGTCCTGTTCCTTTCCGGGCGCAAACATGCCGGAGAAAACCTGAATGAACTATTATCTCAAAGGGATACATCTCTGCAAACACCATTACAGATGTGCGATGCATTGTCTAGAAATACACCCAATGAATTTAGTACCATCCTTGCATATTGTCTCGTCCACGCCAGACGTCATTTTGTAGATGCTGCAGTGAATTTCCCGGAAGAGTGCGGTTTTGTAATCGATACACTGGCAGAAGTATACCATTATGATGCTAAAGCCAGAGCAAAAAATATGTCTGCGGAACAGCGGCTCCAGTATCATCAGGAAAACAGTGCCAAATTGATGGAGGAGCTTGAAGTGTGGCTGGAAGAAAAAATTGAACAAAAAAAAGTAGAACCGAATTCAAGCCTGGGCGATGCCATTTATTACATGCTCAATCATTGGGAACAACTGACTGCCTTTTTAAGAATCCCAAAAGCACCATTGGACAATAACATCGCCGAACGTGCTCTGAAAAAAGCAATCCTGCATAGAAAAAATTCACTTTTTTTCAAATCTGAACATGGTGCAGCTGTTGGTGATATGTTTATGAGCCTCATTTATACCTGCGAACAATCGGAAACCAGCCCTTTTGACTACCTCAAGGCACTGCAGGATCATGCCGATGGTGTCAAGGATAATCCTTCGGACTGGATGCCCTGGAATTTCTCTTCAACGATTGCCAGGTTGTAGTCATTCGGTAATCACCTCTCGCGTCTCCCCCATAAAAATAATTCTTTTTTGTGCTATCTAAAATATTTTTTTGCCGTACACAGGCTTACCGGAAATACACTCTGTTTCAGATAATCCTCACCAAGTTCGCGGTAGATTTCACCATGCTTGATAACGTAGAAGATCGCTTTGGCTATACGATGAGCTATCGCTA
>DEIL01000027.1:0-6537 GCA_002352445.1 Desulfobulbaceae bacterium UBA2775
TTTTTGACCCCCGCCCTGTTTGCTGCGGCAATGGCATATTCTATGCTGGTATGTCCCCAGTTTCTCCGTCTTCTGTACTCTTCCTCTGTATACTGCGCATCATGAATAAGTAAATCTGCCCCGGCAAAAAACTGTTCTATAACCATATTCAATTCAGTCGCTACCTCTTCCCCTTCCAGGGCCATAGCTTCATCATAGCCGGGGGCATTCGGGTCGGTTATAAACAGATTACTAAACGGCTCTGTATCGTAACAGGTGCAGACAACCTTGCCATCATACTCAAAGCGGTAACCGAGAGAGGTGATCGGGTGATTCAGCAGCTTAGTTGACAACTCGAGCCCATCTCCCAAGTCAATAAAAGGATTCTCATTGAGCCGGATATACTCAATATTTGAAGAAAGTTCTCCAAGATTTACAGGAAAATATCGGTACTTCATCTGACCACCCACAATATCTTCAAGAGGGTCATCTTCAAAAGTGACCGGACCGTAAACTTTTATTACAGAACCGGGGGAATAAACAGGAATAAAAAATGGATACCCCATGATATGATCCCAATGGGTGTGAGAAAGAAAGATATCAGCTTTTATCGAATCATCGACCAGATTGTCTGCCATAAGAGAGTTGCCAAGTGCTCGTATTCCCGAGCCGGCATCAATAATGACAATGCGATTATCCGGACCCACCCGCAACTCAACGCAGGCAGTATTTCCACCATATTTCATGGTAGCCAGGCCAGGACTGGGGATGGAGCCACGCACACCCCAGAATCGTACTTTCAAAGAATTCTCCTCTCCCCTGAGTAAGGCACTAAGTTCGTAGGAACAACTCGCTCTTGTGAATTTCGTCTATTACTCTTGCGCCTATAGTACCAAAAACATCATGGCTCAAGTCGACAAGCTGCAGTAAACGAGCAATATCCTCCTCATCAGGGAAAGGGTCACCTGCGTAACCATGATCCAGGATATTGGTATATATATTTGCAAGAGCAACAAGGGCTACCTGTTGCCCTGCCCCACCGTCCAGTCTATCAATCTCATGATGGGTGGTGATACACTCTGTTATCACCTTGTTAAGTTTCCATTTTTCCGCAATCATCAAACCTACTTCCTGATGATCAATACCAATAAGATCGCGTTCAACCTCTATAAGAGACTGTTGATCCTGTTTCGCAATATTGAGTACTTCAATATATTCATCACCAAAAGGCACTTTACCAAGATCATGGAGAAGTCCGGCCAAAAACAGTTCTTCCCGCTCCATAGGAGAATAACCTTTCACTTCTCCCAGCAGCCTGGCACTAACCCCCGTGCCAATGGAATGTTCCCAGAATTTTGCCGTAGGAAGTGCCCGGGACTTCTTCACTCCTGATACAGTACGGATAATTGCCGTACTCAGGGCGATATTTTTCACAGTATTCATACCGAGCATTGTGATAGCCCGGGTCAGAGAAGTTACCTTGTTGATAAGAGAATAGTAGGCGGAGTTGATCAGTTTCAGAACCTGACCGGCAAGAATCGGGTCAAGTGAAATCACCTTGTTGAGTTCATTTGGAGACGCATCAGTACGACTGCAAATTTCCATCACTTTACCCACCGTCGTGGAAAGACTTGGCATTTTCCGAATAAAGCTCTCGATGTTCTCTCTCTGCTTCTCCTTATTGAACTCCATAACAATCCTTATTAAATAAGAGTGTTATATAATTTTTCACCATTACTGTCACTGTGCAGGGTATTGTATCTAAAGCGAGCGGTACCCGCAACCCAAAAACTCGACAGCAGGTCAAGACTCTTACTTTCAGCTGCCATCTTCCCGACAAAACAAAACCACATCACCATAGGCTGCGGTTGTGCCACCGAAAATATCAAGTCCACTGCCGATGGTTGCATCAACCCTGTTCCTGCCAACGTCACTGATCAGCTGCATATCAACCAGATCTCTAATACCACCTGCATAAGTTGTTGGGATCGGGGACCAGTCGGCAAGGATTTTCACCAGCTCAATTTCCACACCGCCGCATTTTCCTTCAACGTCAGCACCATGGACAAGAAATTCATCACATGATGATGCCAATGTCTCAAGCAGTTCAGGACTGATAACCTCGTTAGTAAAATTCTGCCACCTGTCAGTAACAATATAATAGTCTCCATCTTTCTTTCTGCAACTCAAATCGAGGACAATCCTTTCACGCCCCACCGCACGAACAAGTTCTGTCAGTCGGTTTACATCTACCTGTCCGTCTGTAAAAACATATGAGGTTACAATGACATGAGAGGCACCTCTGTCCAGCCACTCGCCTGCATTCTTTGCTGTAATGCCGCCACCTATCTGCATTCCGCCGGGCCATGCAGCAAGTGCCCTCTCAGCGGCATCATCATTGCCCGGACCAAGTTTGATCACATGCCCGCCAACAAGATTATCCGATCGATACAGTTCTGCAAACCACGCCGATGATTTATCAGCGGTGAAATTGATCTTCACATCATCCGGGCGATCGTCATTGAGTGTCGAACCTACTATCTGTTTCACAACACCTCTATGCAGATCAATACATGGTCTGAACCTCATCCCCTCCTCCTTCATAAACAAAAAGGCGGGATGCTCAAGAGCATCCCGCCTTTTCATACTTCACTCCTCACTTAAAAGCGCCAGAAAACGCACTGTTTCAGCTCTTTTTGACTAGCATCGTCGACGGGTCCAGCATGAGTGTTGCATTGAGATCAACCACACTTGAATCACATTTTAATATTGCCAGTTTCATCTCATTTCCTTCCGGCTTAATAAGCAAAACTGTCTCGAAAAGTGACGCAACATCATGGCAGGGAGCCGGAACACCATCTTCGCTTACACGATCATCACTGCGATGACTGACAGCCGAAAACCAGATAACCTTCAATCCCCGATCATTCATGAAACTACGCAATTCTTCCAACGACTTTGGATCATTGTTTTCAAAATCGTATCCGTCAATAATCAGGCATTCAGGCTTAAAAATTTCCTGCTGCACCAGATCATCAAAACGCTCTTCCAACACAGCTTTGCTGAAAGAACTCTCCTTGAAGGTCATAATCATGCGGTTTTTCATGATTCCGGGAATCATTTCAATTCTCTCACCCTCAGTCAACAGGGACAGAATATCATCATACCACGCTCTTGTTTTTTCAACACTCTCACCAATAGATACATGGAGTACCTTGTTACCTTGCAGAATGCAGTCAAGAGCAAATTGTACCAGAATGGCAGTTTTCCCAAGCCCGGCTCTGGCCATAACCAGGCCCATGCTCCGAACTACTTCTCCCTTCTTATCCTCCAGACCGAGCGCCCGGAGTGGATTATTAATTATCAAATCGTCGTTTCCCATGCCAGTCCACCTCTTTTATATTCCTTGTTTGCCGGACTTTCAATTCAGCCAGCTACCCAATCCTCCTTAGGAGCTTGTCCGAGAATAAGCATTTTGCTCAAAATGCATTCTTGGACAGGTTCCTAGAGGATCAGCTATTTTTAATTTGTAGTATTTACCCGCAATAATATCAAGAGTTCTTCTTTTCGTCCTGATAAGCCTTGACTAAATCTTCGCCAATACTCTTGGGTACAGATTTAAAGGTTGCAAACTCCATGGTAAACTCAGCCTTTCCCTGGGTCAGAGACCGAAGAGTGGTGGAATAACCAAACATCTCAGACAGTGGAACTTCCGCCTCGATCACCGTGTACATTCCTTCTTCTGAAGTACCAATAATCATACCCCGCCGCTGATTAATGCTGCCCATTACCGAACCCTGAAACTCCGAAGGCCCCTCTACTGCAACTTTCATTATAGGCTCCATGATCACCGGTTTTGCTTTCAGATACCCTTCCCTGAAAGCACCAACGGAGGCGAGCTGGAAAGCTACGTCCGAGGAGTCAACGGCATGGAACGCACCATCATCAATGACACATCGAATACCGGTAATGGCTGCACCGCAAAGAGATCCTTTTTCCAGGCACTTTTTGAAGCCCTTGTCACAGGCTCCAATAAATTCACGGGGAATAGCTCCGCCGACAATCTTGTCAACAAATTCATACTCTCCCTCTTCGAGGGGTTCTATATACCCTGCAACACGACCGAACTGACCGGAGCCGCCAGTCTGTTTTTTATGGATATAGTTAAATTCCGCTCGCTGAGAAATCGTTTCACGATAAGCAACCTGAGGCGCACCAACTTCAACGAGAGCACTGTACTCACGTTTCATACGCTCAATATAAACCTCAAGATGCAGCTCACCCATACCTGAGACAATGGTTTCACCGGTCTCATGATCCACATAGGTTCTAAAAGTCGGATCTTCCTTAGTGAATCGATTCAGGGCCTTTGACATATTCACCTGGGCCTTATTATCGACTGGAATCACCGCAAGGGAAATAACAGGCTCGGGAATATGCATAGATGTCATAGAACAGGAAATATCACTTGCAGAAAATGTGTCTCCCGAAGCACAATCAATACCAAAAAGAGCGACAATATCACCGGAGCCACACGATTCAATTTCCTGCATCTCATCGGAATGCATGCGGCAGAGACGACCAATCTTCACTTTTTTGCCGGTGCGGTTGTTATAAACTGTACCTCCTTTAACAACCTGTCCCTGGTAGGTACGAACATAGGTCAGTTGTCCATATCTGCCGTCCTCAAGTTTAAAGGCAAGCATGATCAACGGATCCTCAGGATCATTGGATACCACAAACTCCTTCTCATCATTCTTCAGATCAAGAGCCATATTCTCAACATCTGTTGGACAGGGGAGGTACTGTTCCACCGCATCAAGAAGTGCCTGCACACCTTTGTTTTTATAAGCAGAACCCATAAAAACGGGAGTAAACTCAAGTGCCAGAGTGCCTTTACGTACAGCATCATTGATCAGCTGGACATCAATATCACTCTCTTCAAGCAGTGTCTCCATCAACTCCTCAGAGAACATAGAGATCTCTTCAAGCATTGCTTCACGTTTTTCCTGTGCCTCAGCCAGCATTTCAGCAGGAATTTCGTCTTCACGTATGAGCTCACCATTTTCACCCTCATAGTAAATTGCCTTCATGGTGACAAGGTCAACAACCCCTGCTAACTCGCTCTCAAGACCGATGGGTAACTGCATCATATGTGCGTTCAATCCAAGTTTATCTCTGAGCTGATCAGTTACTTTTGCTGGATTTGCTCCTGTGCGGTCACACTTATTTATAAAGGCAATTCGCGGTACATTGTACCTGGTCATCTGACGATTTACAGTAATTGACTGCGATTGCACACCACCTACTGAACAGAGAACAAGAACAGCACCGTCAAGAACCCTGAGTGCTCTTTCCACCTCCACAGTAAAATCGACGTGGCCCGGAGTATCAATGATGTTAATATCAATATCCTTCCAGGAGCAGTAAGTAGCTGCGGATTGGATTGTAATACCACGCTCCTTTTCAAGCTCCATGGAATCCATCTTTGCGCCGACACCATCTTTCCCACGAACTTCATGAATGGCGTGAATTTTGTCGGTGTAAAACAAAATACGTTCGGTCAATGTCGTCTTTCCCGAATCAATATGGGCACTGATACCTATATTTCTAACTCTTGATAAATCCTTACTCATGGCTGCTGTCCTCTACAACGTTTGCCAACCGGCTATAGCCCGGTCTCGTTTCAATAAGCTATGGTAATAAATAAAAAATAAGGAGTCACAGTACTCTGTAACTCCTTACTCAACTCACGTTTCTTGTGCTAACCCTGTGAAGCTGGAGTCTTTGCAGATCCAGTCCGTTTCACATTACTCACAAAGAACCTGACAGTATATATCACTCTTGACAATATTGCCATAAAAAAGTTACCCTCTTAACCTTCGCCCCTATTTATCATATCAATACAATACAAAACGAGTGATCAAAGATGAACCAACCAGCTGTTCAGGATCTGTACCCTGACGATTATGCAAACTGCTACGGTTGTGGCCGAAATAATAAATCCGGCCTGCAGCTTAAGAGTTACTGGCAGGGTGAGGAAAGTATCTGCCACCACACGCCGGATTCTCATTACACTGGGGGGGTACCCGGTTTTCTCTATGGGGGCATGATTGCCTCTCTGATGGACTGCCATGGTGCAGGAACTGCTGCGGCAGCCAAAGCCCGCGAGACCGGTGAACCAGTATCACGATTCGTAACTGCCTCCTTGAAGGTTGATTATTTAAAACCAACTCCCCTGGGCATCCAACTGGAGATCCGCGGCAAAGTCGTTGAAATCAAAGGGCGGAAGGTGATTGTCGATCTTCGCCTCCTGGCAGACAAGACCCTTTGTGCTACAGGTACTGTGGTGATGGTTCAGATACTACCTCCGCCGGTGGACCCGACATCCAGATAAAAAGCAGACCTTCATTTAACCTGCGTATTGACCGCCATAGATTTATACTTTATCATTCAGGCTGTTGGTCTTTAAGTCTTTTATGATAAACTCGTAAAAAGGTCGATTACCGCTATAGATGGCTAAGTTAAAAAGTCTGATATACAAGGCGCAGTGTTTTT
>DEIL01000027.1:6552-19457 GCA_002352445.1 Desulfobulbaceae bacterium UBA2775
ACTTTTTACGACGCCATCTTTCATTAATTTCCTATAAAAGGAGGCAACATGATTAAACGTTCACTGCTGTTTACATTTCTTTCCCTGTTATTGTTGAGTCTGCCATTTTCCGCTTTAGCAGAAACAACGTATAAAAAAGAATACAAAATGAGTGTTGTTGTTGGCCCCAAACTGCCCTGGGGAGCAGGTGCCACTAAATTTACAGACCTTGTTCGAGAGCGGACGGAAGGGCGAATCAACATTAAAGTATACACCTCCTCCTCTCTCATGGCAGGAAAACAGACTAATGAGTTTCTGATCCACCGCCAGGGGGTAGCCGATTTCTGTTTTGCCTCCACCATCAACTGGTCTACAACCATCAAACCCTTAAACCTCTTCAATCTTCCTTTCTTTTTCCCTGACTACAAGGCCCTTGACGCTGTCACCCAGGGTGAAGTCGGCAAAGAGATCGCAACCATGCTGGAGAACAAGGGGGTTACCCTTCTGGCCTGGGGGGAAAATGGTTTTAGAGAAATTACCAATTCAAAACATGCCATTACAAAACCGGAAGATCTGGTTGGCTTGAAAATACGTGTGGTCGGCACTCCCCTTTTTATCGACACCATGAAAGCACTCGGCGGCAATCCCGTCAACATGAACTGGGGTGACGCACAGGTTGCCTTCCAACAGGGGGTAGTTGACGGGCAGGAAAATCCGGTGGTAGCCATTGAAATCCCTGTGAAAATATGGCAATTCCATAAGTACGCTACCATCTGGCGCTATGTCATTGATCCGCTGATGCTGACCGTCAACAATAAGGTTATGGCAAGTTTTTCTCCCGAAGACCGTGAGATCATTAAGAAAGCAGCAGTTGAGGCTGCCGCCGAGCAGCTGGCAGTTGTGCGTAAAGGACTTATTGCACCTGATCTTTCCGCCCTGAAGATCCTTGAAGAAAACGGCATGGAGGTAACGGTTCTCGATGAAAAAACCCGTGCTCAGTTCAAGGCAAAAACCACAGGGGTTTACGAAAAGTGGGTTCCTCAAATTGGAGAAACACTGGTTAAAAATGCTGAGGCCGCTGTTGCTGCTTCACGCTAGGAGCATATTTTGCTGTCAACTCGCTGGATCGCCGATCACCTTGAAGAACTCCTCGGCGCAGCACTTCTCGCATTAATGGCACTGCTGGCATTTGTAAATGTAATTACCCGTTACATCTTTCAAGTGCCACTCGCCTTTACCGAGGAGATCGAGATAAATGCAATGGTATGGCTTACACTTTTTGGAACGTCAGCGGCTTTTCGGCGGCGACACCACTTGAAAATGCTCTTTTTTCAAGACAGGTTACCCACAAAGGTAAGGGTCTGGCTCAATTATATCATTGGTCTTCTTGGTGTGGGACTCTTCGCGTCCCTTGGTTATCTTGGGTATATGCAGCTGCAAGAAGAACGGATTCTGGAAATCATTTCGGAATCGCTGGGTGTGCCGCAGTGGATTTATACAGTGTGTATTCCTATCGGCTGCAGCCTGATTGTTTTTCGCATCATCCAGGCAACAGTTTCAGAGCATAGGAAACAGACCTGAGATGGGTATCCTCTTATTTCTCGGTTTTTTTCTTCTACTTCTCTGTGGAACACCAATTGCCATAGCATTTGGTGTTCCAAGCTTTCTGGTGATCTGGGCAGCAGACCTGGGAACTCCGGTCATTGCCCCCAATTTCTTTGCCGGCATTGCCAAATTCCCACTACTGGCTATCCCTCTCTTTGTCCTTGCAGGTTTCATCCTTGAGCGCTGCGGGATTTCCCAGCGTATTATCTACTTTGCCAACATTCTGGTGGGCAGACGCCGGGGCGGACTGGCAATTGTGGCTATAGGAGTATGTGTCTTTTTTGGTGGTGTCTCAGGCTCAGGACCAGCCGATTCAGCAGCAATCGGTGCCGTCCTCATCCCTGCCATGTATGCTCAAGGGTATAGCCGCGGTTACAGTGCTGCCTTGATAGCAGCTGCCGGGTCGACTGCTATCATTGTGCCCCCATCCATTGCCCTGATTATCTATGGTGCCATTACCAGTACTTCGGTTCCAGCTCTCTTTGCAGCAGGTGCAGTACCCGGATTTCTTGCCGGCCTGTCACTGCTCCTACCCGCAATCTGGATTGCCCGTAAAAAAGGATATGGTAACCAGCAGGAGGAAGAGAAAGATGATACCAGTCTGCTGCAGGCCTTCAGAGAAGCATTTTGGGGTCTACTTGCTCCTGTTATCATCCTCGGAGGATTGTACGGAGGTATCTTTACACCGACTGAGGCTGCGGTGGTGGCTGTTTTCTACAGCCTGCTGCTGGGAACCGTAATTTACAGGACACTGACTTTTAAAAGCATCTATAGCATCCTGGTTGATGCCAGTGAAACCTCGGCGGTTGTTATGCTTATAGTTGCCTTTGCGGGACTCTTTTCATGGGCGGGTTCTACCGTCGGCATCCTTGACAGCCTGGCAAAAGCCCTCATGGATGTGAGTAGTAATCAATGGGTGATCTTGTTGCTGATCAACCTGCTGATCTTTGTCGGAGGAATGCTGATTGACGCGATCAGTATATTCTATATTTTTCTACCGATCTTTATTCCCATTATCCACCATTTTGGTTGGGATCCCGTCTGGTTCGGGGTTGTCATGACCCTCAACCTGGCCATCGGCCAATTTACACCCCCGGTAGCGGTCAACCTCTATGTAACAACCCAGCTGGCGGATATCCGACTTGAAAAGACCTTCAAAGCAGTCTGGCCTTTAGTACTGGCAATGCTGGTGGCACTTTTTATCGTTGCCCTCTTCCCATCACTCTCACTTTTTATCCCCAAATTCTTTGGGTTAATCTGAATACAGCCCTGAACGGAACTAATATAGTTCTCAATCTCCAAACTCAGATAAGGAGGATAGTATGAAAAAGAAACTGACAACCCTATGTGTATGTTCTGAACAAGATTTTAAAAAACAGGGGAAAGCTATCATTAAACTGGCCAAAAAACAGGGGCTCATTGCCGTTACTAATCGGTTGTCACTGTTTATCGACAAAACCTGCCGACGGTGGTGGTTTGCCGACAAAAAGAACGGAGTTCTCCTCTCTGTGGAGTATGGCTTGATTGACAAAGAAGCTATTAACTTTCTTACCAACGAAATATCATCCTAACCCGAATAAATCGGGAGAGTTGGATGACGATCTGACTGGGATTAAAGTTCATACCTGTTGTCGCCGGTATTTAAAAAGGACAAACTCGTAAAAACCCAAATTATTCGCCGTCCCGTCATTCCCGCGCAGGCGGGAATGACGAAGCAGGGGACTTTTTACGAGTTCATCGAAAAGAGAAATCGCATGGATAGTTACCTCAAAATGATGAAGCGGATGGTCGGTCTTTATGACCAACACCTTCAACAGTCCGGACATCAAACTAAAAAAAGTGACAGGATGGCTACTTTCATTCGAGACTTAGATACTCCTGGATACGATAGGCTCTTAGCAGGGCTACCAGCCCTGCTCGGTCAAAACCAGGGGGCAGTGCCCAGGTATAACTTCGACCAGGACTGTATTGCTCGACTGACCCAGCCCGACGACCGCTGGAGCAGGATTGAGGAAATAGTCACGACCTCCCCGGCCTCTCTCGATTTGACTGACAAAAATCAGGCTCTTCAAACTTTTGAACTGGCTGACCTTATATTGAATCTTTACCTGTCCGAAAACGAACTGACCGGGGTAGAGAACCGGGTCATAGCCGAGCCTCAAAAGTACCCGACCATCCTTCATCTGGCGGTAAAACTAGCCCTGTCCAAAACACAATTGAACGCCCTCACCAGCCAGATCCACCTGACCGTTGTCGTGCCGTTATTCAAAGAACATAACAGAATCCAGTCCAGGGAGGTCCATCCGGCCGGTGAAGATTTCATTCGCAGAAAAGTGGCTGAGTTAAACTGGTTATATGGATCGAAAGCTGATGACACCTTTGATCTGATCTTTGTGGACGATGGCTGTCCAGAGAAAAGTGGTCTAATCGCATCAAATATTATCGCAAAGGAGGGTTATGATAATGTCCGTGTCCTTTTCCTGGAGCATGCCATAGCCTCAGGGTTACCCATAGCCAAAGGGCTCAAATCCACTGAAGACAGCCAAAAGGGCGGGGCCATACAATACGGCCTTTGGGAGGCGATCCACCAACCGCGGAAACAAACTGAGTTAATCGTCCTGTATACCGACGCCGACCTGTCTACCAACATTGGCCAAGCCGGTCTATTGATTAAACGGCTATCTAACAATAAGACCATGTGTGCTCTGGGATCGAGGTATGACCCTGGCGGGATATACTGTACCCCGAAAGGGGCCCAGGGCCTGAGTGACAACGACAGACTCAGGCTGATCTTTCGGAATTATGTCCGGGCTGAACTGCTACCCCAACTTGGCCCGGGAGTTGATACCCAGTGCGGCTTCAAGGCAATCAAAGCAGAGGTTTTGGCTGACACTCTTGAAAAAATGGTCGACAAAAGTTTTTCCTTCGATATGGAGTTGCTTCTGTTGATCACCCTCAACTACGATCATGGTGGGCGGACAATCGCACAGGCCCCGATAGTCTGGATTGAGTCTAACGCAGAGTCCAACTTTTATTGATCGATTGACATATTCGGAGAGATTATTCTAGAAGTATAAATATATGAACCTCCTGGAAGAGAGGGCTGAGGTACTTGAGTCTGTTATTTCTGGTTGATAAATTTTTAGCTCATCACAGGGTGGGGATCGTCGGTGACCTCACCTGCAGCAATGCCAGATGGATCGACGCCAGAAGTGTTGTCTGCATATATTTTTTTGTTTGTAAACAAAAAATACAGAAAATTGCACCTTACCAGGTTCGAAACCGGCCAGTGTCGAGATGGATAAAATCAGATTTTGCGTAATACCCGACGCCTCCAGCCTGCATGGCACATGCTATGGTCCTGAGTTTTTTAGTTAGCACATCGGACAACCGGATGTCGATCGCCCTGCCTTTCATGTGGAGACTTTTTTTTGCTACACTGCTACTTGCTTTATGGAGTTTTGTGTTAGTGGCTGGTGAGCGATATCCGGATATCACCTCAAAAGTGCCAGAACTGCCAACTTGTCTCTGGAGACGGCACAGCATAGCAATTAACCGGTTATCGATAGGATGGATAGCACCTGTTCGGAAGTCTCGAAGGAAGTGGTATAATTCTTTTGTATTATCAGGTCTGCATGTTTTTAAATTAAAATTAAGGTTTAGAGTTTCATAAGTATGGGTATGGTAAAAAGAAAGGGAGTGATATTGAGATTGAGAAGCCATGCTTTTGAAGGGTGACGTAATAAATATGCCTGCGACGAGTCCTGCAGAAGCTGTAATAAATCTGCGTCGCGAAAGGTTGGTAATGTTCAAAGAAAAACTCACGGAATTATTAATTTACATCTATTTGATTGCTTATAAATCTTTATCAATGTACCAAGATCTCGAATAAATTTGATATCTCACGCGCTGTTGTTGCCAATAGAATGTATAACGTCCCTATTGTCAACACCTCAGCACGTTTTGAGTATCAGGCCTCTTGTCCCTGCAGTAAATCAAATAAACCATTACTATTTTTGGTTACGTATAATCTCAACTAAGAAAGAAAGGATGGAAAAGGCTGCGATGGCAAATATATGTTCAAGGCTGACGTTTTCTTCGATGTAATATCGCCACTTGTCTTTTATTATTTTGTGTGCGTAATATGTTGAATAATCAGCTAGCTTAATGAACTGGGGATTGCCAATACCGTCAATGATCACAAGTTTTTTCCTATTCGCCGATGTGTAATGGATGAGTAGATTGTGCGGAGCCGGATCGCTGATAATGATGTCATTCCGAAGCAGATGTTCAAACAGGTCGTTTAATAGATTGACAATTTCTGTAGGTTGTAAACAGGGTTCAGCCTTGCCAGCCACATGGTCAGAAAGCATCACTTGAAAAAATGCTGAACTACACCTGGCCGGGCAATGTAAGAGAACTTAAACACCTGATTGAACGGTGTGTGATCACCAGCCCCGGCAACTCTCTTGCTCTAAGTGACAAATGTTTTGCCATGTTGCCCACCGCATCAGCGGATGCTGCAATGAAAGACCTCCAATCTGTTGAACGGGATCATATCCAGGAAGTTCTCAAACAGACAAGCTGGAAGATTAACGGTCCCGGCGGTGCTGCGTCCATCCTCAATATCCATCCGAGTACGCTGCGTTTCAGACTTAAAAAATTAGACATCAAAAGGCCTTCCTGACAATTTGCCATCAACATATTGAGGGTGATAAACGCCTGCCATTGCCGCATGTTTCCGTGGATTGCCCCAACCTCCCATAATTCATCGATATTATACAATTATCATGTTATCTTTCTCGACTTGACTACATGGTTACCAGTGCATTCTTTGAAGATAGCCTTCGCAACATAGAGCGCGATCCTTGTCCTTCCTTTCATCGTTTTTCTTCTCAGTTGCCCTCTGAGGGTCATGAACCAGACCGATTGCTTTATCCCGTTCATCAGGACTTTCCTGGAAGATGATTTCAACCAGGCCGCCCCTTTGCTCTCAACATTTTACATATCCTCAATATATTGAGAGTGCTCTGGGCAAAGACTTGCCCTGCTACTTGCTAAAGTAGCCACTAACTAATTGTAATTATATCATAATATAACTATGTCCTGTTCCCAGTAATCTGGCCGGCTTATTGCGATATTACATTTAGAGGGAAATTCTCTTTTGTCAGTTGAAAAGGTTCCAGCCGAACACCATGGTGAAGCCGCTTGTTTCTGTCGTTTATTACTAAAATGATAATGGCTTGTTGGGCTTTATGAAATAAAATCGAAATCGTTAGGAAACAGTAATGAAAGATACTTTGATGGAAGATAGCACAGCTATCAAGTTTCGTCTCTTTGTTCTGCTCTGCATTGTGGCAGGCATCATTGCGACAGGCTGCACTGGTAAACGTTCAGTTAAAGAACTGAAAGCGATCGCAATTACTGAAGGTGCACTGGACTCTAATTTACGCATAATTCAGACCATCAAACCGCACTTGGCTGAACTGGACGTTGAGTTTGACAACCTACCGCACCCAGATGATCTGGGGCGAGATTATTTTAATGCCCAGGAAATCAACAAGATTGAAGGCCTGCTGTTTCGCTTCCTGGCGACCCAGACCACACTCTGGGACATGGTTAATTCCTATGGTGGGCTAGATGCAGATTTTCCGGCTGATGAACTTGACACTAAAGCCCATGTACTTTCAATATCTGCAACGTTACTGATGGCAAGCCATACCGCATTCATCGTTGCTCGTTTTGCAGACGATCCGCTTGCTATCGCACAATTGAACGAAACCTACTTCCGCTCCGAGATTCCGTTTGGAAGCTACGACCGCATGCGAGAGAACGCAACACTACCTGACCTACTGAAATCCACGAGCAAAGTCAAGACGCTGTACGCGAGAGAAATGGCAGACCCACAGTCGGCACTGGCTACCCTGGCGAACAACGACGCCGAGTACGCCGACCTTATCTCACAGATTTCTGCATTGCAGGACATGGCCGAGACTCGTCTGCAGCAGGTTGCAGAGTTATATCCATCACATACCAACACCGAAAAACTCGCAAGAAAAGACGCAGGACAACAGCACAAAACGCTGTACGCCATACGATCGTTCCTGTTTAAGGAAGTCAGCCGCCTCAAAGACCCTGCCACGCACGTTGTTGTCTTTTCCGATGCCCAGAAGCAGAAGATTTTTAGCCTGCTGGAACCCGGAGATCTGATCCTTACGTATACTGCCGGTTACATGAGTGACGTTTTTATACCCGGAGCATTTAAACACGGCATAACGTATATAGGTTCACCGGAGAATCGGGAATCTATTGACCTGTCTGCAGGTGTATTACCATCCAACGAACGGTTTGATATACAGAAATTAGCTGCAAATCTGCAGCGATCTTCTCTGCCTGACGGCAAGCAGGCAGACATGATCGAAGCCGTGGCCGAAGGTGTCATATTTAACAACCTTGAGCACATCATGGATACGCACATAAACCGAATGCTGGTACTTCGGCCGCGCCTGAGTGATACAGAACGAGCAGCCTTTCTGGTCGAGGTGTTCTCGTACCTGGGGGATGGCTACGATTTTCGCTTCGATTTCGCCGATGCATCAATGCAGGTATGCACTGAGGTCATTTATCGCGCGATCAATGGTAAGGGTTCAATCGATTTTGTGCTAACAGAGCGAGCAGGTCATGAAACCCTGAGCGCCGACGACATCGCGAATTATCACCTGGATTCGGAGGCGTTTGATTTTGTATTATTTGTCGAAACAGACCCTGATAGCAAAAATAATGAAGCACTGGTTTTTATTGGCCCTGAAGGCGAAACTCTCATCAAAACACTGATGAGCGCAACGAAATAACGGTACAGTTAAGTTGTCCCTGCCAAGTACCTGCTAAAATTTTTGGAGAATATCGCTCCGTAATAGCTTAATCTCAACACGGAAATATGAATAGAGGAATAAAAATGGTACACAATACGTTACCCAAGCTGGTGAAAGTTCTGGTTTTAGCAGCTTTTTGTTTAGGTTTCAGCATCTCACCGATTGCTGTCTATTCGCAGGAATCAACGCTGGAGGCGGCCCTTGAGGAAATATTGCTACACCATCCTGCCGAGATTATTGGATTTAAGTGGCATGGCATCCCGTCAGAAAAAGAAGATCAGCAAATCGCCCGTGTCTATCATGAATTTGGGCTGCGCCCTCTGTGGGTAACGACAAAAGGGCCGGGAAAACGCGCGACTGCGATATTCGAGGCTATCACATTGGCAGGAGATGAAGGATTAAGGCCACAGGATTATGGTTTTGCAGACATCCAGGATAAATGGGGCAGTCGAGAACCACATGATCTGGCGCTACTGGATATGCTGTTATCCGTCGGTCTGATTGATTACATCAGCGATGTGCGTCATGGAAGGGTGCAGCCAGTTAAAGAGGATGAGGCGGTGTTTTACCATGAGGCTGATAAAGACATTGATCCCATCGCTATTATCAACGAAGCCCTGGCCGCAAATGATGTAGCCCGGTTCCTTGCTGACCAGTTTCCATCTCACCGGCTTTACAGGCAGACACGTGAAGGTCTGAAGCAATATCGTAAACTGGCGAGCACGGCAAAATCATCACAGATTCCTGATGGTAAGACCATCCATCCTGGTGAAAACGATAGCCGACTGCCAGCGATCAGACAACATTTGATTGTGACGGGAGACCTGAATGAGACATCTGATTCGGAAACTTACGATGACACAACTGTTGAAGCGATCAAGAAATATCAGGCCCAACACGGCCTGGCGGATGATGGCGTTATCGGTAAAAATACCATTACAGAATTGAATGTGCCATTTGACTATCGATTACGCCAGATAGAAATGAATATTGAGAGGCTGCGCTGGACGGATCATGATCTTGGCGACAAATATATTCTTGTTGATATACCAGCCTTTAGCGCTGTAACAATGTTCAATGATGACGTCATCTTCGATATGCCTGTGATTGTTGGAAAGCATTTCCATGAAACGCCGGTGTTCAGCGAGACGATCAAATATGTAGTCATTAACCCTTACTGGACGATAACGCCGAGCATCGCTCGTCATGAAATGTTGCCAAAGCTGAGAAAAGACCCGGGCTACCTGAAAAAGAAACATATCAGCTTGTTCAGGGGATGGTCCGACAATAAGGAAATTGATCCCTGGTCAATCGACTGGGATAAGGTATCACCTAGAGCCATGAACCAGTATCGACTGCGTCAGAATCCTGGGCCGTGGAACGCGCTCGGAGTGCTTAAAATCGTTTTTCCGAACGAGCATAGTGTGTATATGCATGACACCCCTAATCACAAGCTGTTCGACCGCAGCGTAAGGGAATTTAGCCACGGTTGTATCCGTATGGATGAGCCAGTGAAGCAGGGTGCAATCGTGCTGAACGAAAGCAATGGCGGTTTGACTGAAGAACGTATAAACGAAATAATTAAATCAGGTAAACGCACTGTAGTAAGGCTTGAGAAGCCAATGCAGGTGCATCTCGTCTACCAGACCGCCTGGGGGGATAAGAACGGTACTATGCACTTCGTAAGGGATGCATACGGCCGTGATAAACGACTTGAGAAGGCCTTGTACTAAGGTGATGCCTTGAGAAAAAGCACCAATCGATTTCTTCGAATCCTGATTGTCTGCTGCACAAACGGTAGCCTGCTCACCGGCTGTGTAGTAACAGGGGCTAACGTATTCAGCAACGAACGCCTTAAATATAACGAAGCCACTACCGAGACCAACAGCCAGATGCTGTTGGCCATCCTTCACACTGTATCATCGTGATCAGAATCTGTATTCTTTTCTCTTAAAAATTTTCAGAGAAAATCCTCTCAACTAGTCTGGCCCCTAATAAAATTATGAGACAATTTAGAGTTGTATTATTATTTGCAATCCTCATTATCCCTTTGCTAACTGCACCCACTGTTGTGGCTGAAACATTTAAAAATCATTTTGCCTCAATTCTACTGGGTAAAAAGAAGATTGGCCAGGTGCATTACACCACACGACATGACAAGGAAGGCAAACTGCAGGAACTCAAGACTCGTGCCTCACTTTCCATTCTTGGGTTCGAGGTTTACTATCACACACTTCATACGCATGAATTTTGGGAAGCCGAGGAAATGAAGCGCTTGTGGGGTAACGCCAATGAAGATGGCACAACCTATGAGGTGGATCTTACTCGTAAACCTTATGATTATATCGGCATACTTAATAATCAGCCGATAGAACTGCCTGCAAACTCTTTCCCTACAGCAGTATGGCATTACGCCATTACAGAACACACTCAACTGTTTAGTATTCCAGATTTACGTTTGTTAAACGTAAAAGTTCAAAAAAGCTCTGACACGGTACTAATTGGAAATAAACAAATACCTGCAGAAAAGTTTGTATTTTCCGGTGACTGGAAATCTACAGTCTGGTTTGACCACGATAAGCAGTTTCTGAAATGGGAGTATAAAGTAAAAGGGAAAAATATCGTTGTACTGTTGGACCCTTAGTATATTTTTCTATGCCTCTTTTCAATTTGATCGAATCTCTAAATAAGAATAATAAATCCGGAAAGTTACGTAGTGCCAGTGTTAATACATGGAAAAAGATGTCCACCTAATACACCTGCTGCCTACTGTTTTTCCACATAGCCCAATATTGAGGGTATAAAGTGGAAAAATATAAACCACGAAAAATGAAAAGGAGAACAGATGAAAAAATTTATTAACATGGCTGTATACGTTCTAGTTTTGCTGGCAATGAGCTTACCTGCATCGGCTATTGAACTGAGCCCCGATGCAACCAACATCCCGTCAGATTACGCAAGTGTAAAAGGCGGAAAGGTCGTTTACAATAATGAGGTAACAGCCTACTCCTCGATTACCTTCAATGCAATTCTGAATTCCTACGGTTTGACCCTGCCTCCGGAACAAGTTGCCGGGGTTCCGCCAAGCTATGCAAAAGTTGTCAACGACAAACCTGTTTTTAACAAGACACACATCGCTTATGCGCCCGAGGATTACCACAAAATCTTTACGGCCTACGGTCTTGAACTATCCCCTGAAGATGCAGCCACCCTGCTGGGTGCAGTGAACTATTGCAAGGTTGTTAACGACAAAATTGTCTTTGGCCAATATTCAATAGCCTATGGAAGCAAGGAGCTGAGAACAATCCTTGCCGCTTACGGTCTACCCGTGGAAATGGTCGTAGAAGAGGTTGTAGAGGTCAAGGCGGTCGCGGCAGTTGTAGAAACTGATTGTATCGACTCTGACGGTGATACTGTATGTGACGAAATAGACGTCTGCGGAGCAACTCCCAAAGGGGTAGAGGTCGACGAAAGAGGATGCTGGACACTGGAACAGACATATCTTTTTGATTTTGATAAAGCTGAAGTTAAAGCTGAATTCTTCCCATTGCTCGATCATATCGCGAAGGTCATGAGCGACAACCCAAAAATGACTGTGCAGCTTGAAGGCCATACTGACTCCATAGGCTCGGTTGAATATAATCAAGGCCTGTCTGAAAGGCGTGCCAATGCGATCAAAGACTCCCTTGTCAAAAAGGCCATGGTGGATGCCAAACGTCTTAACGCTGTAGGGTTTGGCGAAAGCAAGCCTATTACTACTAACGAGACCAAGGAAGGCAGGGCAAAAAATCGGAGAGTGGATCTGAAACCGGTTTGGTAAGCCAATTTCCCAAAGCTGAACAATGAAGTAAAAACCTCCTTATGGTGCCTGCTGTCAGCACTCATAAAGGAGGTTTTTTCTGCAATGATGGTAATTGTGAAATTGTAAATTTCTACCGACAGATCAACAGATAGTTTCCCTCTCACTTTGGGTAAGACAACATCTTTTCGCTCATTTTATTTATCCTCCAACGCAGACATCAGGATATATGGAAAACAAATGAGCATCTATTAACAATGTTCGGCGTAAGAATCACAGGAATCTAAAGCGGGCTTTGCCCGCAACCGAGGTTAATAGGCTGTAGGCTGAAGGCTTTTAGGAAAAGAAAAATCTCAAAGCAATCTCCCCTAACAGCCTTCAGCCTAAATAACCTATTGCTTTAACACCAATAAACTTGACCAAATTTCCTTGTTTTTTATGACAGGGTTTCGGCAATAAGGTACTAGATTAGGGGAGTTATGACAGAGATGAGGAAAACATTGGCGTTGTTGCTGGTAGTAAACTGCTTGGTAATCGGTGTTTCGGCCTTTGGAGCAGGACATCCTGAGTTGAAGGCCTTTCCAGCTGCAAAGGAGGGCATGGAACGTTTCATTATTGTGCTATCTCATAAGGAGCGAGGAGAAGAAGAT
>DEIL01000027.1:19508-42733 GCA_002352445.1 Desulfobulbaceae bacterium UBA2775
GTTGGGGCTACACTTACTATGAAATGACCGGAGTTTCGGTTGCCATGGGTACTTTGATTGCGGTGCCGGAAGGAACACCCAAGGTCAAGAAATTCGTATCCGCCTCTCCCCTCAAGATTCAGTACAACAGCCGTCTCCCAATTGTTGTATACGCGCCAGAAGGATACGAAGTCCAATACCGAATCTGGAAAGCATCCGATACTGCAGAGAAGGCTGAGAAAGGATAGCAGCTTCTGAGGAGGGGGCGACAGCCTGGGTGATGTTCGGGCACCCGTTCTAAAAAAGTTTTCTTCTTTGCTCGTGACGAGTCACCATTTTTCCCATACCTGACTAGAAAAATGTTTTTCCCCCCCACTTTATAGTGTAGACTCATTCCAATTTGCGATATCAGGGGAAATCTTCTCCTGATGTTGCTTTTTTTATTTTTTCATACTTCAGTCTTACCGAGATTTAAATTGAAAAAGAAGCCCCAGTCTAGCGAAAAGCTGTACCAGGTACTTAAACAGCAAAAGAACTTTGAACAGCTGCTGCTGGAGATTTCCGCGCAATTTATCAGTCTGCCTGCCGAGTCCATTGATGATGCCATTGAAGATGCCCAACGCCGTATCTGCGAGACGTTGAATTTTGACCTTTGCGCTTTATATCAGTGGTCGGATAAAGACCCCCGTCTCCTGACGATCACCCATCTCCACGGCCCACCGGCAGGTCCTGAGCGCCCGGTGGACATGGATGCTTCAAAAATATTTCCCTGGATATATCAAAAAATACTGGCTGGTGCACCCCTGGCAATCTCCACCGAACAATTACCTGTGGAAGCCACCCTGGACAAAGAAAGTCGCCGATCCTTTGGCGTAAAGTCATCAGTGATTATTCCAATTCAGGAGGGGGGCAAACCGATACTGGGCGTAGTGAGCTTCGATACGCTGTATAAGGAGTGCTCCTGGAGTGAAAAGGACGTGCAGCGTATCAAGCTGGTGACAGAAATATTCAGTAATGCCCTGGCACGAAAGCAATCGGAACAAAAAATCACGGAGAGCGAAACCCGGCTCACACTGGCGCTGGAATCCGCTGAGGCAGGGATATGGGATTTTGATTACACGACTAATATTTTCTGGGCTTCAAATCAGGCTCGCAAGCCTTTCGGCTACCGCCCTGATGAGACGATCAGCATTGAGCTTTTTGAACAGTCCATTCATCCCGAAGATCTTGAAAGAGTGCGACAGGCAAGGACCAAGTCTTTTGAGAAAAGAGAAAAAGTTGATGTTGAGTATCGCATATCTTCCGGCACGGACAGCTATACATGGGTCTGTTCATTGGGGCAGCCTTACTATCATACTGATGGGACACCCTCCGGCATGATCGGTGTGAACATTGACATCAGCAGGCGGAAACAGTTGGAGTTAGACTTGACGCAGAGTCTTACAGAAGTTGAGAAGCTCAAACAACAGTTGGAACAGGAAAATTACTATCTGCGCGAAGATCTGCGCCTGGAGCAGGGGTTTGAAGATGTCATCGGGCAGAGTAGAGAATTCCGGGAGGTTCTCACCTCGGCCAGCAGGGTCGCGTCAACCACTGCCACCGTATTACTCCTTGGTGAAACCGGAACGGGCAAGGGTGTTATTGCCCATGCCCTCCACCGAATGAGCGATCGCAAGGCACAACCGTTTGTCACTGTGAACTGTGCCGCTTTACCCCATAACCTCATTGAAAGCGAACTGTTTGGACGGGAAAAGGGTGCTTTTACCGGCGCACATGCCAGGCAGATGGGCCGCTTTGAGGTCGCCAACCGAGGTACTATTTTTCTTGATGAGATTGGTGAAATGGGGCCGGAGATGCAGACCAAACTCCTGCGGGTTCTCCAGGACGGTGAATTTGAAAGGCTGGGTAGCCCCAAAAGCGTCAAGGTTGATGTCAGAGTTATTGCGGCGACAAGCCGTAATCTCATTGATGATGTGAGAATCGGCCGTTTTCGGGAAGATCTTTTTTACCGCATCAATGTTTTTCCAATCACAATCCCCCCCCTCAGACAAAGAAGAGACGACATTCCTCTGCTTGCTCAGCATTTTGTTGAGAAATATTGCCGTAAAATTGGAAAGGAGATCGATCACCTACCTAAAGCGTCACTTGAAAAAATGCTGAACTACACCTGGCCGGGCAATGTAAGAGAACTTAAACACCTGATTGAACGGTGTGTGATCACCAGCCCCGGCAACTCTCTTGCTCTAAGTGACAAATGTTTTGCCATGTTGCCCACCGCATCAGCGGATGCTGCAATGAAAGACCTCCAATCTGTTGAACGGGATCATATCCAGGAAGTTCTCAAACAGACAAGCTGGAAAATTGACGGGCCCGGCGGTGCTGCGTCCATCCTCAATATCCATCCGAGTACGCTGCGTTTCAGACTTAAAAAATTAGACATCAAAAGGCCTTCCTGACAATTTGCCATCAATATATTGAGGGTGATAAACGCCTGCCATTGCCGCATGTTTCCGTGGATTGCCCCCAACTTCCCCTAATTCACCGATATTATACAATTATCATGTTATCTTTCTCGACTTGACTACATGGTTACCTGTGCATTCTTTGAAGATAGCCTTCGCAACATAGAGTGCGATCCTTGTCCTTCCTTTCATCGTTTTTCTTCTCAGTTGCCCTCTGAGCGTCATGAACCGGACCGATTGCTTTATCCCGTTCATCAGGATTTTCCTGGAAGATGATTTCAACCAGGCCACCCCTTTGCTCTCAACATTTTACGTATCCTCAATATATTGAGAGTGCTCTGGGCAAAGACTTGCCCTGCTACTTGCTAAAGTAGCCATTAACCAATTGTAATTATAACATAAAATAATTATATCCTGTTCCCAGTAATCTGGCCGGCTTATTGCGATATTACATTTAGAGGGAAATTCTCTTTTGTCAATTGAAAAGTTTCCAGCCGAACACCATGGTAAAGCCGCTTGTTTCTGTCGTTTATTACTATTGAGGGATAGATATTGAAAGCAAAGAAAAAATTACACCGCATCGGGCAAAGCCTATGGTTGGATCATATAGATCGCAATCAGATCTATAATGGTTCCCTTATGAAATATATTGAGGACGGGGTTATATCTGGTTTACTCCTCTGTCCAGAGGCCATTTGCCGTAAAATGAACAACAACTCCGTCTATGATTATGGGGTATATGAAAAGCTCCGGAGTGGTCTGTTCGGGGCACCGCTGGCTACTGATCTGATCCTTGAGGATCTCCATTACGCAGCTGACCTGCTCAGGCATGTATTCAATCAAACTGACGGTGTTGATGGCTGGGCGGTTCTTCCTCTATCTCCATTAATGACAAGCAATTCGGATGACCTGCTGCAGTCTGTTACAATTTTATACGCACGGCTGAAACGTGAAAATACACTTATCACGATTCCGGGATTACCTGAAATGTTAGGAGCAATAGAGGAGATTGTATTTACCGGAATCCCAATCAATATTTCTCTCATCTACTCCTTCGAACAATACTTGAACGCTGCTGAAGCGTACCTGCGTGGAATTGAACGGCGTATCGAGGCAGGACTCAAGCCTGCTGTTCCCTGCTTCATTTCCATATCGATTTTTCACCTGGCAACCGCACTGTCAAAAGAAATGGCGCAACAGGCTGCAACCGAGACAAGCCTCACCGTTGCAGGAAAGATCTATAAAAAAATGCAACTCCTGCATGGTTCCCCACAGTGGGAACGTACCTATAACCTCGGTGCCCGACCTTTGCGCCTGATCTGGGTGGGTTCGATTTATGAGTCCACTGCTGTTTCTGACACCTCTTCCTGTGAACAGCTGATTGCCCCGTTTACCGTCGCCGCGGTGTCCGAACAGAGCATAGATGCATTTATTAATAATAGACATCCCGAAGTGCTGCTGCCTGCAGACAATGATGATTGTGTAGAGATTCTGACCGGCCATCAAAAACCAGGCCTCGGCTTTAAGCATTTGGCCGACAGATTGCAGGACGATGCAGCAGCACATCAGGTGAAAACGTGGATCATGCTGCTTGAGGCTGTCGCTCGGAAAAGTGCAAACGTCATACAAACCAAGCCCATCAAAATCTGCAAAGGAGAACACTGATGAAATCCACCAGACGAACATGCATTTTGCCAGTTTTGTCAATCCAAAAGAAGGAGGTAATTCGATGAGAAAATTAAAGTGCAGGGCGGTCGCAACATTATTTGCGCTCGTGGTTATCACTCTATCAACCACAATCCCAGGAGAGACCCGGGCAGAACCGCTAGCGGTTGATCCGGCTGCCACAGAGATTCTGCAGAGGATGACAGACTACCTCGGAAGTTTGAAACAGTTCAGCGTGCAGACGCAAAACACGCTCGAAGACATGCTCGCAACCGGGCATCGCGTCGATCTCAACGTCTCAGCGGAGGTAATCATCAGCCGGCCGAATAAGCTGCGCTCAGAGCGCAAGGGTGATCTGGTCAACCAGATATTTTTTTACGATGGCAAGGACCTGACCCTGTACAATCACACTGGCAATGTATATGCGGCAAAAACTGTACCCGATACCTTTGAGAGGTTGTTCAAATACATGTATGAGTCACTCGGTTTCGCCATTCCGGTTTCCGACCTGATCTACAGCGATGCATACCCCCTGTTGATGGAGAATGTTTACTATGCGACAGTGCTGGATAAATCGTATATAGGCGGGATTAGATGCGATCACCTGCTGTTCAGCCGTCCGGGTGTCGATTTCCAGATTTGGGTTAGCGAAGGCCCCAAGCCGTTGCCGCTCAAATATGTTGTCACTGACACAGCAACCTCGGGGCATCTGAGCATCAGTACGCTCATGACTGACTGGAACGTGGAACCCGGTGTAACAGACGACAAGTTCATCTTCGTTCCACCCAAAGGGGCGCAGGCTATTAATTTTATGCCATTCTGAATGTCATTACCAGGAGTAACTACATGAAAACAATATTGAAATTTTCAGCAACATTCCTAGTCCTTGTATTAATGCTCATGGCCGACATACCTCTTCTGCCGGTGGAGCTGGTACCTGAAGCGCAGGCTATCTTTGGTGTTCGCCGCCGGGTCGCCCGCAGAACTGCCGTAGTAGCGTACTCAGCCGGTGCAGCTTCAGCAAGTGCCACAGCTGCGGCGTCCAAGCAACAACAAAATGCAACCGCCCAGGAGCAGACTGCTGTTGCCCAGCAACAGGCAGCAACCGCTCAACAACAGGCAGCCGTCGCCCAGCAGCAGGCAGCCGGTTCCCAGGCAGCATCGGGTGTTCCGATCGGCACTGTGGTAGAAGCATTACCGGGAGGATGTAAAGCGGTCACCGTCAGCAACAGTCAATATCATGATTGCGGCGGAAGTTTCTACAAGGCAGCTTTCCAGGGCAACAAGCTCATTTATGTCGTTGTGGGGAATCCTTTATAATTTCGCAGAGGACAGGATTGATGAAAACACGGAAAGTTTTTTTTACAATAGTGATGTTGCCATTTGCAGTGCTCTTGATGGCTGCACCGATCAGCGCCCAGACAGAAGAAAGTGATGCAACAGCCATCCTCAAGACGATGTCTGACTACGTCGGCAGCCAGAAAACGATCAAACTCACTTTTGACAGTGATATCGAAATCATTACCCCGCTGCTGGAGAAAATCCAGTTCAGCAACTCCGGTGAGGCGTTGCTGAATCGCCCTGAGAAACTGCGTGCCCATAGGATAAGCGGTCATGCTGATGTGTCGATGTTCTTTGACGGCAAGAGTGTCAAAATTTACGGAAAACATATCAATGGCTACGCGCAGTTTGATAGTCCGGGGAGCGTGGATCAGTTGATTCATTCCCTCAGAGAAGGGCACGGCGCCGCTCTGCCCGGTGCCGACCTTCTCCTGTCCAATTCCTACGAAGTCCTCACTGCTGGGGTAATGGAGGCCAAATACATCGGTCCGGCCATAATCGACGGCCGGGAGTGCGAGCATCTTGCCTTTCGCAACTTCGATACCGACTGGCAGCTATGGGTGGAAGCAGGTGCGTTCCCCATCCCGCGCAAACTGGTTATCACCAGCAAGACCATAAACAGCGCTCCACAATATACACTTCGCATCAAAAGCTGGGAGACCGGAGTGGAGACGTCGCCGTCTGATTTCACATTCACCCCACCCGCCGATGCAATAAAACTCGACCATAATGCACTTATCGAACTCGACGAGTTACCCCCGGGTGCACCGGAAGGAGGAAGTCAATGAGACACGTAACAGGAAGAGCCCTGCTTATACTTGTTCTGGTCGCTGCCGGCCTGGCCTGGAATGGAGAAATACTGCCTACCATAAATGACAGCTTTATTGCTACCGTGGAGGCGAGGGTCGGCCGCCCTGCAACACCGGTCAGCTATGCGGGTGTTGCCCGGCGTACCACAGCCAGGGTGGCGACACCGGGCGTGGGTACCCCGGCAAACCGTGGCGGCCCGGTGAATCGGGTTGGTAGGCGTTGAAAGCTATAAAGACAGAGACCAGGCTCGTAGGAAGCTGCCCGAGAATGCATTTTGCCGCAACTCTTCGTTATTTTCAGAAAAATAATGCTCGTAATATCACACATATTGCTGTGCTTATTTTTCTGAAAAACCTCGATTTGAGAGAAAATGCTTATTCTCGGACAGCCTCCTAGTTAAGGGAATATAAATATCAAATGACGATAAGAGGAGGGAGAAGTGAAAGTATTGAGATCAGTTTATAAAAAATCCACCGTTGGGGCAATTTTTGTCCTGCTGTTTTTCTGCTGCATACCCTATGCTGATGCCCAGGATAAAGACACCTGGCAGCACGAGTTGACCATCTATGGATGGTACGCCGGCATAGACGGCACCGTGCACTTTCCTGATTCGATTGGACCTGGAGAAGATTTCACTGTAGACGCCTCCAACATTATCGAAAACCTGAACATGATTTTAATGGGTGGCTGGCAGTCCAAATACAATAAATGGTCGATCATTGGTGACGTTGTCTACATGGATGTCGGTGACAGCGTCAACCAGACTGTGATTGCAGGTTCAGGTGTGCCTGTCAACGCTTCGCTTGGGATGGATCTCAGCTCGTGGATCCTGAACGGAGGAGTCGGCTATGACGTAGTGCAGGCCGAACGGGGAACAGTGGCACTTGTCGGGGGTGTACGTTATCTGTCGATTGATGTCGATGTCAACGCAGGCTTCGGGGGACCTGAAGTAGAGAAATCCGACTCCGAAGGTCTTCTGGACGGTATCATTGGAGTGAGGGGGGCTATCAACTTTAATGAGAACTGGTATCTGCCTTACTATGCCGATATCGGCACCGGCGGCTCAGACCTGACCTGGCAGTTGTATGCCGCCGTCGGCTACCGGTTCAGCTGGGGCGATATCAGACTTGGCTACCGGCACCTGAGCTACGAGATGGATGACGATTTTCTCATGGAGGATATGACGTTGAGTGGCCCTGTGTTGGGGATTGGATTCAGATTCTAATACTATCCCAACCACCTAGCAAACGAGATCGAAACTACTGAAATTATCAGGCTGGAAACTTGCATGTTGGGAGGTTCCAGGAGGAATACATTAAAGGAGAACAAAGCTGTGCAGGCAGATTTTGCCATTTATGAAGATGGCAGAAAGAAATTGATGAAAAGGAAATCGTCCCTTAAAAAAGGAGGCCAACCCATGGTACGAAGAGGAGACAGGATGTCTGTAAAAAAAGAAAGAAAAATTGGAGGTATAACAGCATGCGCAATTGCAGGTGCCCTGTTTATAGGCACATTCTGTGGTCCTGCGCCGGCTTCGGCTACCGGCCCGGTGCTGAAGGGGTTGGAGAAGGAGATTGACAAGATAAAATCACCTCCTCATGACAATTCTACCACCGGCAGTGAAATTCAGACCACTGGCATGCTTGGCTCACCGAGCGCCACCACGACCATAGAGGGCAACCAGCTCCCACCGCTTCCGGACACGACGTTCGGCGGCAAGATTGAACGTAATGTCCTGCAATCCAAACCCTACTGGCCGCCCCGCGTGGCGCCAGCCAAAGGCGCTCCCAATGTCCTGCTGATCATGACCGACGATTCGGGCTATGCTGTGCCCAGCACCTTCGGCGGCGTAATCCCGACACCGGCGCTCGACCGCATCGCCGATAACGGCCTGCGCTACACCCACTTTCATTCCGTGGCGGTGTGCTCGGCAACCCGGGCGGCGCTCCTCAGCGGTCGCAACCATCACCAGATGGGCTTTGGTACCGTGTCTGAGACAGCGACCGGCTATCCTGGTTACAACAGTATTATGACCAAGGATAAGGCTACTGTCGGCAAAATCATGAAGGACAACGGCTATGTAACATCATGGTTTGGCAAGAATCACAATACGCCGTCGTTCCAGTCATCTGCGATAGGACCGTTTGACCAGTGGCCGATCGGGATGGGCTTCCAGTACTTCTATGGTTTCATGGGCGGGGATACCAACCAGTGGCAGCCGGCCAATCTTGCCCGCAACATGACCTATATCTATCCATTCCAGGATAACCCGGATTTTAACCTGACCACTGCGATGGCGGATGAGGCCATTGACTACATGAAGCGAGTTGATGCTCTCGATCCGGAGCAGCCCTTCCTCCTCTACTACGCGCCCGGTGGCGTGCATGCACCCCATCACCCAACACCGGAGTGGATAGAGAAGATCAGCAAGATGCATCTGTTCGATGAAGGCTGGAACAAATTACGAGAGAAAATTTTTGCCGAGCAGAGGAAGCTCGGTGTGATCCCACCGGATGCAAAGATGACCCCGTGGCCCAAGGATATGCTCAAGGAATGGGATCAGCTTTCGGCAGACGAGAAGAAGATGTTCATCCGTCAGGCAGATGTTTTTGCTGCCTACGTGGCCTATACTGACCACGAAATAGGTCGGGTCATCCAGGCCATCGAAGACATGGGCAAACTCGATAACACCCTGATCATCTACATCAATGGTGACAACGGCACCAGCGCCGAAGGCGGTCCAAACGGAACGCCGAACGAGGTTGCTGCAGTACAGGGTGTCAATCTGCCAGTGGAAGCACAACTGAAATTCTACGATGCCTGGGGATCAGATCTAACCTATCCGCACATGTCGGTGGGCTGGTCGTGGGCTTTTGACACACCGTTCTCCTGGACCAAGATGGTAGCGTCGCATTTCGGCGGCACCAAACAAGGCATGGCCATCTCCTGGCCCAAGGTAATCAAGGACAAGGGCGGCATCCGCCATCAGTTCCACCACGTCATCGATATTGTACCTACCATCCTCGAAGCGGCCCAGCTCAAACAGCCCGAAATGGTTGACGGTATTCAGCAGAAGCCCATCGAAGGTGTCAGCATGGTGTACACCTTTGACAAAAAGAATGCGGACGTACCTTCGACCCACAAGACCCAGTACTTTGAGATGCTCGGTGATCATGCGATCTATCACGAAGGATGGATCGCCAGCAGCAAAGTTATGCGCGCGCCGTGGGATAACAGCGGTAAGGGTCACAATAATCCTGCGGGCTGGCCGTGGGAGCTGTACGACCTGAGCAAGGACTGGACGCAGTACGAGGACGTGGCTGCAAAGTATCCCGAGAAACTAAAAGAAATGGAGACATTATTCTGGCAGGAAGCAGAGAAAAACCAGGTCCTGCCCCTGAATGCAACCACCTTTACCCGTCTGGTTGAACCACGCCCCAGCCTTGCGGCCGGGCGCAGCGTGTTCACCTACTCCGGTGAAAATACCGGTACACCCAACGGTGATGCGCCTAGTATCATCGCCACCTCTTACAACTTCAAGGCAGAGATTGATGTTCCAAAGGAAGGCGCTGAGGGTATGATCGTGACCCAGGGTGGCCGCTTTGCAGGCTACGGTTTCTATTTGCTCAAGGGCAAGCCGGTGTTCACCTGGAATCTGGTTGACCTCAAACGCATCAAGTGGCAAGGTTCGGATGCGCTCACACCAGGCAAACATATCCTTGAATTTGACTTCAAGTACGACGGTCTTGGCGCCGGCACACTCGCCTTCGGAAGCCCAAGCGGTCTGGGGCGCAGCGGCACCGGCACACTCAAGGTTGACGGCAAGGTTGTAGCAACGCAGAAGATGAAGAGGACAATTCCAATGACGCTGCAATGGGATGAGAACTTCGACGTGGGTGCCGATACCGGTACACCGGTGGACGATATGGACTATAAAACGCCGTTCAGGTTCACCGGCAAGCTGGATAAGCTGACCTTGACCATCGACCGGCCTAAGCTATCTCAGGAAGACATCAAGAAACTTGAGACGGCCATGCACAACAACCCGGCCAGCGAATAGCTTTAAGCAAATGACCCAGGCGGCCCCGTAAGGGGGGCCGCCTGGAGAGTCTAAGGTCCTGGATTCGGCCGGTAGACAACAGCTCGTCGCATCTCTCCTTGGGGAAGGAAGAATATCAAGAGGAAAATAAAATCAGATTCACCGAAAAGACGCTTACCAATGGGACATTACTGTATTGTTCCGAAAAGGCTGCGGCAGCCACTGGACTCAACACTTAATTATATCGGAGAAATTAAAAAATGACTACAAGACGCAAGTTTCTGGCTGCCGCGGCACTGGCCGCGGTTGCCGTTCCATTGACCACTTCTTTTCCGCTCGTGGCCCATGCCGCACAGGAGAAGCCTCAGCTTATGTTCGTTCAAACGGCCGAGGACCTGAAAGCCGACGACAAAACCCTTCGCCTTGTCAAGGTCGGTAAGCAGACCCTCTATTTCTCGGACCGCCCGGTGCGTATTGCAGGTCACATCGAGATGCCTGCCTACCTGGACGAATGGAAGGCGAGCGCAGGACCGGACAACTTTGCAGCCGACCCGCCCAACGCCACCCTCTCGGTCCTTGAGCCGGGGAAGCAGGAAAACAGTCTCGTTGTGGTCGAGGTCAGCCATCCCATGGTTGACGGCAACGACCTGGTCTACTCCTACAAGTTGATCGAGGGCGAGATGCCCAAGACCGGCGGCGCAACCGCCTTATTCATTGACATGATCGGTGTAGGTGGAGGAGTCGGCCGTGGCTACCACGGTGTTGGGGTCGGTCGTCGCGGAGTCGGCTGGCGGTAATCAACCCGATTTATGCGGCTGTAAGGTCATAAGACCTTTCGAACCAACCGGGAACTATACCGTTCCGCATGTGTACCATCATATTTAACCATAAATAATTATCTATGGAAAATTCAATACGTTTATCTTTTCTCGCCCTGCTGTTACTGACTTTGGCGGCCTGCGCCCCCAAAGCTCCCCCTCCTGTTGCCGTTCATATTCCTGACAGACCTATAGCGTATCTGGCCGAGGTCAAACCGATCCTGGACAGCCGCTGTGTTATCTGTCATTCCTGCTATAACTCACCCTGCCAGCTGAAACTCAGCTCCTTTGAGGGTCTTGATCGCGGCGCCAGCAAGAAACAGATATATAACGCGACCCGCTTGAAGACCATGGACCCGACCCGGTTATTTATCGATGCTCACTCCACCAGGGAGTGGCGGGAAAAAGGATTCAGCAGTGTTAGCCAAAGCGATGCCGACCAGGGGTTTAACAACTCACTGATGCTGGAACTCCTCAACCACAAGATGGACAACCCCAAAAGCAAGGGTGATTATTTTCCCGAGGCCGAAGACCTTACCTGTGCCGAAAACGGCAGTGAGCTTGGCGGCTATTTAAAAAAACATCCCAACGGCGGTATGCCCTTTGGCTTTCCCCCCTTAACGAAAGATGAATTCAACACCATAGCCGGCTGGCTGGTTCAAGGCACAAAGGGTCCATCCCCACAGGAACAGAAAATCCTCTCATCGCCTGCGGAAAAGGATCTTGCCTCTATCGATCGCTGGGAGGAATTTTTCAATCAGGGTGATGCCAAGCATGCGATGACGGCCAGATACATCTATGAGCATCTTTTTTTGGCCCAGATCAACTTTGATACAAATGGAGAAAACTTTTATGAACTGGTGCGATCACGTACCCCGGCCGGTGAACCCATTGATCTGATCGCCACGATCCGTCCTTATGATGATCCAGGAACCGCGCCCTTTTACTACCGCTTCCGCCGAATTTATTCCACCATCGTTCATAAGACCCACATGGTATTCACCCTGGATAATGGTGAGTTCATTCGCCTGCAGGAACTCTTCATCGAGCCTGAATGGCCTGCAGAACCACACAGGGTCGGCTATGAGCCAAAACTGAGCGCCAATCCCTTTGTCTCCTTTGAGCAGATCCCTGCCCGCTCCCGCTACCAGTTCCTGCTCGACCATGCCCATTATATTGTCATGACCTTTATCCGAGGCCCGGTTTGCAAGGGACAAATTGCACTCGACGTGATTCAGGACCATTTCTGGGTCATGTTCATGGATCCTGACCATGATCTAAGCCTCCAGTTTCCCGGGTTTTTACGTCACCAACGCAATAATCTGAAAATGCCCATTGAACTGGGCAGTGACTTTCCGGTCATTGAGCTTGCCGACAATCCCTACCACAGAGATGTTCAGCAGTTTTTCAAAGCCAGGCAGGACTTTTATGCTGCCCATTACTTCAACGGCCTTGACTATAGCGCACTGTGGAAAGGAGAAAAAGCGACCGACACCCCCCTGCTCACCGTCTACCGCCACTTTGACAGCGCTTCGGTACATAAAGGGGTGTTGGGTGAACTTCCCCGCACAATGTGGCTTATCGACTATCCCCTGCTTGAACGGATCTACTACGCCCTGGTGGCGGGTTTTGATATCTACGGCACAGTAGGCCATCAACTGGCAGTACGTCTGTACATGGATACTCTAAGGGTTGAGGGGGAGAGTTACTTCCTGCAGTTCATGCCTGCCGAAAAACGCAAAGAAATGCTGCAAGCCTGGTATGAAGGAATCAAATACAAGGATATCCACACCTTTCAGACAGATATGCCGTCAGGAATCACCTTCAGCACACCCGATAACAAAAGAGAATTCATTGAGCAGGTGGTGAACAGCCACATTTCACCGCAGACAGAGATTCGTTTTGACCCTGTCAACTATTTCCCCGGCGGAGCAACGCACCCGCCACTCCCGGATCAATATGAAGATAAAAGTGATTTTCTCCAGGGCCTGCGTTGTGTTTCAAGGCCCGGGACGTCTTTGGTCCGGCTGTTTAGTGATTTCAACAGCAACCTTGCCTACCTGCGAATTCGCCTGCCGGATAAAGAGGACCTCGTGGTTTCACTGGTGGTCAATCGTTGGCATGGCAATGTAAGCTATCTCTTTGGTGAAAACAGCGTCCTTGACAGCTCCAGGGATCGGATTGATATTCTGAAAGGATTTATCGGATCCTATCCCAATTATTTTTTTGATGTCACTATCAATGAACTCCCAGATCTTCTCTATCTCTTTGAAAACATACAAGACAATCCAGAAGATCTCCAACGCTTGCGAAACTACAGCGTCAACCGGGCCGATGACGATTTCTGGGTTCATTATGACTGGTTCCAGACACGCTTTGCAAAAGATCAACCGGTTCAATCCGGTCTTTTTGACTTAAATAGATATTACCATAAGGCTTTTTAAAACTTGACCTGCATTTCAAAAAAACAATCTGGCATAAAAGGGCCTTCTGTTTCTTAAATAGAGGGGATAACTATTGCATTATTTAACAGGGGTAAACAGGAAAGACATGCTTATTAAGCTGAAATCAGTCCAGGAAGGAGTAAGACTTACCCTGGCTGGTGAGGGGCTGAAGATAGCACTCAAATAACTCGAACGATGGCCGCACGGATCCACGTGCGACCTACTAAGGACCGTACATTTGAAAGAATCAACACGACGATGCCCCCCCGATCTGATGACCAGGCCGGGGGCAACTACAGCAATTACAAACGCTTTGTGAAGACCAATAGAACCAATCAAAAGAATATTCAAACAAAATAGAGTTGCCCTCTTTGTTATGCTTACCAGCCTGGCCGGCACGGCTCCCGCCCTTGCTGTGAGTGCAAATAATCCGCCCCCTGTCGGCAACTATATTTACTGGGATGACGGCATCAGCCTGACCGGACCAGAAAGTCATGTTGATCTCCACGTTGGCGGCAAGATCAATTACGACCTGGGAAACATCAATGCGGATGAGGAATTGCAAGTTGCTTTTCCTGATTTCGATGGCTCTCATGACAACTTTCGCCACCTCAGTGTGTCACTTCTGGGACATGCCTGGGATATGCTTGAATTTAAGCTTGAGATTGATTTTGCCAACGTGAAAGATGTCAAGGATGAATGGCTCCGCTTCACCAAAGGCTCAATCCTTCCTCATTTCACCTTTGGCCATATGAAGGAACCGTTTTCCCTGGATATGCTGACGAGCAGTACGTACCTGACCTTCATGGAGCCTAGCCTGCCGACCCGTGCCTTTAGCCCTTTCAGAAATTTCGGTGTCACTGCAAACGGTACATGGAATGAAGAAAAGATGACCTGGGCGACCGGTTTGTTCCATAATACCGGTTCCTACAGTGATGCTGGTGATGCCGAGGATCAGATTTCCGATGCCAATGGCTTTGATCTGGCCGGACGTCTTACAGGACTGCCAATATACAGGGATAACGGCAGAGAACTGGTCCACCTCGGACTGTCCTACCTGCATCGTTTTCGTGATGATTCTATAAATGACCCTACGGCACAGGATAGAACACGACCTGAATCACATCTCACAGACGATCGCCTGGTCGACACTGCAGTTTTTTACGATCAAGGGCAGGAACTGATCAGCCTGGAAGCGGCCTGGAAAAACGGACCCATCTCATTGCAGGGTGAATATTTCCACAACATTGTCAACTCTTACAGCAGTCTTCAATTCAATGGGTGGTATGCCCAGGGAAGCTGGGTTGTTACCGGGGAAAGTCGAAAATATCTTACAGGGGGTGGCATTTTTACCGGGATAGTTCCGGAAAACGAATTTCGTTTCGGCACAACAGGATGGGGAGCTGTTGAACTGGCTCTTCGCCTTTCACAGGTAAACTTGAATGACAAGTTTATCTATGGTGGCAAAGAACGTAATTTCTCCGCCGGAGTAAACTGGTATCTCAGGAAAAAGATACGGCTCATGACCAACTATATCCATGTTACCGTGGAGGATCGTGCTGAGCCTCCCATTAAAAGCGGCAGGGCTGATATCATCATGTCCCGTCTGCAGGTTAATTTCTGATGCCCATATCACAGTTCCTTATGAAGGCTTGTGGTTCTGGGATGGATAAGTCAACCAATGAAACAGTGCGCCGCACAATTTGTCGTGCAACATCATGATAGCGAACAATCGAACCGGCAATTAGCTGGGGGAAAAATGATATGCCAATAGGCAAGTGTATCTGACCTTCACCCAACTTGCTGGCAATGATCCCTGAATAGAGACAGCTCAAATTATCAAGGAGATGAATCACAAGAAACTTCTTTCAAGGGACATCTTTCAAGTACAGGAGAACTCACATCTCCTGATAGATGACATTTGTCGTTTTTGTATCAAAGATGTGCAGTTGCTCAAGGTTGAAAGCAATCTCAATTTTCTCACCGCTTTTTATGGCTCTGCGACCTTCACACCTGGCAACAAATGTCACACCTCCAAAAGCAACATGGAAGTGATTTTCATTCCCCAGTGGTTCAACGACTCTTACGACTCCGGGAAAAATCCACTCTGGTCGATTGGAGTTGTTTTCGTCAGCAATTGTGAGTTCTTCGGTTCGTATTCCCATTACTACATCCTGCCCATCTTCCATGATCGCCTCGGGGCGCGGAGGAATTGGAATTTTCAGATCACTGCCAAATACCAGAAAATCTCCCAGGCTCTCTCTTTTGATTTTACCCGTGACAAGGTTCATAGGGGGAGTCCCTATGAAACCGGCAACAAACATGTTGGCTGGTTTTAAGAACAATTCCAGAGGAGTTCCAACCTGTTCAATATAACCATCTTTAAGCACAACAATTCGGTCCGCCAGGGTCATAGCTTCCACCTGATCGTGCGTAACATAGACCATTGTTGATTTAACCCTCTGGTGAAGCATTTTTATTTCTGCTCTCATCTGGATACGTAACTTGGCATCAAGATTTGACAGGGGTTCATCGAAGAGAAAAATAGAAGGTTTTCTCACCATGGCTCTTCCCATGGCCACCCGCTGACGCTGACCACCGGAAAGTTCATGTGGTTTCCGGAGGAGCAAATCCTCAAGACCTAGTATATCAGCCACTTCCTCAACCCTCTGCCGGATCTCATCTTTTGGTGTTTTGCTCTGTTTAAGACCGAAGGACATATTCTCATAGACATCCATATGAGGATAGAGAGCATAATTCTGAAACACCATAGCCAGACCACGATCCTTAGGGGCATCATCATTTACGACCCTGCCGTCAATTGAGATAGTGCCTTCCGAGATCTCCTCAAGCCCCGCTATCATCCTTAAAAGTGTAGACTTTCCACATCCGGACGGACCTACTAAGACGAGGAATTCCTTATCTTTTACATCCAGATTAACTCCATGGACAACTTCAACCTTGCCATATTTTTTTACAACGTTATTAAACTTCAGTTCCGTCATCGTAAAACCCACCTTTTTGAGCAGCTCGTTTTTATCAATGAATAGCAATGTTTAAAAAACAATAAATATATAGATAGCACAACTCTTTTTTTCTATGAAATTATACCTTGACTCTCAATTCATTACCTACTATTGCAGTATTAGTATGCTGTACTGTTTCTATACCTATGGCGACGAAACAGATGGAAACTTTTCAAGACCGGGGCTTATGCCCTGTTTCAAAGAGTACTGTCCAGTGTCCCATTACTTATCAATTTTTATTCAGGAGGTAACATCATGAAATTGAAGCACTTGGTTGTAATTGCTGTTGGAATCTGCCTTGCGCTACCTGCAGCGGTGTGTGCAGAGCCTGTCACCATTAACTGGTGGCATGCCATGAGAAGCGCCAGGGGTAAAGTAGTCGATACAATGATTAAAAGTTTCAATGATTCACAGTCTGAATATGTAGTGGTCGGAACCAATAAAGGAAATTATGATGAGGTTATGAATGCCGGGGTCGCTGCTTTCAGAGCAAAAAAACAGCCTCATATCCTTCAGGTTTTTGAAGTAGGTACACAGACCATGATGCAGTCCGGGGCAATTTATCCTGTTCACGAACTCATGTTAAAAGCCGGATACGACATTGACTGGTCGAACTATCTCCAGGCAGTGCTCTCTTATTACATGGACGCCGATGGCAACCTCATGTCCATGCCGTTTAATTCCTCAACCCCCATCATGTATTACAACGTCAGCATGTTTGAAAAGGCAGGGATTGAGCCTCTTTCAAAGACGGAAGCAATTACCTGGGATAAACTGGGTGAAATCACTAAAAAGCTTGTGGATGCAGGTATAGCTCCTGCGGGAATGGTAACTGCATGGCAATCATGGACACAGATTGAAAACTACAGTGCTATCCACAACACTCCTTTCGCCAGCAAAGCTAATGGTTATGAAGGGTTGGATACCGAACTGATGATTAACAATCCTCTGGTAATCAGCCATATCGAACGGCTCAAGACTTGGACAGAAGACAAGCGATTTATGTATGGCGGCCAGAAATATCAGGGACCAAAGGCCGAATTCATCGCCCAAAATGCCGCTGTGTATATAGACTCAGTCAGTGGAATTGCTAAACTAAAAAAAGCTGTCAAGGACTTCAAATGGGATGCTGCACCTCTGCCTGTTGAAGCATCAATGAAAAAGCCCCAAAACAGTATAATTGGTGGTGCCTCACTCTGGATTCTTAATGGACACAGTGAAAAAGAATACAAAGGTGTTGCAGCATTCCTCAAATTTCTTTCCTCCAACGAAATGCAAAGCTACTGGCATAAAGAGACCGGGTACTTCCCCATTACTATGAATGCCTATAATGATCTTAAAGCCAAGGGATACTTTAAAGAAAACCCACTGCAAGCGGTTGGAATTGACCAGCTCAACAGAGCGGTACCCACCAAGATTTCAAGAGGATTGCGGTTGGGCTACTTCGTACAGATCAGAAACATCATTAATGAAGAGCTGGAGCTTGTATGGAATGGCAAGAAAACGCCTAAAGAAGCCCTCGATAATGCTGTTAAGAGAAGTAATGTGCAGCTGAGAACTTTCGAAAAAACCTATAAATAGGATAGAAATTGACAGAAGCTTTTTCAGGTGGAAGAAGCTTCTGTTTATATTCACAGTATGATTAAAAGATCTACCTTTAAGTCTGGATATCTGCCCTATCTGCTTATCCTCCCTCAGATCCTTGTAACTCTGACCTTTTTTTACTGGCCAGCGCTTCAGGGGCTGAGCCAGTCCTTTTTTCTAAGTGATCCGTTCGGGCGAAGCAGCAAGTTTGTCTGGTTTTATAACTACATTGAACTCTTTACAGACCCTCTTTACCTGAAATCTATTGTAACCACGATCACTTTCAGTATTGCAGTGGCGACCGTCTCTATAACCTTAGGTTTGTTTATAGCCACCATGGCCAATCGGGCTCTCCGGGCAACTGCCCTCGTCAGAACCCTTCTCATCTGGCCATATGCAGTGGCACCGGCCATCTCCGGCATACTCTGGCTCTTTCTCCTCCATCCCTCTTATGGAATTGTTGCATTAACTATCAACAATTGGTTTGGAACAGAATGGAACCCGGTCCTCTATGGTAAAGATGCTATGATAATGATCACCATGGCGAGTTCATGGAAACAGATAAGTTATAATTTTGTTTTTTTCATGGCAGGACTGCAGGCAATTCCAAGATCTCTCATTGAGGCTGCTGCAATAGACGGGGCAAGCCCGTTCAAGAGATTCTGGGCAATAACATTTCCGCTTCTCACTCCTACATTTTTCTTTTTATCCGTGATGAATATTATTTATTCCTTTTTTGAAACATTCGGCGTGATTCATACAGTTACTCAGGGGGGGCCAGGCGGTTCAACAAACATACTCGTCTACAAAGTTTATCAAGATGGATTTGTGGGCTTAAATCTGGGATCCTCTGCGGCCCAGTCTGTTGTACTCATGTCCCTGATAATTCTGATAACTTTTTTGCAATTCAGATATGTTGAGAAGAAAGTCCAGTATACCGGATAACCATCATGATTGAAAAAACGCCCATATTAGATATCTTCACCTACATCTTCCTCATGGTGGGGATTCTTATAGTGGGATTTCCAATTATCTACAGTCTCATAGCTGCAACTCTTCCCCTGGAAGACGTTTCAAAAGTTCCCATGCCCCTCATTCCCGGCGACCAGTTTATGGTCAACATGAAAGAGGCATGGACAAGAGGCAACCTTGGAAACCAGATTTTCAACTCCTTTATCATGGCTACGGGGATTACCGTAGGGAAAATAACCGTCTCCATGATTGGTGCTTTTTCTATTGTATATTTCGATTACAGATTGCGAGTGGTGGCCTTCGCCTCTGTTTTCTGTACCCTGATGCTGCCGGTGGAAGTACGAATTCTCCCCACCTACGAAATGGCTGCCAATCTCCTTGGCCCCCTGCAGGGGTTGTGGGACGTACTACACCTGAATGGTCTCGTCTCCTGGTTTGCCGGTCATGACATAGAGGTGAGTCTGAACTGGTCTCTGCTTGACAGTTACACTGGCCTGACATTGCCCCTGATAGCCTCAGCGACATGCACCTTTCTCTTCAGGCAATTTTTCCTGACAGTACCGGAAGAGCTCTGCGAGGCGGCAAAAATGGACGGGGCCAGCCCCATGACGTTCTTCCGCAAGATCCTCTTTCCCCTCTCAAAAACCAATATTGCAGCACTGATCGTTATTGAGTTCGTATATGGATACAACCAATACCTCTGGCCACTGCTCATCACCACAAACCCCGATATGACCACAGCGGTAATCGGTCTCCAGGATCTCATTCCCCAGGCTGATGATTTACCAGAGTGGAATGTTGCTCTGGGAGCGGCAATGATGGTCATGCTGCCGCCGGTTCTGGTTGTTTTATCAATGCAGCGCTGGTTTGTTAAAGGGCTTATTGAGAAAGAGAAATAGGATACTACTGATACTTTCAGGGAGCTACAGGAATCTCCCGCCAGCCACCTGATCCGGTAAAATCACGGGCAGTAAAACACCAGATAACCGCCTTTTTACCCTTCAGATAGTCGCCATCCTTTTTGGCCCGCTGATAGAGTTTGATCCTGGCCGGCGTAACCCCCGAACCCCGTACCCCCAGGAGATCAACAGGAAAACCGAGATCCGCAGAAAGATGGTCAAAAAGGCCGGCTCCCTTGGCGTGCAGATCACCTCCAGCGCTAAACACCAGAGTATGGCTGTCCCCCAGCAGGATCACCGGACTTCCGGGATCACTCACTTCCTGTTTCCCGGTTTCTTTTACTGTCACAAAGGAAAGCTCAATTGGCTCATTCAGATCCTTCAAGCCAGCCATTTCAGCCAGATCTCCATGGATGCCAAGAGTTTTGGCTGACTGCAGGTATTCTTTCTTTGCAACACCACTATACCAGTCTGCTTTCTTTATTGCGGCAGCCGCAGCATCAGCGAAAAGAGCTATACCGTCCGCTGAAAAATGAGTATCCGTTTTACAGTAGAGATCGCTCTCCTTCTTCTTTGCAAGAAGAACAGGCAGCAGGTCTACGACCTTAACACCACCAGCCCGAAGAAGAGTGTAGAATTCCTCATACATGGCCACCTGCTCAATCGAGCCATCTCCATCGATTCCCGCACCCAATTTATCCGGGTAGACAAGAGCTTTTGGTGGAACCGGCATAAAATAAAGGTCAATCCCTCGCTCGGAAAGCAGCTTATTGTATTCCAGAATTGCCGGCAACGGATCTGCAAATTGTTTTTTGGAGGTTCGTGAAACCGCAGCAGCCTCTTCTCCCCAGAACTTGCCGGAACCGACATGAACAAGTTCTTCTTTGAGAAAAAACCAGCCATCTGTCCCTTTTACAACGCTGCTGTCTCCTGCGTTTTTAACGAGATCACGGGCGCCGGCAGTCAATGATGCTGCCCCACTCAACGATGTGGTGACAGCCAGGAAAAGAAGGCCTATGCACGCACTTTTGATCATTTTAATCTTCATCTACCAGTTTCCCCCAGTTTGGTAATTCCAGTTCCAGCATCTCATCCGCAAGCGGTGTTCGCCGAAAACCGCCATATTCCCCCTCCATATTCTCCCAGGAGGAGAGAGTAAGACTAATTTTATCACCTGACCGTACCGCCGCCAGTTCTGTTAACTTGTTCTCCCGCATTCCCCAGCCATAGACAAGCGCCTGCTGCAGTTCGGCCTTCTCACCATCTGTACCATGAAGATCAACAAGATGCATGGTGACAATATTATCTGTATAGGGCACTGATCCAGGCCGTGGAGAGACGGAAATCGATGATACCAGCCCCTTGACCTTAATCTTCTGCCCCGGATCTACAATAAGAAAACCACTCTCCACCGGATCTTTCAACTCCAGTTCAATTAATTTCCAATCGCCTGAGGACAGCTCTCTTTCAGAAAATTCCCAGATCACAAGTTTTTTGCCCTCAAGCCTGTCCCGTCCTCGCAACAGCTCAAGTGCCAGTATGTCTCGAGTGGCATAGGCTCCAGAATCATTTCTTGCGACGAGGTCCAGAGGTTGCTTTAATTTATGGCTGAGGTGTTCGGCAAGACCGGCACCAAAGCCCCAGTTCAACCCATTAAAGGAATACATATTGGTAAAAGAATCCCCAAGAAGCAATATTATCGCACTATCTGGATCGGACTGCCAATATTCTTCCTGGTCATTGAGCACCTGATGCGTTTCAACCTGCTGTTCGGCAAAAAGTTTCACATTCCCGGGCAGGGTCAACATCTTGGCAATATCACCTGTTCCGCTAATATTTACCGGTCTTACCTGATATTCACTTTTTCCCGTGAGAAGTGGAAAAGCTGTGCCTATGTGTTCTGCCAGCTTTTCAGCCACACTCTCCATTGCTCCGGGTAGCCAATGGGTATCGGTCTGCAGAAATGCCCCCCCACGATGACGAGAATAGTCAACCAGTGCAGGACCGGCATCAAAGATATTAATGTTGCTGCTTATCAATTCAGTTATAAAATCGGGCCAGGAACGATTTCTCAACGGTCTGGTAAAATTACCGGATACCAGCTTCTCAGGTTCAATAGAACCTTTAACCGGAACAGGAACGACCAGGAGCTCAATGCCGAGAAGGGAAAGCTGATCCCTGAAATGTACTATTGCCGCTACAGGGTCAGGTTGTACAGGTGATTCCCAAATATCATTCCCCTCTGATCTTTTCAACAATTGATCAGAGGAAAGAAACGGCTGCCCAACCAGATAATCTAATCCAACTGAATAGAAAAGGTAATCGTCACCGGCAAGCAGTACTTTTTCATTACCCTGCCCAAGAAAACGGGTAAACAGATATTGCAGGGAGGGAAGAAAAATCTGCCGGAGAAAGCTCCCGTCTTCCAACCGTGTTTCCAATTGCCGCATATTTTTTATGATGTTTTTGTTGGCAGCATTCACTACAGCAATGACAGAACCCTTCTGTTCACCTTGTCCTCCTGCAAACGGCCCAAAGTCCTCCCCTTTATCCAAGGCCAGCTGTACCAGGGGAACAAGAAAAATGAGCAGCAGAAAACAGGCGGTCAATCCAATCCCCCCTCCGCGACTGATATCGGTATGACCGACTTCAGCCCCGGCTATCGCTTCTCTGCTCAGTTTCTTTTTCTTCATACTAGAAATTGAAATATATAAACGGGTTATATGACTGTGTACTCAGGACAGCAACCGAGATGACCAACATTATCACTACCACTGCAATCTTCAACGGAGTCAGCTTTCTCGACCAGTCCCAGGTCTGTGGCGCGCGCCAGACAACAAGAGCAGCAACACTCATCGCTGCCAAAGAGTAAGAAGTATAGATAAGGCCTCCCAGCAGGAGTGACGTCTGTGGCACATCAACCATACCGAACATACTGCCAAGATAGTAAAGAGCACCGCTAAAGGTTTCAGCTCTGAAAAATACCCAGGCTATCAATACCAGGATAAAAGTAAAAGCTATCCTGAAAAAGCGGGGCAGAAAAAAGTATACAGGTTTTCTGCCATACATTCTCTCCGCTCCCAGAAGAAGGCCATGGAGCCCGCCCCAGACAATAAAATTCCACGAGGCACCATGCCACAATCCGCCCAGGAGCATGACTATCGCCAGGTTAATTGCAGTTCTTGT
>DEIL01000027.1:42818-58683 GCA_002352445.1 Desulfobulbaceae bacterium UBA2775
ACCGATAGCCATATCAGAGTAACCACTGAAATCAAAATATATTTGAAAACTGTAGGCTACAATACCGAACCAACTATCAACCCAGTATAGTGACCCTGCAGAAAAAGTCCGGTCGGCGATTATGCCGCAGGAATTGGCGAGAAGAACTTTTTTGGCCATACCAAGGCTGAAAAAAGCAACACCTCTGGCAAATTTTTCCAGGGAATGAACACGAACCGCCAGTTGATCAGCCACCTCCTGAAAACGGATGATAGGGCCTGCAACCAGTTGAGGAAACATGGAAACAAAACAGGCAAAATCAGGGAAATTATGAATGGCAGTAGCCTCTCTCCGGTAGACATCAATGGTGTAGCTCATTGATTGAAAGGTGTAGAAACTGATACCAAGGGGCAGTAAAAATTGGAGAACGGGTACCGGGTCAAAATTGCCTACGCCAAGAAGGGAGAAAAGTTGATTATAGCTCTCCATGGCAAAGCCTGTATATTTAAAGAACCCGAGCAGGGAGAGATTTGAAAAGATCGAAACAGAAAGAGCTATCTTTCTAATCCGTTTCCGTTCCACTGCAGTACTCCCTATAACCAGCCCACAGGCATAGTCCACCAAGGTGGAAAAAAACATCAGCAGAGTAAAAAGGGGATTTGACCAGCCATAAAAAATATAACTTATCCCTGTGAGTACTACATTTTTCCCCCGCTTCGGCGTACAGTAGTAGAAAAGCAGGCCTAGGGGTAAAAAATAAAACAGAAATATGTGAGAGGAAAAAACCATTTGATATCAGTGAAACACAACCTTAGGAATTCTCACCAGAGCCTCAAAAATAAAGACATACATCCCCAGAAAATACATGGAACTCACCCCTAGAATAAGAAGCGGTTGGTAAATAACCCTGTATGTCCTGGCATAGAGAATGCCGAATATAGGTACAATGGGAAAGAGATACCTGCCTTGAGACTGGAAATCCCACGTCCAGGACCGGTGAAGAGAGGCAGCGATCAAAAGACCGAACACGACAAGTACCGAAAAGGCAACAGTGCTATTTACAAGTCCCCCGCGTATAAAGATCGAACCAAATACAAAGACCAGCAGCCCCACACTTGTCCAGCGCACCATGTCGTAATAGATTTGTGAAGCTGAGATAGTAAAATAACCAAACACACCAAAACCACTCTGGAAGGATTTCTCAAACCAATGATCCCTTGTCACCAAATCCCGCAACGTGTCCCCTCTATCCTTTCTTAGCAGGGTACCATACTTTTCATGCAGCTCTGTGCTGGGCTTATATTTGGGATCGGCAAATTGCTCCTGTGCTTCACGGAACTTGCTGTCCAGATCAAAACCGTTGACCATATAATCCGCCCCCAGCCGTAATCCGCAAAAGAGAATGCCTACAGCTGTAACAGCAGCCAACCGCCTTAAAGCAAAATTTCGATCTTCCCGAGAAACGATGTTGAAAAAAAGCTGTATTCCAAGGCAGAAGTAAAAAAATGCGATAAACGGGTAATAGTTCATTTTCAGCAAAAAAAGGCAGCCCAAAAGAAACCCCATTACCAACAGCCCCGATATAAATTGCTGCGACCCGCCTTTTAGAAATCGACTAAAACAACTTGCAGGATTAACGAGTTGACAACCAGCCAGAAAAGTGACAAAAAGGGCAAAAGCATCGGAGGAGCAGTAACTGAAAACATACCAGATCTGCGGTGAGAGAAGAAAAGGTATCGCTACCATTCTCGCATAGTGGTTTTTTATGGTGCTGAGTAGTATCAGACCAAAGAGGCAAATATTAAACATTCTCATCGAGAAATATTCAGGGATTTTGAAACTCTCGAGCAACCCATGAAATTTACCCGAAAAGAGATAATATACCTCTCCGTTATTCAGCCGTGAAACACCGTATACACTGTAGGAATCACGGACAGAGTCGTCACCGAACAGCGGCGGTAGCCAGTGGTCTTCATAATATGATGTCGCCTGTAAATGGACATACTCATCCGGATGGGCATTACGTTCACTTATCCCTGCCATGACAATAATCAGCACCAGCACTCCGGAGAGAAAGACCGGGACAAACAAGTAATCTCTAGCTAAGTAGGAAACAGCCAAGCAGACAGGGATAACAAAAAGGATAACTACAGCAAATCGGAATAAAAGCCAGCCTGGACTGATACCGACAAAATCGGGATTGATGAGAAGTTCAAAGTTAGGGTCTTCTCCTGTAGACCTGAGCCACAAACCATCATCTGCTGCCCGGAAATCTTCAATCTGTGCAAGGGGTGCCAGCCTCCTGAAGCTGCGGCTGTCGGAAAGTTTAATCGGTGCATAGCCTGCCTGCTCTACGCTGAGACTCCGAAGAGTTGCTTCCCCTGCATAGTTGTGTGTATCTACCCTAAGCCGGGAAATATCTCTTATATTTGTCAGGAAAAAACTATATTGTATTCTTCCCGGCCGGGTAACAACCACCGACATATGCTTTTCGGAATAGACTTGCCCCTTTTCTGCCCAGTAGATTTTAAAATCAGCTTTCTCTGTAACTTCCAACTCAAATTCGACATAAGCCTTATTGATAGCAAAATTGTAATATACAATACAGGCCAGCAAGCAGGCAACAGCTGTATATAAGTAGTGAATCCACCGGTCCATCAATATCTTCCCCCAGATAGTATTTACTACTATTTTGGTTCTCTCTTGAACCAGCATTTGTTCGTCGATAAATTTTCCTTGAGTTTACAGTTATTTGTTCTAACACCCATGAAATGAATTTCACAACGAAACATGAAAGTATATTCAACAATGAAATTTTAAACGACCTTCCTGAATTTCTGGTTTTTATGACAGAAACTTGAAAGTAAGGCACTAAATAGAAGTGCTCAACGTATTTTACCCCAGCCGTGTGGTTGAATTTGGGGCGAACAAATATTTGTGAGTGACAAAGACCTAAAAAGCCAGAATAAAAACTTTTTTTTACACTTTCGACCACGCCATTGCAACTACTATTTTCCACAGATTCTGCAATTCACCCGCACCCGACCAAACACGCAATTCCAGAACTATTTGACCTGATCGATTCAATGTTTATGGTATGAATTCACGAATTCGTGGACAGTTACCTGGAAATAGCTCCGTTTCCCCGGAAATGTTTTCTTTCTTTCTTACCATCAAACCGGGCAACCAACATGAGGATATATAAATGAAGCGTACAGTAACATCGGTTCAGGCAATGGAAATACTTGATTCACGAGGCAATCCGACAGTAAGGGTTTTCGTAGAACTGAATGACGGTACAACAGCTGCAGCCTCGGTTCCATCCGGAGCCAGTACCGGGGAAAATGAGGCAATCGAGCTCAGGGACGGCGATAAAAAACGATATCTCGGCAAAGGCGTATTGAAGGCAGTTGAGAATGTAAATAGTAGCATTGGACCTGAAGTTTGCGGAATGTCAGCTGAAGATCAATCCGGTATAGACTTCAGGATGCTTGAAATTGACGGGACAGAGAACAAATCCAATCTTGGGGCAAATGCAATTCTCGGTGTCTCCATGGCTGTTGCCAGAGCAGCAGCATTGTCAATTGGTCTGCCACTCTATCGGTACCTTGGCGGTACCGGCGTGCGGAGAATTCCAGTACCGGCCATGAATATAATCAATGGTGGTGAGCATGCGGATAACAGTGTAGATTTCCAGGAATTTATGGCTGTTCCTGTTGGTGCCCCAACATTTAGAGAAGGCTTACGGTATATTGCCGAAACCTTTCACACCTTGAAAAAAATTCTCAAAGGACGTGGCCTTGCAACAAGCGTAGGAGATGAAGGAGGTTTTGCTCCCAATTTGGAAAGCAACGAAGCTGTTATGGATATCATCATGCAGGCTATCGAACAGGCCGGATATAAACCTGGAGAGGATATTTCCATCTCACTGGACAGTGCCGCCAGCTCATTTTCCCCCGACTTGACCAGTCAATATGATCTGACCTGGTCCGGGGCCGGAAAAATGAGCTCTGATGAACTTATCGACCTCAGTGTCAAGTGGATCAATAAATATCCCATTGTTTCCTGGGAAGATCCTCTGGCGGAGAATGACTGGAACGGCTTTAAAAAACTTACAGGAAAAGTCGGCAACAAAATTGATATTGTAGGTGACGACATCTTTGTTACCAACACCCACTATATTGCCCGAGGGATTAAAGAAAAAAGTGCAAATTCCGTACTCATTAAACTAAATCAGATAGGAACTGTTACAGAAAGTATTGATGCTGTACGTCTATGTCGGGATAATGGCTGGCGTTACTTTATTTCACACCGCTCAGGTGAAACTGAAGACACATTCCTGGCCGACTTTGCCGTGGCAATGGACGGCGGTCAGCTGAAAACCGGGTCAGCCTCACGCAGCGAACGTATCGCCAAATACAACAGGCTCCTGGAAATAGAGCAGGAACTTAGCAACAGGGCGCTGTATTACTGGTAATTGAAGTATGGTATCGCAAAACTTAAAGCTTCAGAAGGATAAGGGGCTGTAAAAAAATAACATGAAAAAAATAGGCACAATTCACACACCTTTCACAACCCTGGAAGATATGCCCATTCAGCCAAAAGGGGCAAAAAAGATCATCGGCACCATTGAAGTCAACAGTGAATTTATAGAGGGATTGGCAGATCTCGACGGGTTCAGTCACATTTATCTACTCTATGAATTCCATATGGCTAAGAAGACAGCACTGAAGGTGACACCCTTTATGGATACAAGCAAGCGAGGTGTTTTTGCCACCAGGTCCCCCCTTCGTCCCAACCATATAGGACTCTCTCTGGTCAGGCTGAAGAAAATCGAGGGAAATATCATTACAGTGCAGGGTATTGACGTCCTCGACGGTACACCTCTACTGGATTTAAAACCTTACATAGCAGCGTTTGATGAAGTTCGGGAAAGCAGTTCCGGCTGGATGCAGTCTTCAGAAGAAGACGTCGCCGGCAAAAGATCTGATAGACGCTTTGCGGGCTAGGAGACTGTCCATTTTTCAAAAAGTATTACACCAACTGTTGACAGAACCACAAAATAAGACCAACTNNNACTGATTACGTATGAAATTCAATCAATTCTGTGGAAGTATTTTAATACGTTGATAATAAAAGAGAAATAAGTTCCGCAGGTTTGTCATCCTCGCGCAGGCGGGGATGACGAAAAAGGCGGCTGAGTTTCGTACCTAATCAGAAAAACATAACTTTTTCTTACAAAGCAGTATCAACCGACATTTATGTAAAGGAGCTATCAATGACAGACGAAAAAAATACCCCCTGCCCAACCTGTCAGGGGAAAAAGATCATCGAAGGTGTATGTGAAGTGAGCCAGGAATGGACAGGAACCCAGGACGGACAAGATGATATGCAGTGCACCCCTGACCAGGTATGCCCGACCTGCAACGGCAAAGGGTTCGAAGAGTGATGGCGTCGAACAGGAGACAACTCATCCCGTGACAAAAAAGAATAAGAATACACTCGAAATTTTCTCAGACTATATCTGACCCTGGTGTTACTTCATTACCGGGCGTATTGAACGACTGCAGAAAGAATATAATCTGAAGGTTCGCTGGAGAACCTTCCCCCTTCACCCGGATACCCCTGAGGAGGGGCAACTCCTGGAAGATCTGTTTAACGCCAGTTCTGAAAAGGTTCACCAGATGGTCAGCCACCTGAAGCGTACAGCTGATGAACTGGGTCTTCCCTTTGGCGATAGAACAATGACCTGCAACAGCAGATTAGCCCAGGAGCTGGGTCTATGGGCAGAGTCCAGAGGAAAAGGTGACTCATTTCATATGGCGGCATTCGGAGCCTATTTCGCAGATGGCATTAACCTGGCGAAAATCCCCAACCTGCTGCAACTGGTAAAGAATATCGGTCTGCCCCTGGAGGAGGCTGAGGGAGTATTGGCATCAAGATCGTTTAAAAAGGCTGTGGACCAGGACTGGGCAGAATCAAAATTCAAGTCCATAACCGCCGTACCCACTTTTATCATGGGCCATCACAAGCTAGTGGGAGCACAGAGCTATGAAAACCTCGTCCAACTTGTTACAGAAAATGGCATAGAGATGAAAAAACGGCCATGAAAACCGTCAATGGCGACCTCCTGCAGCTTGGCCTCACTGGTCATTTTGATGTAATCATTCATGGCTGCAACTGTTTCTGCAGTATGGGTGCAGGAATAGCAAGAGCGATCAGATCGGAATTTCCGGAAGCCTTAAATGCTGATGCAGCAACTGTAAAAGGCGATAGGGATAAACTAGGCAACTACAGCCAGGCCAGCATCAAAAGGAATAGCCATACCTTCACTGTAATCAACGGCTATACCCAATATAACTATTCTGGGGAAACTGTTCTGGTTGACTATGAAGCGGTAAGAACCCTGTTTGCACGACTGAAAAAAGAATTCCACGGCCAACGTTTCGGTTACCCTAAGATCGGTGCCGGACTGGCTGGTGGTGACTGGAATATTATCTCTGCCATTATTGATCAGGAACTTGCTGGTGAAGATCACACCCTTGTAATCTTTGACTGATCGAAACGAAACACCGGACCACCGCCTTGACTTTCTCGACAGAGCTCTTACTTTTATACAGCATTAGTAACTGTTATCATTAACCCATCTATAGGAGGTGTTCTATGAGCAGCAGAAGAGAGTTTATAAAAAGTTCGATTGTCGCAGCATCGGTTCTTGCACTGAGTAAATCCCTGCCCGTTCAGGCATCAGGCAACGCATTTTCAGGCGTGGTCTACACAAAAGATAACCCGGGGAAATGGGGTAAAAAGGTGGGTTCTCACCTCCCGTCAATCACCGTTGAAGGCAGCAAGGTCACCCTGGACACCAAACACCCCATGAGTGAAAAGCATTATATCATCCGTCACACCCTGGTTCTGGAAGATGGAACTGTGGTGGGAGCAAAAACGTTTTATCCTGATGTGAAAAAGGCGGTCTCAAGCTATGAACTCCCCGCCGGATATAAAGGAAAAATCTATGGCACCAGCTTCTGCAATCTGCATGATTTCTGGCTGAACGAAGCCATGGTATGATGGCGTCGTAAAAAGCCAAGTTCCTCGGTATCCTGTAACTCCAGCACAGGCAGAAATGACGGGGGAAGGAAACTTTTTCTGCCCCCATCACTCCTGAGTACAATTGGGACAAACAGTCTGGATAAAGCGTGGATCGTTTTGATGTTCCACTGATTCCTTAATGGAATACCACTGATCATCGTCATTACTGAGAATATTACAGCAGGATTGGCAGACTGCTACGCCCTCTTGGATCATCTCAAGGTGATTAAGTACTTCTTTTAACTCTGAGACTGAGTCCGACAGGGAGGTCTGTGTACGTACCAGTCGCTCCGCCACCCGGACTCGTGCCCGCAACTCATTATTATTAAACGGTTTGGTCATATAGTCATCGGCCCCCGCATCAAACCCTTTAACGATATCGTTATTACTGTCCCTTCCTGTCAGCAGAATGATATAGGGAGAGTTCTCACCCCCCATCTCCTTCACCCTCCTGCACACCTCGGGACCATTAAGCTCCGGCATCTCCCAGTCAAGGATGGCAATATCGGGAGCATCCTTCTGCTTGAGAGCCAGCCAGGCTTCCTGTCCGTTCACTACACTGTCAACCCGGTAGCCCCAGTTTTCAAGGCTCACCTGGACAAGCATCCTTGTGGTCAGCTCATCTTCGGCAATTAAGATCTTCACCGTCACTCTCCGTTGTGTATTATATCACTCCCGATAAGCGGGATTTTTCTCAATATTCTCTTCCTCTCCATTATCCTGATAAGTACACTTTTTGTCCAACCAAAACAAGGAAATGAATCAAACACTCTAAATGGCACAAATATTTAGTCATCCTGCCTTGACTTTTTGACACAAGAGTGTCTATAAAAGCTCTCAACCCGGATATTTCCAGTTCGACGGGACTAACCCGATAAAAAAGCCAATGCCATATAATAAAACGCGTTTATCCCCCTTCTCCCTGAGCCGACTGTTTGTTCCAGGCATATCGCCGAACAAGGTGGCAGCCGCGTCCGCCCTCTGGTTTGTTTTTCACAATGACGGCCTGCTTGTTCAGCAAGGAGAAGGAGGTGAAATTACTCTCAACTCCACGCCTCCATTGCAGCTAGGGTTTTCAGCAGAGTTCAGCCTGTATATCGGTACCTATGATGGAGTCGATATCTATGCAGCCGAGTTATCGAAACCTGTCGCACTACCGGAGACACTCTATTTCAAGAGGCTGCGCACCTTGTTTGGGAAAATAGATGGAGAGATTTTTGCTCTGGCAGGAAGAGCCATCCAGATTATCCACTGGAACAGGGATCACAAGTTCTGCGGGAGGTGCGGGTCTGAGATGAAAAACAGGACTAAAGAAATTGCAAAGATCTGCCCCGCCTGTAAGTTTATCAGCTTTCCTCGACTTTCTCCCGCTGTAATTATGTCGGTAGTACGTAAAAACGAGATTCTTCTGGCCCGTTCCCCCCGTTTTCCCGCAGGTATGTACTCCACCCTGGCGGGATTTGTAGAACCGGGAGAAACCCTCGAAGAGACAGTGGCCAGAGAGGTAAGGGAAGAGGTGAACGTGGAGATTTGTAATATCAGTTATGTCGGCAGCCAGCCCTGGCCGTTTCCACACTCACTGATGATCGGTTTTTCAGCGAACTACGCAAGCGGCGACATCAGGGTAGACAACAATGAGATTGAAGATGCACAGTGGTTTTCGAAAAACAACATGCCTCTCCTGCCAACCCGGATGAGCATCGCCCGTCATCTGATTGAGCTTTTTATAAAAAGTGGTCGCTAACAACGGGTACAAAATCATGCAGATAATCACCTATCTTACCCTGACTCTGACCTCATTTTTCTGGGGTGGCACTTTCATCTCCGGACGCATTCTGGCAGACTCCCTGCCTCCAGCGAGCTCGAGTTTCCTCCGCTTTGCTATTGGTTCCACCTGCCTTCTCTGCATGATCCTATTCACTGAACATAAACTGCCCAAGCCAAGAATATCGCACTATTTCCCTCTTTTCCTCCTCGGTTTGACCGGAATATTCGGTTATAATATTTTCTTTTTTACAGGGCTTAAATACATAACCGCCGGCAGGGCCTCTCTGTTCATTGCCTTCACCCCACTAACAATCACCCTTCTGGCCGCCTTGTTCACTAGTGAACGATTGAACATCAAGCAGTTCGGTGGAATTCTGATCTCCCTTGTCGGTGCATTGCTGGTGGTGAGCAATGGACAACCACAGATGCTCCTTGACGGAGCTTTCGGACCCGGAGAAAAGGCACTTCTAGGGTGTGTAGTCTGTTGGGCGCTCTACTCGATCGTAGGACGCTCTATTATGAAGACACTCTCTCCCCTGGCTACAGCCTGCTATTCCTCATTCATCGGCACTCTGTTACTAGCGGTTCCAGCCTTCAAAGAGAACCTGTCATACTCTCTTTTTACCATCTCTCCGACAGACTGGCTGAACCTTTGCTATCTCGGGGTATTCGGTACGGCCATCGGCTTCTTGCTCTACAATAACGGCATCAAAAAAATCGGGGCTGCCCGTGCCGGTGTATTTGTTAACCTGGTACCGGTCTTCGCCCTGCTGCTCTCATCACTTTTACTGCATGAAACCATCCAGCCAATGGTTCTGGTTGGTGGATTTTTTATCCTCTCTGGTGTAACAGCTACCAATATAGCTGGCCGTTAGCCTGGATTTCTCACAAGAGGAAGTGGCTGCATACGCGAGAAGCGAACGCAGTAGGACTTCGGATGCAGTCAGATTGGCTTACGATCAGATTAGAAACCCTCAATCATCCGGGTAAGCTGGAAATAATTTGCAAAAAGTGTCCTGATTACAGCGACATAATTATACTGTGCCCGGGAGAGATTGGTAATTGCATCCAGCAGATCTGACTCTCGCTGCAGACCTTCATCGTACTTCATCTGGGTGATGCGCAGATTCTCTTTGGCCTGCTCAATAGAACGGTTGGCGACACCAACATTTTCCAGACTCACTTCAAAATCGATAAAAAGATTATCGAGATCGGTCACCAGGAGGTTTCTCAATTCTTCCAGGTCATAGTGCAGAGACCTGGTCTGCAGCTTGGCCTTACTGACAGTGGCCTCCGTGGTAAAACCTTGAAAAAGGTTCATCGATATCAGAAGCTGAGCCCGCAGCTCATCATCGCTGACGGAACCGTTGCCATTAATGTAGTCGTCATCATACCTACGATAACTTCCAACTGCATCGAGTCGCGGATAGTAGCCGCTTAAAGCAGATTTTTCCTGAGATGCCGTTGCCTCTATACCTGTCTCCAGGGCTTTAATTTCACTCCGATTGGCGAGCATTTGACGACTATATTCCTCCTGATCAACCTGCGTCGGCAGGGTGGCAAAATCGCTAAAATCCAAAGCCGGCAACCCGATATCGCTGCCAACCTGGTATGACAGACGCTGCACACTCTTTTTCAATCCCGCATTGGCAGCTTGTTCCGTGATATCGGCATTATCATAATCGACCCGAAATTTCAGCAGCTCATTTTTGCCGATCAGCCCGACCTGGTAACGACCTTCTCCGTCATGGTACAACTTCTCAAGGGTCTGAAAAGCCGCTTCCGCTACCTTGCGATTTGCCCGTCTTTCATAAACGGACAGGTAGGCAAGTGCAACATTGAGTTGAATGTCCTGCTTAATTCCATTCAACCGATATTCCTCAACTTCATTTAACAGCTTTGCCGACCGGAGATTATATTTGTCGCGAAAACCCGAGAAGAGATTCCAGCTGATCAACCCTCTGATAGTACTGTTGTCCCTGGCTTCAATGACGGATTCCTCATCCAGAGAATTGAGGTTATAAAAAATATCAACGGACGGATAGTATCCCCCTTTTGCAAGTATAATATCCTCTTCGCTCTGCTCTAAATTTGTCACATACTGCTGAATAATCTTTCGGTTCGCCAACGCCATATCCTGCATCTCACTGAGGTCGATGCCATACGCATTGCAACCATACAAGATAAGAACCAGTACAAAACTAACCCGAATAAATCGAAATTTTAAACGACCTTCCTCTATTTCTTGTTTTTTATTACCAAAGTTCAGGAATAAGGCACTAAGCTGCTTCATCTTTTCGACTCCTCTCAAATCTGATTACAAAGGTCAATAAAGCTGGAATTACAAACAGCGTAAACATTGTGGACATGGTAAGCCCACCCAGAAGAATAGAACCGAGCCCGCGATACAACTCACTTCCTGATCCCGTGGAAACAACCAGGGGTGTCATTGCCAGCACACTTGTCGTGGCACTCATGAATATTGGCCGTATCCTGGTTCTCACTGCACCGGAAATGGCTTCCATTGGTTCCATGCCCTGGTATCTGACATTATTCAGCGATTGATGAACAATTAGGATCGCGTTATTGACCACTGTGCCGATGAGAATAATAAATCCAAGCATGGCAAGGATGTCAAACCCCTGGTGCTTGATAAACGTGTTTACCACCATCAGTCCGACAAAGCCACCCGCAGCTGCAAGAGGAACGGTAAAAAGAATGATAAACGGGTAGAAGAAATTTTCAAAGAGTGCTGAAAGCAGGAGATAAGTGATCAACAGTGCCAGCAAGAGATTCCATTTCAGAGCATTACCCGTCTCTACAAGTTTATCGGCATTACCGCCAATGGTAATTGAGACACCTTCCAGTTTCCCCGCGGCAGTCAGAGGAGCAACCAGCTCACCTTCAATAATCTCAATGGCACTCTGCAGGGGCAGATCTGCCGGGGGAGTAACCTGCAGGGTAATCGTCCGCTTGCGCTCAAGATGGTTGATTTGCGGCATGCTCTGACTGTATTTAAGCTCTGCCACATCGCCAAGCTTTATCAGATCGCCAAAGGCATTGACTATTGTGGCCTGCAGGATGGCCTCAGGAGTTGTAAATTCCGTATCACTCCCCTTCACCACCAGATCGATCTGCTTTACACCTTCGGGACTGAAATCATCAACTTTCCGACCATCCATCAGGATATCTACATAGACACCGAGATCCTTTTCAGAGAGACCATTTGCTGCAAGTTTCTCTTTTTTGGGGATAACAAGAATTTCAGGATAGCTTGTTTCAAGAGACGGGATGGGCCGCACCTGGGCACCCTGTATTTTCTGGCGAACAGCACCAAAAAGAGTCATCGATGCTCCGGCGATGGAATCGATATTCTCCCCCGAAATATTGACTTCCACCGTCCTGCCGGCCCCCAGCCCCTGTTCAAAAATTCCGGCCTGGATGCTGACTCCGAAGATCCCGGGAATTGAATTCATGATACGTGAAAAGAGTGGAATCAACTCAGCCCCCCTTGTCTCATCAACAGACATACCGCCAAAGAGGGTAAACCTGTCTGCCCCCACATAAAACATCGCTTTAATCGGTGGGAAACCATCCTTCCCTTCCTTTGCATAATATGGTTCTGACTCTTCGTAGATAGTACGTCCCATCTCTTTCAGTTTTTCAACCGAATACCCCGGCGGGGGAATAAGAATATTCAGGATAAGATTTCTGTTCCCTTGAGGCAGGTACTCTGCCGGCGGCTTCAGCATATATATGAGACCGACAGACAGGGAGGTGAAGAGGGTAATAGTCAGCAGCCGGGTAAAGATATTCTTCTGGCAGAGATTGGAGGCAGCCATCATCATTGATACAAAAACAAGTCCGATAAAGCTGCGCTGCATCCAGTTTTTCTCTTTACTCTCTCTTTTTCCATAGAGCAAATTGATCAGGGTCGGGATGACTGAAATTGACACCAACAGACTGATAATAATCGAAGAGGTGATGGCAATAGCAATATCCCTGAAGAGTTGGCCCGCCTCCTCCTGCATGAAGATAACCGGTAAAAATACAGCCACCGTTGTTGCTGTGGAGGCAAAAACCGCACCCCATACCTCTTTGGCACCGTTCAGGGCGGCCTGATATGCACTTTCACCGAGTTTTCTGTGCCGATCAACATTTTCCAGCACAACGATTGAGTTATCAACCAGCATGCCAACTGCAAAGGATATCCCTGCAAGACTCACCACGTTTAGATTCCTACCGGTGAGCCAGAGAAAAACAAAGGTGCCTATAACGGAGATGGGAATAGCAACGGCTGTTGCCAAAGTGGTTCGCACACTGCGCAGAAAAGCCATCAGAACACAGACGGCAAGCAGGGCACCGATCAGAACATTTTTCTTCACAAGATTAATAGCCGTATTGATATAGGATCGCTGATCATAAACGAGTTCAATATATATTCCTTTATCCGCCAGAATTCCCTCATTCAGCCGATTAATCTCCTCCTCCACCTTGTCGCTCATCTTGAGGACATTTGTACCGGTTTCCTTTGTCAGCCCCATAACAATTATCTGCTCCCCGTTATGGAGAACTGCGGCCGACTCTTTTTCATAGCCTTTCTCAATAGTGGCTATATCTCTTAAATAGACCCGCTTTAAGCCATCATCATATACAACCACATCAAGCGCATCTTCCGGTGTTTGGAACTGACCGATTGTCCGTATACGGTAATTTTTCCGGCCAATCCCCAGCACTCCTGCAGAAACCGTGCTGTTTGCCCGCTGAATTACCCCCGACAGCTGGTTGATTGATATTTTATTCTGGGCCATCTTTTCCATGTCCAAAGTGACATGGAGTTCTTCCTTGGTTCCGCCAAAGATAAATATGGAACCGACCCCTTTTATCCTCTCAAAACTTTGACGAATATTATCCTCGAAAAAGGTAAGATAGTGGATGATATTTTCCTTATTGTCCTCTTTTGGTTTTACAACCATCCAGATAATGGGGGAATTATTGGCGCCCGCCGCATCTATTACCGGCTTCTTGGCATTATCCGGATATCCTGAGACCTCGTTCATCTTGTTCGACACCCTGAGCAGAGCCTCATCGACAACGGTCTCAAGTTCAAAAGAGAGGGTAACTTCACCGAAGCTGTTATAACTGGAACTCTCCATCTTGGTAAGTCCCTGCAGCCCCTTCAAAACCTCTTCCTGTCGTTCGATAATTTCTTTTTCTATCTCCCGGGGAGTTGCCCCGCCCCAGACAGTCCTGACAGTAATCTTCGGCGTCTCCACATCGGGAGTGAGCTGGATCGGTAATTTGTTCAAACCGATTAGACCGAAGGTGACCATGAGAATAACGGCAACAGCCACTGTTACCGGTTTTTCAAGGGAATATTTTACTATATCCATCAGTTCTGCTCTCCTGCGACAACCACAGCCTGGTCGGGACGCAACCTCTCATTGCCCTCTACCACAAGGGGTAAACCGGGAACGATATATTCCGTGTCAACAGCAACCCTGTCCCCCAGAAAAGCGACAATATGTACGGGTAGAATTGCAGCTTTGCCATCTTTGACGCTATAGACAAAATCCTTGCCCTGGAATTTAATAAGGGCAGCCCGGCTGAAAACACTGAGCTGACGCTTGTCACTACTCGGTACAAAGACATTTGCCGACATGTTCTGCGCCACAAACGGCATGGCTGGAATCTTGATTTTCAAAAAAATGTTTTTAGTTTTCAGATCGGCAACAGGATCAATACCCAAAACCTCTCCTTCAATCTGTTTATTAAAGGCATTGAGGGTCACTTCAACCTTTTCCCCAAGCTGAATATATTGCAGGAAAGTTTCAGCAATCGGCGCCCGGACAAAAAGATCATTGCTTGAACCAATGCTCACAAGCTGCTTTCCCTGCTGCACCCAGGCTCCGGAATCCACATCTTTACTCAAAACGATGCCGTCAAAGGGAGCAGAGATTACAGAACGCCGTTTTTTGATGAGCAACTTTTTCAGGGTATCCTGGGCAACCTGCTTCTCTTTTTGTGCATCCTGGTAGGTGTAGAGGGCGTCGTCATAGTCTTTTTCACTCACCCCGGAACTCTTATAAAGCCGCTCCAACCGTTTGAAATGTTTTTGAGTATTCTGTATTCGCAGCTCAATCTGTTCGATTCGGGTTTTTGCAAGAGCAATTTCTCTTTCAAGTATTTCCGTATTCAACCGGACCAGAGGTTGACCTTTTTTCACATGATCCCCCTGATTAACTTCTACCGTTTCAACGAGACCGACCACCTCCGTTGAAATTTCACTGACCCGTTCATAATAGATTACTCCGGTGACAGACTGATTTTTAGATACATTCTCTTTTGCCACCTGGCCAAGAACAACTTTGGCAGGCGGTGGTCCCTGGGCAAAGGCAAACGAACCCAGCATTAAAAACCCTGTAATTATCAACGATACTATTCTCACAACCGTTCTCCCTTACCACTTCATTTTTCTGATAATGCAATGGGTACTTTGAAAAATCAGGCTTTTCAAGGTAACCTACTGACATTCTGCAGTATCTTTTTTAGTACATCCAATGCAATTTTCTGTTTTTTCAGACTGATACCGGCAACCACTTCGGGACCGAATCCTTCAAACAAAACCCTTACGTTGGCCAATAGATCCTCCCCTTCTTCTGTTAAAAAAACGAGGGTTGATCTCCGGTCATCAGGATTTTTCTTTCGATTCACACTCCCCTTTTTTTCCAGACGGTCCAGTATTCTGGTTATATTTGCCGGACTCTTTCCCGCCCCCTCACAGAGTTGACTCTGGGTCTGGCCATTTGCAAGAGACAGCTGTTTAAGAATATGGAGCTGCTCAACAGTCAGATCATGATTCCTTAGTTTCTGATCCGCGTAATTCCGCATAGCCTGACCGCAAATGTAGATCTGCCGTCCAATAGATTCTTCTTCACATGAATTCATTACTTGACCCCTTAATAGTTAACTGGGCAATTAATATTCTGTTCTGGTTGCTCTGTCAAGAATAACATTTGCTATTTTA
>DEIL01000027.1:58716-60280 GCA_002352445.1 Desulfobulbaceae bacterium UBA2775
CTCACAGGAGGAACCATGGCTCATTTTTCCAAAATCACTCTTTTACTCTTTACAATTTTTCTACTCAGCGGTTGTGGTTATAACTCACTCCAGGTAAAAGAAGAGACTGTCTTCAAGGCATGGGCTGATGTTGAATCCACTCTCCAGAGACGTGGAGATCTCATCCCCAACCTGGTTGAAACAGTTAAAGGATATGCCAAACATGAAACGGAAACCCTGGAAAGCGTTGTCAGCGCCAGAGCAAAGGCAAGTTCTGTCCAGCTTACTACTGATGACCTCAGTAATCCCGCAGCGATGCAGCAGCTCCAGGCCGCCCAGGGAGGGCTCACCTCTGCCCTTTCAAAACTAATGGTGCTGGTTGAAAGATATCCCGACCTGAAAGCAAACCAGAATTTCCTCGATCTGCAAACCCAGCTTGAAGGCACTGAAAACAGAATCAATGTTGCAAGACAGAGGTACAATAAAGCCGTTGAGACCTTTAACGGGTCTATACGAAGTTTTCCTGCCAGTTTGACCAACTCTCTGCTTTTACATCTGGAGAGAAAAGAATATTTTAAGGCAGATGAAGGGGCAAAAGCAGTTCCAAAGGTTAAATTTGGCTAACCTGTCGGAAGTTTAAATGACATGAAAATGGGATATACAAAAAGCATATTCCGGCTCCTGCTGATCTTACTGTTCATCTTATTGCCGTCACTCTCTGCATACGGATTACCTGTTCCCGCGCTTCAGGGACGGGTTGTTGATACGGCAGGGATGCTCTCCCCGACAGCAATCCAACTGCTTGAGAGCACATTAGCGACATTTGAGGCGGAAGAATCAACCCAGATAGTTGTTCTGACCATTAATTCCCTTGAGGGGGAAAGCCTTGAAGAGTTCTCCCTCAAGGTGGCAGGAACATGGCAGATTGGTCAGAAAGGATCTGATAACGGTGCCCTCCTTCTTATCTCCAAAAATGATAGAAAACTTCGCATCGAAGTAGGTTACGGCCTTGAAGGATCGCTTACCGACCTCATTGCCGGCCGGATCATCAGAGATATCATCACCCCACAATTTCGAAACGGGAATTTTGATCAGGGGGTAATCAATGGAGTCTCAGCAATGATTCGGTCAGTACAGGGAGAATTCAACGGGCCCCCTCCCGGTTCGGAAAAACAGAGAGGATCCGGTGATTTCAGCGGTCTTCTCTTCTTTTTCCTCTTTGCGTTTTTGAATCTCGGCAGGATATTTACTAAACATAAATGGTTTGCCGGGGGAATGGGGGCTATTCTTGCTCCCCTTTTAGGCTTTGTCTTTTTCGGGGTCGGCGGATTGACACTGCTGTTACTCATCCCAGCGGGTTTAGTCATTGGCTTCTTGTTATCCAGTATCAGCTTTGCATCTCCATCAGGACGATCCACCGGCGGATATTCATCTGGCGGTTTCGGTGGAGGCGGGTTTGGCGGCGGCGGCTTCAGCGGAGGCGGAGGTGGTTTTGGTGGTGGTGGTTCCTCGGGAGGATGGTAAAAATGCAGACTCTGGCTCAAAAATTTTTAACAACAGATGAACAGGATCAGATTACAGCAGC
>DEIL01000178.1:0-6115 GCA_002352445.1 Desulfobulbaceae bacterium UBA2775
GGACTTTTTACGACGCCATCTTTAATCACTTATAAATTTTTGATACCTTCATTAAAATCTTCCAATGCTTAAAGATCCACAGGAATATGTAGCAGGTGTACTCAACCGGGATCGTTTGCTGCTGGCAAGGACCATCACCCTTATTGAGTCCACTCTCCCTGCCCACCAGGAACTTGCAAAAAACATTGTCAACCAGCTATTACCATATACCGGAAAAGGTGTTCGACTTGGTATAACAGGCGTACCCGGGGCCGGCAAAAGCACCTATATCGAAAGCTTTGGCACTATGCTGACGGAAATGGGCCACAGGATTGCAGTACTTGCCATTGATCCCAGCAGTACTCGCAGCGGCGGCTCTATCCTGGGAGATAAAACCCGGATGGAAAAGCTTGCTGTAAATGACAGGGCGTTCATCCGGCCTTCGCCGTCCAGCGGTACTCTTGGGGGGGTAGGCAGAAAAACCCGGGAGACAATGCTGGTCTGCGAAGCTGCAGGCTATGATGTGGTAATAATAGAGACAGTAGGTGTGGGGCAATCTGAGACTACCGTCGCCTCAATGGTGGACTTTTTTCTTGTTCTGATGATTGCCGGAGCCGGCGATGAACTACAGGGTATTAAAAAGGGAGTTCTTGAGGTTGCCGACGCCATAGTCATCAATAAGGCGGACGGTGATAATATCATTCGTGCAGAGATGGCCCAGAAGGAATACCAGGCTGCTCTGCATATGCTCATGCCGACCAGCCCCAACTGGACGCCGCCGGTTCACACCTGTAGTTCGACAGAACATAAAGGTATCGATAAAATATGGGAAACTATTCTCGATCACAATGAAAAATTAACAGTAGCTGGAGAAATGGTTGAAAAGAGAAAGAGTCAGGCCCTTGACTGGATGTCCTTTCTTTTAGATGAAGGATTGCGTCAATGGTTTTATACTAATCCAAATATAATTAAGATATTACCAAAACTCCAGAGGGATACGGCCGATGGACTCATCTCTCCCGCCGCTGCCGCTGCCAGTCTGCTCGCTCATCTGCACAGTGAGTGCTAATCCCCATCACTGTTAACGAGTCCATCATTTGTACCAACCGGAATATTTAACATAATTATTGGCAATTCGTTCTATCTCACCGGAAATAAGCTCAGTGCTGATATCTTTTACCTTTTTTGCAGGCACGCCTGCATAAATACTACCTCCCTCCACATGTGTTCCCTGGGTAACTACAGCACCTGCAGCGATAATGGTGTTGCTCTCAACAATACAGTTATCCATCACGATTGCCCCCATTCCGACAAGGACATTGTCATGAATAGTACAGCCATGTACTATCGCGTTATGCCCTACTGAGACATTGTTGCCGATATTGGTTGGTGATTTTTTATACGTTGCATGGACAACGGCACCATCCTGAATATTTACTTTATTTCCCATCTTGATATAATGAACATCCCCGCGAATTACAGCATTGTACCAAATGGAGCACTGATCTCCCATCTCGACTTCTCCGACAATAACCGCATTCTCGGCAAAAAAACAGTCCTGACCCATCTTCGGCTTGTGGCCATTCAGTTCTTTTATTATCATATTGATTCCTCTAATCCCGACCAGAGGGATAAGTATCTTGGTGGCATGGGCATGCCCACAATTTTTTAAAAAGTAACAACACCAGGAAAAAACAAAAAAGGCGCGAAAAACTCCTCATTTTCGGTAAAGAGTTCCCCACGCCTTCGCTTTTCTATAACGAATAGTTTATCCGATCACACAGAGAACAGCACCTTTGGCAACACTGTCCCCACTGCCGAACTTTATGCTCTTCACGACCCCGTCAGCTGGAGCAGTCAGGGAATTCTCCATTTTCATGGCTTCCAGTACAACTACCGCATCCCCCATTTTGACACTGTCACCCTCGTTTACCAAGTATTTGACAATCATTCCCGGCATAGGTGCCAGCAGAAGAGTGCCATCAGTATCCGCAGCCGGAGTTGCTTTTGCTGCCACCGGTGTAGCAACTGCTGCGGGAACAGGAGTGGCAGCAACTGCTGCCTGAGCCGGTGGTGCCGACACAACCTGCAACTCCCCGGTAGGATCAACCTCAACATTGAAGTATTCATTATCAACAAAAACATTAAAAGTACGCAATGCTACTGATTTTGCAGGTTCATCACTCTTACGTTCAATGAGCTCACCAGCTTTCGCTTTTTTAATTATCTCATCTTTCTTCTTAACATCTTCAAGAGTTATCGGTTTTACGCTGTCAGGAACTTCTGTCTTGCCATATTTCCATTCCAGGAATTTCTTACCCGTTACAGGAAACTGTGCGTACAGAATCAGATCATCCATATCCACGGCAAGATCACCAATCTCCTCTTTGGCTTTGTCAAGCTCAGGTTCAAGGACCTCCGCAGGACGACAGGTGATGGGTTCCTCCCCTCGAGGATATCCCTTTAAAGCCTTCTTCTGCAGCTCAGCATTGATAGGAACCGCCGTTTTACCATAGAGCCCATAGCAGAGATCCTTCACCTGCCCTGTAATCATCTTATATCTTTCATCTGGTGTGTCATGCAGAACATTGTTTACCGTCTGGACCCCGACAATCTGACTGGTGGGGGTTACCAGGGGTATCTGTCCCAGGTCTTTTCTCACCTTGGGTAGTTCCGTGTATACTTCACCAATCTTATCAAGTGCATCCATTTCACGAAGCTGGTTCACAAGATTCGAAAGCATGCCGCCGGGTGTCTGATGCAACAGCACGTTAATATCGATAATCGAAACCTTGGAGTCATCAAGCAGGTGCTTATATTTCGGCATTACCTCTTTTTCCAGAACTTCATTAATCGCTGCCAGCTTTTTAATATCAAAGCCGGTATCACGATTTGTTCCCAGGAGTGCCATAACAAGAGGCTCCACAGCGGCATGAGAGGTCCGGTAAGCATATGGAGTCATACAGGTGTCGATAATATCAACCCCAGCCTCAATTGCTTTCAGATGGGTCATCGGCGACATGCCTGAAGTGAAATGGCTGTGCAGATGGATGGGTATTTCCACCGCTTCTTTCAACGCCTTAATGAGTGGATAGGCATCATAGGGAGCCAGGAGACCGGCCATATCTTTAATACAAACTGAATCGGCACCCATTGACTCCAGAGATTTAGCCCGATCTACGTAGTAATCGAGATTATATACCTCTCCGCCAAGGCGGGGTTCGGTCAGGGTATAACAGATACAGCCCTGAAAGTGTTTTCCGGACTTCTTTATCTGCTCGACAACAGTCTCAAAATTTCGGTAATCATTCAAGGCATCAAATGTTCTGAAAACATCCATACCGTTTTCAGCAGCCCTGTCAACAAAGGCATAGGCAAGATCATCAGCGTAATTTCTGTAGCCAACTAAATTCTGGGCCCGCAGAAGCATGGAAAAGGGAGTTTTCTTGATATAACGCTTCAATGTACGCAGTCGTTCCCAGGGATCTTCGTTAAGAAACCGGTGCATGGTATCAAAGGTTGCGCCTCCCCATGTTTCAATGGCCCAGAAGCCGACTTCATCCATCATCTCGGCTACTGGAATCATGTCCTCTGTGCGTCCCCTTGTTGCAAACAAAGACTGGTGTCCGTCACGTATGGACAAATCCATAATTTTTACCGGGTTCTTTGCTGCAGGCCGGTCCGCACTATAATCCAATGGGGTCATTTTCACTTGATCACTCATCCTCTATCTCCTATTGTGTTGCCTGGTCATTAATATATTTTTGTTTCCCTGTAGAAGGGATAATGTATATACCACTAAAATCGAGTAAAAGTTCTTAGCTGTGTCAACCTGCGCATCGTCATCATCTCCTGACGACCAGTCTGGCTCCATTGACTAAAAGCTGGTATTCCCGGCCTACTCAGAACCCCTTCCTTCTCAGCCACTATCGCCTCTTCCTGTTCCAGATAGAGACCAACAGCAGCCAGTGCAGCGGCTATTTTTTTTCCATTTCCTGCCATCAATTCACCCATTGATTTAGTTTCTGAAAATCAATTATCTCAAGTTTTCCCCCATGTAGGAGGCTGAAAAAGAACAGAGAATTAAGTGGAGTACATTGCATACTCGGTTCCATGCCCAAGCAGCTTGTCTATTTGATTTTGAACTTCCGTTCTTTTAGGATTATTCACCCAGCTATTCCAATCCTCCAGTGACCGCCAGGTGCTGATAACCATGGTTTCTTCCGTATTATCAATTCGACTGAGAGTCTCCCCGGAAATATAGCCAGGCTGCTCCAGAGTTAGCGCCCTGAGCTTTTTCAAAAGTACTGTCAGCTCAGCTACATTTTCATCTTTAACTTTTCTCTGTATGATTATTTTTACAGTCATAAATATCTCCCGACAAATCTTAATGGTTCATTGTAATTACAGTGGAATGTTGCCGTGTTTCTTCATGGGATTTGTGTCGCGCTTATTCTGCAATAACTTCAAGGCACTAATTATTCTGCGACGCGTACGGGACGGCTTTATGATATCATCTATATAACCGCGCTGGGCGGCAATATAGGGATTTGCGACTTTAGCTTGATATTCCTTCTCTTTTTCCGCAAGAAATGCTGCTGAATCTTCGGCTTTTCCCGCTTCCCTTCCATAAAGCACACCAACCGCCCCCTTGGAACCCATAACTGCAATTTCACCACTGGGCCAAGAGTAGTTGATATCACCCCGCAGATGCTTGGAGGACATGACACAGTATGCGCCCCCATAGGCTTTGCGCGTAATTACAGTGATTTTGGGGATAGTTGCCTCAGCAAAAGCATACAGGATTTTAGCGCCATTTCTAATTACACCGCCATACTCCTGCGCGGTGCCGGGAAGAAAGCCGGGAACATCGACAAAGGTGACCACAGGAATGTTAAAACAATCACAGAATCGTACAAACCTGGCACCCTTCACTGATGAGTCTATATCAAGAACTCCTGACAAATGTGCAGGTTGATTGGCTACAATACCTACACTCATACCGTTGTAACGGGCAAAACCGACAATTAAATTAGGAGCAAAATTTTCCTTTATCTCAAAAAAATCTCTGTTATCGACCGTATGCAGTATGACTTCCTTCATATCATAGGGAGCATTTATGTTCTCAGGAAGTATACTGTTCAGCTCATCAGATTCCCTTTCACCCGGGTCAGTACATTCTAAAACAGGAGGATTTTCAATATTATTCTGGGGAAGAAAAGAGAGTAGTTTCCGTATATAGGAAATGGCATCTTCACCGGTAGTTGCAGGATAGTCGGCGACACCGCTTCGACTTGAATGCATCGCAGCACCACCAAGTTCCTCTACCGTTACCTCCTCATGAGTGATTGCCTTTACCACTTTCGGGCCGGTGAGAAACATATAGGATTTGTCCTGCACCATCACCACAAAATCCGTTAAAGCAGGCGAATAAACAGCGCCCCCTGCACAGGGCCCAAAGATTGCAGAAATCTGCGGTACAACCCCTGAGGCCATGACATTTCGCTGAAAAATTTCAGAATAACCGGCCAGGCTTTCAATCCCTTCCTGAATTCGTGCACCACCGGAATCATTCAAACCAATTACCGGAGCACCGTTTTTCATGGCCAGATCCATAATTTTGCAGATCTTTTCGGCAAAAGTTTCTGACAGAGATCCACCCAACACAGTGAAATCCTGGGCAAAGACATACACTATTCTGCCATCCACTGTGCCATGTCCGGTTACGACACCATCTCCGGGGAACAGTTGCTTGTCCATACCGAAATCCCGACATCTATGGGCTTTAAACATGTCAAATTCTTCAAAAGACCCCTTATCAAGAAGGAAATTAATCCTTTCTCTTGCAGTCATACTCCCTTTCGCGTGCTGCTTATCTATTCTCGCTTGGCCCCCACCGAGTCTCGCATCTTTTCTGCGAGTACGCAACTGGTCTACCAGGTCATTCATCTTCATACCATCTCCTTGAAACAAAATTCAGCATTACCACAAATCGACAACCTCATCTATGATGGCGTCGTAAAAATTCTTCATCTACTCTGTTGCTGTAAATTTTCTATGATAAACTCGTAAAAAGGTCGATTACCGCTATAGATGGCTAAGTTAAAAAGTCTGATATACAAGGCGCAGTGTTTTT
>DEIL01000178.1:6135-9631 GCA_002352445.1 Desulfobulbaceae bacterium UBA2775
AAACCTACAACGCAGTAGATCGGATTTTTTACGACGCCATCTTCTATCACTAACCCCGACGAGCGGGATAGGTACACTCACGAAAATCTTCCTTAAAAAACTTCTTTGCATAGTTTGCCCAGGGAACCCAGATTTTCACATACGTGGAGTCCACATCCCTGCATTGCCTTTATCTTTGCCGCCGCTGTACCCTGACCACCACTGACAATGGCTCCTGCATGTCCCATGCGACGCCCCGGAGGCGCAGTAACGCCGGCAATAAATCCTACAACCGGCTTTTTCATATTTTCCTTTATCCAGGCAGAGGCCTGTTCTTCAGCATTACCGCCAATTTCACCGACCATCACCACTGCCTCGGTTTCAGGATCCTCATTGAATGCATGCAGGCAGTCGAGAAAGCCGGTGCCGTTTACGGGATCACCGCCTATACCGATACAGGTCGTCTGACCGAGACCTACCTCTGTTAATTGATGAACCACCTCATAGGTGAGCGTTCCCGAGCGTGAGACAACACCTACCGGACCACCAGGCGTATGGATAGGGCCAGGCATAATACCAATTTTACATTCTCCAGGAGTAATAATCCCAGGACAGTTAGGGCCGATCAGACGACTGTTTTTCACTGCCAGATAGTTCTTGACCTTGAGCATATCCATTACCGGAATCCCCTCGGTAATACAGACAACCAACTCAACCTCAGCATCAATCGCTTCAAGAATTGCGTCAGCAGCAAAGGGTGGCGGAACCAGGATCATAGACGCATTTGCGCCGGTTTTTTCTTTTGCTTCCCTGACAGTATTAAAGACAGGCACCTCATCCATAAACTGGCCGCCTTTCCCCGGAGTCACACCGGCAACAACCTGAGTCCCGTATTTAATACATTGCTGGGTGTGAAATTGTCCCTCTTTACCTGTGATGCCCTGAACCAGGACACGAGTTTGGGAATTAACTAAAATGCTCATTTTTTTCCTTTAAAAATAGTTGTNNCATAAATCTTATTTGAGGATAGCTTGCGGCCCTGGATTGCATCTGAGCAAACAGGTTGTCCGAGAATAAGCATTTTCCTCGGACTGCCTCCTTGCAGCCTGTCCCAGGATAGACATTTTGTTCAAAATCGAAGAATTATTGAAAAATAAGCACAGCCATATATGTGATATTGCTAGCATTATTTTTTGGTAATTCTGAAGAGTTTGGGCAAAAGGGAATTCTCGGCCAGGCTCCTAGGCTACAATCCCGGCAACTTTACCAGCAGCATCTGCAAGATCCGTTGCATTAATCAGCTCCAGACCGGATTCGGCCAGGATCCTTCTTCCCTCTTCAACGTTTGTACCTTCCATCCGAACTACCACCGGAAGTGACAACTTCACTTTTTTCGCTGCCTGGACAACACCCTGAGCAAGAACATCACACCTGAGAATGCCACCAAAAATATTAATTAGAATTCCCTTTACCTTGGGATCACTCAAAATTAGACGAAACCCGTTTTCAACCATCTCTGCATTAGCACCACCACCCACATCAAGAAAATTTGCAGGTTCAGCACCGGCCTGTTTGATGATATCCATTGTTGCCATTGCCAGTCCAGCACCATTCACCATATTACCAACATTACCGTCAAGGTTTATATAGTTAAGGCCAAATTTCGCTGCTTCCGCCTCTGTCGGATCATCTTCATTGGGATCATGCATCTCCATAACATCAGGATGTCTGAAAAGTGCATTGGAATCGATATCCATCTTGGCATCTAAGGCTACAATCGAATTATCATCGGTAACAATAAGGGGATTGATTTCAACCATTGAACAATCATAATCGACAAAGAGGTTATAGAGATTCCTGAGAACTGCAGAAAACTCCTTCATCAACGGCTTCTCCAGTTCAATACCAAACATCACCTGCCGCAAATGGTACCCCTGAATTCCAGTAACCGGATTGACAGGTACTTTTATAATTCTCTCGGGTGACTTCTCAGCAACCTCTTCAATATCCATCCCTCCGTCCTGGCTTGCCACAATGGTGATACAGGCAGTCTCACGGTCAGGAATTATAGAGAGGTACAGCTCTTTTTGAATTCCAACACCTTTCTCTACCAGAACTTTTTTAACGACTCTCCCCTCAGGACCAGTCTGTTTGGTGACAAGGGTCATCCCTAAGATGGCATCTGCTGCGGTTGTTACTTCATCGTCAGTCCCGGCCAGCTTCACACCACCGCCTTTTCCACGCCCGCCGGCATGAATCTGCGCTTTTACCGCGACCGGCAATCCGAGCTCTGCAGCAATATCTTTTACTCCCGCTACCGAATCACTCACTCCTCCTTCAGGAGTCGGTACATTATATTTGCGAAAGAGTTCTTTTGCCTGGTATTCGTGAATCTTCATAAAAAGTTCCCATGACCGAAGCCGGGCATATACCGCCCGGCTCCCTTCGTAAAAATTAAACAAAAACGCAGCTACCGGAACGATAACTGCGCAAACATCAGATTACTTATTTCTTGCCATATCCCATACCTTTCAAAGTCTCTGTAATCTCATCAAGAATTACAGGATCATCAATAGTTGACGGCATATTGTAATCTTTACTATTGGCAATAGAACGCATGGTGCCACGGAGAATCTTGCCGGATCTGGTCTTCGGCAGCCTGACCACCTGGGACGCCTCCTTGAAACAGGCGATGGGGCCAATAGACTCACGAACCATCTTCACCAGTTCCGCCTGAATGTCGGCTGAAGGACGGTCAACACCTGCTTTTACCACAAACAGTCCTACCGGTAGCTGACCTTTGAGTTGATCATCAGTTCCAAAGACAGCACATTCAGCAATGTCAGGATGATTGGCAATTATTTCCTCCATGGCTCCGGTGGAAAGCCTGTGGCCGGCGATATTAATAACATCGTCCATGCGACCCATTACATATACATAACCGTCTTCATCAATGTACCCGCCGTCGCTTGTCTCATAGTATCCCGGGAAAGTAGTCATATACGACTTAATAAAACGCTCATCATTACGCCAGAGGGTAACCAGGTTTCCTGGAGGCAATGGCAGTTTAACAACAATATTTCCATCTGTCCCGGCAGGAACTTCTTTTCCATCATCATCGAGAACACGGACATCGTATCCAGGCATCGGTTTTGTCGGAGAGCCCTCTTTGACAGGCAACTCTTCAATGCCACGACAATTACCAACAATCGCCCAGCCTGTCTCCGTCTGCCACCAGTGATCGATAATAGGAACCCCGATAAGATCTTCCGCCCAGTGCAGGGTATCCGGATCAGTTCTTTCGCCGGCAAGATAGAGACATTCAAAACATGAGGTATCATATTTATCGAAAAAGACTCCTTTCGGATCTTCTTTCTTGATTGCCCTGAATGCGGTAGGAGCAGTAAAAAGGGCCTTTACCTTATGCTCAGAGATCACACGCCAGAAGGCACCCGCATCAGGAGTCCCAACAGGCTTACCTTCATAGAAAACTGTAGTTGAACCCTGCAGCAGCGGG
>DEIL01000237.1:0-446 GCA_002352445.1 Desulfobulbaceae bacterium UBA2775
AAGTGTAAACACACCTAATTAGCACATTTTAGATGGACACTAACCCGCAGCTTAAAACTCAAAGGAGAAAGTTATGAAAAGAGCAATTTGTATAATTTGTGTACTGATCGTGACAGGTTATGGAGTGAGAAGTGTTTTTGCAGCAAGTAGTAGATGTACAGTAGTGAAGATTGAAGGAACACGAATGGTCATCGAATGTGAAAAGAAAACGAAAGGGTTCTCTGAAGGAAGTAAAATCAAAATTAAATTGGATAAAAAAAAAGCCGTTGAAGGCTGCTAATCATCAGTCGAAAAAAACAAGGTCATCCTGGACTGTGATGTAGAATAACAATAACTCTGAACTCAAAGGAATACAGCAATTTACAAATTGGAATAACTGTTCGTATACGTAAATTCTGCGAAAATGAACCGCTTGAACAAACATGAGTTATTTGCAAACAGTTCCC
>DEIL01000237.1:519-4682 GCA_002352445.1 Desulfobulbaceae bacterium UBA2775
AGAAAAGATATTTGGTTTGAGGGGTCAACCTTGGAAGCTGAAAGGGAGCAATATTGCTGGCTGTTTAACATATAAAGTATTAATTGCAAGTATCTTGGTCATAATTTTTATTATTATGTTTCCTCTTTGATGAAGTTATATAAACTGCCGGAATAGGGCAAGAAAAAAGATGATAGCCTGGTTTTTTTGAATTATTTGTAGAGCACACTCGTCTGACTTTTGTTTATATTGTAGACCTCTGACCTCCTTGGTTCGCATTGGTATAATCCCCATAAATTCCTGTAAGTGATTGGCTTTTTCTTCACCTAATTCCTTAACATGTCTACGTGTTCATTTTTGGGTTAGGTGTTTCTGGGGGAAAATTAGAATGTTTTTGACTCTGTTTTCTGCAAAAGAACGAAAGGATTCTTATACTTCTTCTTAACATTGTATGGAGGGGTAATGAGGTATTTCTACCCAAAATAAAGCTGAACTAGGTGTAAACAAACCGGACCGTTTGGAGATTTAGTCATGAACCATAAAAAAGTAGTGCTTATTGGTGGTATGGGGGAGGGGCTGGGGAGTGCTTTGGCTCACTATTTCTCGGCTAAGACCTATCAGGTAATTGGTATGAATAGATCTACTAATAATCAAGTCGGTCAAGAGGTTATACAATTGAAAGTTGACCTTGCTGATCAAAGGCAAGTGAGACATGCTCTAGAAGAAATCAAACTCACTCATAATGTTCCGGATGTATTTATTCACAACGCTGCTGAGCTTTTAATCGCACCGTTTGAGGAAACCTCGGTGGATCAATTTGAACAATGTTGGCGTGCTGGTACCTTGTCTGCTTTTGTGTTGGCAAAAAAGCTGCTGCCGAACATGGCGAAAAAGGGAGGTACGGTTATTTTTACTGGCGCAACGGCGAGCATCAGGGGGGGGGATAAATTTAGTGCCTTTAGTTCAGCAAAATTTGCCTTACGTGGCTTTGTTCAGTCCCTTGCTAGGCAATATCAAAGCTCAGGCTTACACATTGCCCATATCTTGGTTGATGGCATCATTGACACCGCAAAGAGTAGAAAACTGCACTCTTTGCCTATTGAGAATATGTTAAATCCTATGGATATTGCAGAATGTTACTGGCAACTCACTCAACAACCTAAAAGTGCTTGGACACACGAGTTGGATTTGCGGCCATATTTGGAAAAATTCTAATGAATGTAACTGAGATAATTATTGTAGGTGGGGGCTTATCAGGTCTTTTCACGGCTTTTAATTTGCAAGAGTTGAACATCCCCTATCTTTTGCTTGAGGCGAAGTCTAGTTTTGGCGGGCGGATTGCTGGTTGTAAAACATCTCTTGGTTCTGATATGTCCATTGATTTAGGACCAACTTGGTTTTGGCCTCATCAGGAAATGATTAAACAGGTACTGACGCAATTGCAGGTCGGATGGTTTGAGCAATACTGCAAAGGAGATGCTCTCTATCAAAAACATTCTGACGCAATTCCTACCCGTATACGTAACAGTGCTGGTGAAATCACATCTTGCCGAGTTAGGGGTGGTCTGCAGCAACTGATACTAGCGCTGGCAGAACAATTAGAACAATCCAACATTAAAACAGAATATGCTGTAACAGGAGTCAGGAAATCTAGTGATAAGTGGTTGATAAAAACTGTGCACCGAGATGAAGAACAAACACTTAGCGCAAACCAACTGATACTCGCAATACCGCCACGGTTGATTGTAAAGTACTTAACCCCCGAACAATATATGTCAGAGAAACTTACCAATGATTTACAGGCTCAACAAACCTGGATGTCTGGTCAGGCTAAGTTTATTGCTACTTATAATAACCCATTTTGGCGAGAGAATGGATTGGCGGGTCAAGCATTTAGCCAAGTAGGGCCCATGGTCGAGATCCATGATGCCTCATCCGATACAGAATCCAATTTTGCATTATTTGGTTTTATAGGCTTGCAATCAGATGTCAGATCTCAACTTTCCATAGATCAGCTCAAGTCTCAATGCATACAACAGCTTGGAGCAATTTTTGGATCTGAAGCTTTAGATGCTGAGATCAGTTACTTGAAAGACTGGGCACAAGATAAGTGGGTTGCGACAGACCTGGATGTTATGGAATCACCCAGACATGCCACATTTCCAATGCTGCAGCACAAAAAAGAACTCGAATCACTAAGGTTGTATCTTGCGGCAAGTGAGTTTGCACAATTTGAAGCGGGTTATTTGGAAGGTGCATTGTTGGCATCTGATACAGCAGTAAAAGCTGTTAAAGCATGTTCTTAGACACTTGAAAATGATGTGAATGGCTTCTCTGTTATTTAAGTTTTGTGGATTGCGTGTTGCCGAAGTCGCGAATCTAACTATTCCAACCATTGATTTTGGAAACAATAGGATTTTAGTGTTAAACGGCAAATTCAGAAAAGATCGGGTTGTGTATATGAGCAATGATGCACAACAAGCAATAAAAGATTATTTGAATATTAGGAAGAGATATAAAACTAAGGGAATTTTTCTCGGCCAGAGATGGCTGGCGACAACCTTAAACTACCACCATTCTACTCCTTACGCCTCTCTATTTCCAGTAACAGGGTAAAGAGGGGATTGCTTATTAATGCGGAAAGCCGTTTTTATCAAAGCGCAGATCTGTAAAACCAAACATGTAGGGATGGCCAAACTCTCCGAAATGGTACTGGTTTTTCTGATTGGAGATGATGGTTTTCTGCATGGTCTTCAGATCAAGGCGCCACCTCCCATCTCCCTTCTCTAAAAACCAGGGGTGACATTGACGCTCTTTGACCGGGTAACGGATGACGGCAAGATTGTTGCTCTGGTCAAAGAGTATCTGCGATGGAAACTTTGAGCAACGTTCAATACCCTTGACCCCGTTCCTCAGTTGGGCAGGCGTGACCGTCCAGTTCTCCATCATGGCCCTTGTCTCTTTGGTATAAATGTCTTTTTGTGGGTCAGTGTTGCCTGCGGCCATAGAGAGTTTGTAGATCATGATCGTTTCCATCGGACTCATACCCGCCTGAATCTCTTTCGTCTCAATGAGACTTTTCCTCTCAGGGATAGTGCTGTTGCTTGAGATCCTGGCTTGAGCGGTTGCCCCGCCACCTCCGGCCAGAACGTCTTGCGGCCCTATGAAATCCTTACCAAGGCCTGCATCGCGCGCCCGCTCATAGATCAGTTCACTGGCTGCCAGAACCCCATCCTGAATGTGCTGCTCTCTGAAAAAATAGACCATGTGCTGCTGCTGGATATAACCGCTGAAGGCATCGGTGTAGATCCATTCCAGGTCCCCTGATATTTCAAGGCGTACGAGGTCGCTCTTAGAGTCAATATAGAGAAGGATAATCCGCCCCTGTATAGTTTGGGTCTCCTCTGCCACCTCTTCCATGAGTCTGTTGGCACGCAGGTTGAATTGAGTGCCATGTAGGCCCCCCTTTTCCATAATTAGGCGGAAGTCGATATCATGGTCCCTGAGCAGAGCAGCATTGTAATCCTGCAGTCTTTGAATTTCCTTTTTGTTGAGGATTCCGCTTCTGTCAATGACTGTTTCGGGAGGCTTGGAGTCACTACATCCGTAACAGAGGAGAAGAAGGAGCAGAAAATAATTTTTCATTGTTTCTGCATAAGGTTTAAACCCCCGCCTTTAGGCGGGTAGCATTTTGCTAGCAGTTGGCTTATAATTCTCGGCATGAAATATCGTCGAGGAAGCCATACCAAGTTTAAAATAGAATACCATTTTGTGTGGGTAACCAAGTATCGTTATCATATGTTGCAGGGTGATCTCGCTCTACGAGTACGAGAACTTGTTCGTCAAACATGTGAGCGTTTCGAGATCCACATTCTGCGTGGAGTTGTAAGTAGAGATCATGTGCACATTTTGGTTTCAGCACCTCCGAATATTTCCCCTTCGGATATTATGCGAAGGGTGAAAGGTAGAGTTTCTCGTAAGATATTCGAAGAATTTCCTCATGTGAAGAAACGGTATTGGGGAAAGCATTTTTGGGCACGAGGTTATTTTTGTGTAACATCAAGGGAACTAACAAAAGATATGATTAAAGAGTACCTTGAGCATCATTTTGAAAAAGACCCCGATGACCAGTTTGACATCGAATAAATCAACCAGCTTTGCCGGTATTGCTGGACTTTCAGTCC
>DEIL01000283.1 GCA_002352445.1 Desulfobulbaceae bacterium UBA2775
CTCGGTCTTGGAACCTGGAAATCAAACAAGAACCAGGTTAATAACGCGGTTAAAAAAGCACTTACCCTTGGCTATCGTCATATCGATTGTGCCCCCGCCTATGATAATGAAAATGAGGTTGGTGAAGCCATCTCCTACGCTATCGAAAAAGGCGTGGCAAACCGGGAAGATCTATGGATCACCTCAAAACTGTGGAACAATGCACATGCGCCTGAGGATGTTGAACCGGCACTGAAAAAAACTCTGAAAGACCTTCACCTTGACTATCTTGACCTCTACCTGATTCACTGGCCGGTAGTCGTTCGTCCAGACATTTATTTCCCTCGAGGCGGCGAAGACCTTATCCCCCTCTCTGAGGTTCCCACCCTTGAGACCTGGCAGGCAATGGAGGCATGTGTTGGTAAAGGGTTGATCCAACAGATAGGTGTCTGCAATTTCAGTATAAAAAAACTTGGTGAACTTGTAGAGACGTCTACTATCAAACCTGTAGTAAACCAGGTTGAACTCCATCCGTACCTCCAGCAAAATGAGATGCTCAGCTATTGTAAAAAGAATCATATAGCCCTGACTGCATATTCTCCCCTGGGCTCTGCAGATCGGCCCAAGCGTCTGAAGAAAGCGAATGAACCAGCCCTGCTTACCAACCCAAAAATTGCTGAAATAGCAGAAAAACACTCTAAAACACCCGGACAGATTCTTCTGAGTTGGGGGTTGCAAAGGGGAACCGTGGTCATTCCAAAATCTGTTAATCCCGGTCGCCTCAAAGAAAACCTTACAACTGCAGAACTCAGCCTCAAACTTGACGAAGCAGATATGACAGCGATAGCCGAACTCGACCTGGGATACAGGTATGTTGACGGCTCTTTCTGGACAACTCCGGGATCACCCTATACTATGGAAGAACTGTGGGATGAGTAGCATCCGTTTTTAATGCAAAAATAAGAATCTGGGTGAACTGCTTCCAGGAGAAGTTATTGTCACTGATTACCACCAGGGATCTTCTTCCATCGGATAAATCCGGGCCCAAACTCATTCCCTCCAGATTATCCAGAGGGATACCAAGGGTCTCAAAATTGAGAATCAGTTCCTTAGACAGGGTCAAAGGAAGGTCTGCATCATCTTTGTTTTTAACGAACGTTCGGTAGAGACGAATATTAAAGCCTTTCCCTTCTGAATACGCTCTCTCGAGGGCAAGATAGCAACCTTCATCCTGCAGGGCCACCAGCTCCACAAGGCCATTTACATGTAAGGTGCCCGGCACTGCAGGTGGTTCGGGAACACGGTCGGTCAAATATACATACTCATTCACAACTTCTCTGCTCTCTCTATCAAAGACAATCAGGCGGCTGGAGGAAGTTTGAGTGAGTGTGGCGCCAGGTCCATCCTGCACCAGAGCATTCTCGGAAGCTGTGGTAAGGAACCTGCCACCGGGTGAGAGGGTCAGTGATTCAAAGCCCATGTTATCTCTGACCCCCCGATTACCATCAGACGATGGCAAAAACTTTTCCGGCACTGTCATCGTTTTAAGCTGTTTCCCTGCGGGACTGAAGAATGCGACAAAAGGAGGGATGAGTTTTCCAGCCACCCCTTCCGAGCTGATAAACAGGCTGCCGTTTTCGGTCACTGCTATACCTTCAAGATCTACAGAGCCCGCTTTAAAAGTTTTCCCCTCTTCATTTTGCAATAAGGTTACGCCGCTAATTTTAACAAAACTTTTATTCACCTTGTTTTCCGGGATATCGATAGCCAGCGTGTAGAACCTTGCCGGCTGTCTTAGACTCCGATCATCTGAAATCACATAGTAAATATCCTCCAGAGGAGCATAGCTGATACCGGACAGCCCTCCCACCTCGGTGTTTTCATACATCAATCCGGTAGGCAAAATCACCTCAACCAGCAGTTCCATCTCCATTGCATCCCCGCTGGATGAGGTCATAAAGAGACACCAGAGCAGTGTAAAAACCAGGATACGTGTTAACATTTTTATTCTCAGCACATTCATAACTACCTGAAAAATACTGTAACAGTGTTGTCTTCTGACTTTTATTCCCATTCACCATTGCCAAAGGACCGATAAGATATATGGTGATTCCTTAGTTCTTTTTATTAACAACAACCAGGAGTATTTACTATGAAAGTATTTGTTATTTTGATAACCCTATTCTCTTTTACCTGCACAATTGTTCAGGCAGCAGAAGGACTGATCAACAAAACCAGCAGCTACAATGTACAGAAAACTATGGATCGATTTGAAAAAATCGTCAAAGATAAAGGTTTCAACGTCGTTGCCCGGGTAAACCATACTGCTGCAGCAATAAAATCGGGATCTACACTTCGACCGACAGAGTTGCTCATCTTTGGTAATCCAAAACTCGGGACCCAGCTTATGCAGAGTAATCAGACCATTGGAATTGACCTGCCGCTCAAGGTTCTGGTGTGGGAAGATGATAAAGGCACTGTAACCCTGAGTTATAACGATCCAACCTGGCTGCAAAAACGACATGGTATTTCTGACCGGAATAAAACATTTGCAAAAATGACCGGTGCTCTGAATAAATTCAGCGATAGTGCAATAAATTAATTACATGAGAAAAATAGCTTTCGGCTATTCAACCCGCTGTAATATTAGATGCTCCCATTGTGTGGCCGCTGAAGATATACCCGACAATGCGAAGATGGAGCTTGGCAGGGCCAAAGAAATCATCAGGGATATGGCTGCTGCCGATGTTACCGGCATTAGTTTTACAGCGGGTGAACCGTTTATCTATTTTGATGATCTACTGGAATTGGTGACTCTCTGCCGACAGTTGAATATTTATACCAGAATCGTCACCAACAGCTACTGGGCAAAGACTCCGGAAGAAGCGAATCTAAGGCTCAGCACACTCAAACAGTGCGGGCTTTCCCAGCTGCGCATCAGTTACAGCAGATGGCATCAGCAGCACGTTCCCTGCCAGAATGTACTGAACTCTGCCCGGGGCAGCGTAATTGCAGGAATTGATTACTTCGTCTCTTTTGTCACCGATTTTTCAGAAAAAGACGACACATATGAACAATTTCTCCGAGAACATGAGCTTATCTTCTTCCCGGAACCGGTCATTTATGCAGGACGAGCAAACTCATTTGGCCGAAAAACGATCTTTACTGATTACCAGGAAAATCGCTGTGTCATGAACCCCTATCTCGCACCGGATCTGACAATGTACGCATGTTGTGATGCGGGCAGTCACTTTAACACTACCAATTTTTTCAATCTCGGCAACCTCAACACCTATTCAGTTGATCAACTCTTTACCAAGAGCGAAACCTCCGCACTCTATAACTGCATCCGGTCCATGGGTATCACCAATATAGCGTCCTTTGTCGGGATTAAAGCTCGCGAAATCGTAACCTACCGCAAATGCGAACTCTGTGAAAAGCTGTTTAACTCACCGGACACTCTGCTGAGCCTGCAAAAAGCCGCAAAAACAGAGCTGCAAAAATGGGTAAGGTAAGGTGCTCCTAGTACTGTCAATAGTTGATATCATACTCCACTATAAATCAACTCAACCCAGCGATCTCCTGTAAAAACACCATCTCCCCAGGTTTCTTCCAGATCCGCCAGGGGTTTGGAAGCCGCAGCTTCCCGGGCAGTCTTGCCATCAGCTTTCAGCTTTCGTAGTCGGTCATAGGCAGTCCAGAGCATCTCACGATAACTCTCCAGCTGTACTCTATTCGCCAAGGGCCCATGGCCCGGAATTATTTTTGTACTGCCATCAACCAGAGATAGAATTGCATCAACACCCTGGATTGTTCCTCGCAGAGAACCACCATGATTGACATCTATAAAGGGATAGAAACCATTGAACAGGATATCTCCCGCATGGATAACATTAGCCTCTTCAAAATAGATAAAGCTATCGCCATCGGTATGAGCGTGGGCAACATGTATGGCCCGGACAGTGTCATCATTAATATGAAAGCTGATACCTTCAGAAAAAGTAACCACAGGCAACCCTTCCGGGTCAGTGGCTTCCGACTTCACATCAAATGCTTTAAGAAAGGAACCGGTTTTCAATCGTTCACGTACATTATCATGTGAAAAAATCAAGGTGCCTCCTTCGCCGAGATTTTCATTTCCACCTGTATGGTCACCATGATAATGCGTGTTGATCAGAAACTTGGGATAATCCCCACCAACAGATTTGATAGCCTCGACAATTTTTTCTGTAAGAGGGGCAAAGTTGTCGTCGATTAAAAAGGTTCCATCCTCGCCAATAAAAATACCTACATTTCCTCCCTTTCCTGCAATCATGTATATCTGTTCAGCGACAGGAATAGGGGAAATTTTTTCAGCATCAGCTTGTACGATCATTGTATACGATAGAAACCAGAGAGTCAGTACAGATAAAATTACTATGTTCTTACATCTCATTTTATTCCTCCTGCTTAATTTGTATCCTGAATGTTAAAGGTGCCGTAAAAAGCCCGATGCTATGTCATTCCCGCGCAGGCAAAAATCCAGAAGGAGTTTAGTGCCTTACTCCTGGAAAGCTGTAATAAAAAACAAGAAATTTGGATAATCCTTTTAAAATCAAGACTTACATCTAGTACAAAGACACTTATCCAAGCATTCTAAAAGTTCCGATTAATTCGGGTTGGAAATGACTCAGTTTTGGCAAAATAGAGTTTTTTCGACATCATCACAATTGATTATATGAGACGGTATCATTAGATGAACCGTTTAATACAGACACTAAGGTACAGCCACAATGTGGTATCATTACGATTTGCACTCAAATCCTGGTTGTCAACGATCAGCAGATAAATACTGTCACTACGAATAGACTCAGAACAGGTTGCTGGAAGGGATTTGGATGAAGTTGCTCAGGCTGCTATCTTTTGCTTTGGCCTATGTTCACCAGAAGTTCGGGCCAGTTCATTGGCGACAAGTGCTCCAAGCACCAACGTGCCACCACACCCGCCATGCTCCAGAGAAAAGTTACAAAGATCATCATAAATACAGCTCGAGAGTGTGACCTAGTATTCAAGAGAGGTAAAAAAGTTGCAGGACGCAGCTTAAATTATAATTGGTTCTTTTAATTTAATATTGGGGAAAAACCTATGGAAACATAAGGTAGTAAAAATCTAACCCGAACAAATCGAAGCTTTTAGAATGCTTGGATAAATACCTTGGTGATATCCATGGGTATCGGAACATGCTACTTGCCATTTCTGCAGTGAGAGGGTAGCATGATTATGCTATCTATTCTTAATTGAGAAGAATTCACCCATTCTCCCTGGAACCATGAATAACTTAGGCCCCTATAAAAAATACATAATTGCAGCAGCGGTTATTCAATCCATTATAGTCATTATTGTGGGATTCATTCTCTTTAAATCAAAGGCAATGAAAGATCCCCTGGAGCACGAAGGGCAGGAAAATCCTGGAGTGGAAGAGCCATTGAAACGTAGTAACTGAACTCCCCTGTCCCGAATTGTCCCCTCTATTAATGATGGTGTCGAAAAAAGTCCCATGCATTGTCATTCCCGCGCAGGAGGGAATCCATAACGTACTGAAACAACTGGATTCCAGCATGCTCTGGAATGACGGCTTAGTGAAGAATTTGGGTTTTTACTAGTTCATCATTAATAACATATCAGACCGAAAAAATATCAATAAGGACCAGAGTTCTTTTTTTATATCCAGATTTTCATCAAAAATCCATCATTGCCGCCTACTGGATCAGTTTGAGGTAAAGCTACCTGCTGTATTTCCTCATCCACTTGTGGTCGCTCCCCCACCAGACCATATTTCATATTCCATGGCTGGCCTTCAGGGTAAGCTCCAACTACTCTAAAATCTGTAGACTGTTTCATGTTTTTATGAGAAACCCCTGCAGGAATAACAATTACATCACCGACAGCAGCGGTTACTACTCTCCCGCCAGATCCGCCAAAGCAAGCCTCAACCCATCCTGAATATACCCCTAACACCTCGTGTGCAGTGCTATGGTAATGATGCATATCATAGAGACCGTTACGCCACGCGGGAGGCCACCCATTTTTTTGAAAACAGTGCTCGATCACCTCCACAAGATT
>DEIL01000021.1:0-28609 GCA_002352445.1 Desulfobulbaceae bacterium UBA2775
TTTACGACGCCATCAATTTTAACATCTCTTTGATCAGGAGTTTTCTTCTCTCTCTTTTGGTAATATCAGGTTCAACAACAAGCCCAAAATCCCGGCAAGACCAATTTTTTCGATGCCAAATGATCCCGCGGTGAACTTCATACCACCGATACCGCAAACGAGGATTACGGCCACTATAATCAGATTCCTGGGCGTTGTAAGGTCCTGTCCGGATTTTACCAGAGTATTAATGCCCACAACGGTAATCATGCCAAAAAGCAGGATCATGATTCCACCCATCACAGGCGTTGGAATGGTTGCCAGCAAAGCCCCAATCTTGCCTACCAGAGAGAGAAGAATAGCAGCAATTGCCGCCCAGGTCATAATTGCCGGATTGTACGCTTTAGTCAGTGCCACCGCTCCACTAACCTCTGAATAGGTTGTATTTGGCGGACCGCCAAGCATTGAGGCAAGGGTGGTTGCAATACCGTCACCCAGCATCGTGTTTTCAATACCCGGATCCTCCACGTAGTCTTTGCCAGTAATTGATCCAACCGCAAGAACATCACCGAAATGTTCAATCGCAGGGGCAATAGCCACGGGAACAATAAATAAAACGGCCTCCCATTTCCATTCGGGCATTACAAAAGCGGGCATCGCAAGCCATGCTTTATCTGCCAGAGGAGCCAGAGAAATCAGTGCAGGAGCTGTCCAGTTCTGCAGGGTTCCCGGGTCAAACGATGCCTGCACAGAAGCGGTAAATCCTGTAACGTCAAGAAAAAGAGCTGCCAGGTAGCCGCCACAGATACCACAGAGAATCGGAATTAATTTTAACCAGCCTTTGCCAAGCAAGGACACAAGCACCGTTGTTATAAGTGCGACCCCGGCGATGATCATGGCGGTTTTTTCAGGAACCAGCCATGCCGACCCGTCTCCCGTGCGTCCAGCAGCCATATGTACAGCCACCGGAGCCAGAACAAGGCCGATAACCATAATAACAGGACCGGTAACAACAGGAGGAAGAATTCTGTGGAGTACATCAGAGCCGAAAAATCGGATGGCAAAACTTAAGACAACATAGAGGCCACCGGCTGCAGCAAGACCACACATGGTCGCAGGAATTCCCCAGGTCTGCACTCCATAGATAATTGGTGCAATAAAGGCAAAGGAGGAGGCCAGAAATACAGGCACCTTTCCCCTAGTAATAATCTGGAACACCAAAGTCCCGAGCCCGGCTGTAAAAAGTGCCACATTGGGATCAAGGCCTGTCAATATCGGAACAAGAACCAGTGCGCCAAAAGCGACAAACAGCATCTGTGCTCCAAGCAAACCATCACCCAATCTGAATTTATAATCACTGCTTTGCATCTCACCGGGCATACTTACAACCTCCATTTAATAATTCTTGAAACTATTCGATAAACTCCGATTTCAATCTAATGTCGTGTTAACCCAGAAATAGCGCGTCTGTGTAATTCCCGCGCAGGTGGGAGATAAGCCAAGACTTCGATCCAGGGAATTTTGCTATGAAACTGCAATGACTTTCAGGATTACTTCGTCCCGAAAATCTTATCTCCGGCATCACCGAGTCCGGGCAATATATATCCCACCTCATTTAACCGATCATCAACCGAAGCAACATAAATTTCCACATCAGGGTGGGCTTCCGTCACTTTCTTTATTCCTTCCGGTGCCGCGACAATAAACAGCCCCTTTATTTTTTTGCACCCCGCTTTCTTCAGGGTCTCAATAGTTGCTATAAGGGTTCCGCCTGTGGCCAGCATCGGATCAAGTATCAGAGCAACACGCTCATCGATCTCTTTTGCTAATTTGACATAATACTCTACCGGCTGAAGAGTCTCTTCGTTTCGATAATACCCGACAACACTCACCTTGGCAGAGGGAATGAGATCAATAACACCATCCATCATGCCAAGACCAGCCCGCAGAATTGGCACAATAGTGATCTTCTTTCCCTGCAGTGTGTCAACTTCTACTGATCCGGCCCAACCCTCGATTGTTTTTTTCTGAACAGGAAGATCCTTTGTGGCTTCATAGGTCAATAACCTGGCAACCTCCGAGGAGAGATCCCTGAAGTCTTTTGTTGAAATATCACACTCTCGCATGAGACCGAGTTTATGTTTAATCAGTGGGTGATCCGCTACATGTACAGCCATAATTGTCTCCCAAAGTTATTGGCTCGTATTTCTTACGATACAAAACATACGTGGGTGTCAGTTATAAAAAAAACCGGGGAAATAGCAAGGTATTTTCCGGATCAAAAGCAAGCTGCAGAGATCAGTTTAAAATCCGGGCTTTGCCGATTTTAGTATGGGGAAGAAGTTCTACAGCGATAATACTGGCAAAAATAAGAGCACCTCCCATAAACTGCATGGTGGTGAGTCGTTCTCCTAAAAACAGCATCCCGCTCAGTGCTGCAAATACCGTCTCTGAGCTGAGAATAATTGCTGCATCCGGCGCCGGAGTATATCTCTGACCGATAACCTGCAGGGTAAAAGCCATTCCAACAGAAAAAACACCGACATAGCAGATACCCAAGACAGCACCGATGAAATCGGCAGCCAGTGGGCTTTCAACAATATAGCCCAAAATCAATCCGAAGATTCCGCAAACAGTAAATTGCACCACCGCGACAACCAGAGGAGCCCTGGTCTTCGATGCCATAGCTCCCACCAGAATGACATGGACAGCCCAGAACAGGGCACTTGAGATTACCCAGAGATCACCTTCAGCTAATTCAACTCTCTGTGCCCCACTCATGATATATGTGCCGACAAGACAACAGATTGCTGCAGGCCAGACAATAAAATGCACTTTTCGTTTTAAAAAAAGAAGGCCGAGGAATGGTACCATGGGAACATAGAGTGCGGTGAGAAAACCTGAATTTGTTACGCTGGTGCGAAGAATACCATGTTGTTGCAGAACGGCCGCAGTCAGCAGAACAGTACCGGTGATTACAAGTTTCTGCCAATCTCTCCGCTGAAACTTCCTCTCCTCTCTCTCGACTCGTCTGAACTGTCTGATGGCAAAAGGGAACACAATAAGCGCACCCACAAGAAATCGAGCTCCGGTAAAACTGATTGTACCGAGATTTCCAACACCTATCTGCTGGACTACAAAGCTGGATCCCCAGATAACAGCGGCCAGGGCAAGGAGTAAATTTGCCTGTAATCGACTCATATCTATCCTGTGAATAAAACTCAACTCATTGTTCGGCCGCAATTATACACCGACAGAGCAATTTTACAACACTTTCAACAATCGTCCCGGCTCTTAAGACCAGCTCAATTTTTCATTTTGACCGATTTATTCACATTTTGTGTTTCATATGAAACATATGATGACTATATTGAACGTTCTTTCAATGAACTATCTTGGTGAAATCGAAGAACTTAAATTCTTCATGATCCTGTCATTCCCGTAGAGGAAACTTTTTTTTCAGGCCATTAATCTTCCAGGTTTACTTTATGGATATTCTATCTAACACCCATGAAATGAATTTCACAACGAAGCATGAAAGTCGGGATAAGTACCTTGAAAGTATATGTGACCACATAATTTCAAAATACACTCCTCAGTTTCTTGTTTTTTATGACAGGGTTTATGGAGTAAGGTACTAAACGGCAAAACAAGATCCTCGCTCTTGCCGGACAAAATGGCCGGATTGATGTGGAAGAGTTATCCATCACTTTCGAAGTCTCTCTGCAAACAATCAGAAAAGATCTTAACACCCTCTGCGACAGACAGCTCCGGCAAAGGGCACATGGCGGTGCTATTGTCGCCTCAGGCATTGAAATTGTGAGCTATAACGCAAGGCGCCTACTCGCTCCCGGTGCCAAAAAAGCAATAGGGAAAAAGGCTGCAGGACTGATCCCCGCTTGATTACGATTTCATAGAGGTCCGTGTTGCCCAGGCAATAATAGAAAATGCACGGCACGTGATCCTAGGAGCTTGTCCGAGAATAACAGAGGTCTGTATGTGTCATAACAGCCTCAAATCAAGGGACTGTGTCCCCGACTTGAAAAAAGAATGCTTAAAGGTACACCCATGAAAACTCCCGTTTTTGATCTTGCCATAATAGGCGGCGGTATTAACGGCTGCGGTATCGCCCGTGATGCTGCAGGACGCGGTTTGTCGGTCTTTCTCTGCGAACAGAATGACCTGGCCAGCGGTACTTCATCAGCCAGCACCAAGCTTATTCATGGCGGGCTGCGCTATCTCGAATATTATGAATTTCGTTTAGTACGAGAATCGCTCCGGGAGCGCGAAGTGCTTCTCAATGCGGCACCCCATATCATCTGGCCGCTGCGCTTTATACTCCCCCACCATAAAGGATTACGCCCCGCCTGGATGATACGGTTAGGGCTGTTTCTCTACGATCATATTGGCGGCAGAAAACTGCTGCCGGGAACAAGCAGCGTAAACCTTGCCACCGACGAAGCGGGAAAATCACTGAAGGGCAACTACAAAAAGGGTTTTGAATATTCAGACTGCTGGGTAATGGACAGTCGCCTGGTTATCCTCAACGCCATGGATGCGGCAGCCAAAGGTGCCGAGATACGAGTCAGAACTCCCCTTATCTCAGCGGAAAGAACTAAAAATATCTGGACCCTGAAAATTCTGGATAAGAACAGCGGTAAAGAAAGTACGGTGAAAGCCCGGGCACTTGTTAACGCGAGCGGTCCCTGGCTTGACACCCTCCTCAACCACATTTCCCATACCAAAACAGCAGAACATATCCGAATGGTAAAGGGGAGCCATATACTGGTGAATAAACTCTTCGAGCACGAACGCGCCTATATCTTCCAAAATGACGATAACCGTATCATCTTTGCAATTCCATTCCAGAACAGATTTACCCTTATCGGCACTACAGATGTTGACTTTCACGGTAAGCCGGATGAAGTGGAAATTGACTCCGACGAAATCAGCTATCTCTGTGAGGCGGCCAATGAATATTTTACCACACAGATTGGGCCTGCAGATGTAGTCTACAGCTACTCGGGGATCAGACCCCTCTTTGATGACGGTAAGAGTGATGCCAAGGCTGCCACCCGGGACTATGTACTCAAACGTGATACAGGTGATGGGGAACCGCCTCTGCTTTCCATTTACGGCGGCAAGATAACCACCTATAGAAAACTTGCCGAATCTGTACTGGACAAACTCAGCGATTTCCTGCCCGGGATGAAAGATCCCTGGACTGAGACAGCCAACCTTCCCGGCGGGGATTTTTCACCCGATGGTTTCCCGGGTGAGGTGAAAAAGCTCAGCACCACCTGCCCTGTTATATCAGAAAAACATGCAACTCGGTTGATCAGGACATATGGTACCTGTGCCCATACAATGTGCAAACATATCAGGACACCGGAACAACTTGGTACCCACTTTGGTCATCAGCTTTATGGCTTTGAAGTAGATTACCTGCTTTCCCGGGAATGGGCACAGAGCGCCGAAGATATACTCTGGCGACGTACCAGGATGGGTCTCTTTTTAGGCCCGGAGGAAACTGTGCGGCTGGAAAACTATATAAATGAGAAATGCGAACGGGTGTTTTACAGTGGTGATTCCACCAGACATTTCTCCCTATGAAGATATAACCTCTGGATTTCTAAATTATCTTTGCTTACTAAAATTGATAGAAGAAACCTAATGATAAGGAGGATGTCAGCATTATTTCTACACCAAAGTGTTCTCGATAAATACACTGTGCATATAACCCCGCAATAGGAACAATAGGAGAAACATCTGAGAATGGAGCCTCACCTTCTTCGTAACCATAGGCAAGACCAAGACGATACCCTGTGGCAAAACCCCAATGATTACTCAATCTACTGGTGTAAAAATTTCTTGCCAGACCAGCTGTCCATGTTCTGTTATAAAATGAATTTTCAAAGGTGCCTAAGAAAAAATCATTATATTGGATACCAATGAGATTCTGCTTCCAATTTCGGGTGTTAAGACTCTTGCGATCAAAATGATAACTGAACATCCCTAAGTAGAACTGGTTTTCAGTGGATTTGCCCTTGATAAAATTGGTGAAGTCAAATTTTTCTTCGATATCTACTTCTGTTTCATCTCCTTTCATTTCGTCGGAGGCTATACCCCAAACTACTGAAAATAATGAGAAGAACATCCAAATAAAGGAAAATACACAGCATAACCACTTTGACAAATAATCTACTCTTCTCATTATGATTGCTCTTCATAGCGTAGTAACAATCTTACACTTTTTCCTGATCGTCAGGTTGTGATGGTGTCCTAACGAGTCCGATCTCCTCAACAATGTTGCCTGACTCCTTTAGAATCCGTATGATCTAACGTTACCAATCAGCCACAAGTGGGTCAATAATTTTCACCTGGGCAAAGAAACCCTTTCTGTCCAAATGGACTGTGACCTGGGCAAGTAAAAAAGGACACTTTTCTAAGCTGCTTTATACATATCTAAAGACAAATACAAACCAACCAATCGCCAGCGCGAGTCCGCCCCACAACGGCGCACCGAAAAAAGCCAGCCAGCCAAGGTTGATAAAACCGGTGCCAAGCCAGGAAATGAACAGTCTGTCGCCGCGTGTGGTATCCAGACCAAACACGCCGTGCCTTGGATTCCCGCCAGGGCTGAAACGTTCCCATACTCCCATGGCAGCAATTGATAAGACTAAAACTATGAAGAAAGCGGCTGTTGGCCAGGTCCAGGCCATCCAGGATAAACCCATGACATTAAACCCTCTGATTAGTGTCTGTCCATAATGTGAAATTTTATCCTAAATCGAGGCGCTCGATAAATTTACCCACAGGCATATAGTTGATATACCGAGGATTAAATTTTGAAGACAACAAAGAGTTAGGATAAAAGAGCCATTTACGGACAGGCACTGGTTAAACCCGCCCGAGAGCAAAGCCCTTGGCGATATAGTTGCGAACAAAATATATGACGACTGCGCCGGGCAGGATAGTCAGCGAACCCGCTGCGGCCAACAAGCCCAGCTCGTAACCGGAACTGCTCGCCGTGCGCGTCATTGTCGCTGCGATCGGCTTTGCATCGACCGAGGTCAATGTTTTCGCCAGCAACAGTTCAACCCATGAATACATGAAGCAGAAAAACATGGCTACTCCTATGCCTGCCGCAATGGTCGGAATAAATATACGTATAAAGAATCTCGGAAATGAATATCCATCCAGGTAAGCAGTTTCATCCAGCTCTTTCGGAATGCCGGACATAAAACCTTCAAGTATCCAAACTGTGAGCGGAATATTAAACAGACAGTGTGCCAGCGCCACAGCAATATGGGTGTCAAACAGACCGATTGCTGAATAGAGTTGGAAAAACGGCAGGGCAAACACCGCCGGCGGCGCCATGCGGTTGGTCAGCAGCCAGAAAAACAGGTGTTTGTCGCCGAGAAAGCGGTAACGGGAAAATGCATAAGCAGCCGGCAATGCCACCGACACTGAGATCACGGTATTAATCACCACATAGATAATCGAGTTGATGTAACCGTTATACCAGGTCGGGTCGGTAAAGATTACCTTGTAATTAGCCAGCGTAAACTGTTGCGGAAAAAACGAAAAACCGCCGAGTATTTCGCCCGTGGTCTTAAATGACATGGCAAGCAGACCGTAAATCGGTAACATTAAAAACAGGATATACAGTGTTGGTATCAGCCATTTTCTTGGATGAGTCATGTTACTGCTCCTCGTTACGCATCATGAGAGTGTAGAACACCCAGCAGATCAGCAAAACCACCAGGAAGTAGATCAGGGACATCGCTGCCGCCGGACCCAGGTCAAACTGACCGAGCGCGATCTTGACCAGATCAATCGACAGGAAGGTAGTTGTGTTGCCGGGACCGCCACCAGTTAACACAAATGGTTCGGTATAGATCATGAAACTATCCATGAAACGCAACAGGATTGCGATGGTCAATACCCGCTTCATTTTCGGCAGCTGTATATATCGGAATATCGCCCAGCGGCTGGCACCATCGATATGCGCGGCCTGGTAATAGTCATCGGGTATGGAGCTCAGACCCGCGTAACAGAGCAGCACAACCAGCGAAGTCCAGTGCCACACATCCATAAGCACGGTGGTCATCCAGGCTGCCACCGGCTGCCGGGTAAAATTGTAATCAATGCCCATTGAATTCAGGGTGTGTCCCAACAGGCCGATATCAGGCAGTGCGAAAATATTCCACATGGCACCAACTACGTTCCATGGAATCAGCAGCGGCAACGCCATCAGCACCAGGCAAACCGACACCCAAGGGCCTTTACGCGGCATGGTCAACGCAACACCGATGCCGAGCGGCACTTCGATCGCCAGAATCATGCCGGTATACAGCAGTTGACGTACGAGGGCATCGTGAAAGCGATCCGAGCGCAACACCTGTTCGAACCAGGTCGTTCCCTCCCAGAAGAACACATTGTTGCCGAAGGTTTCCTGGAAGGCATAATTGACCACCGTCATCAGCGGAATAAATGCATTGAAGGCGACCAGTACCAGTACCGGTGCCACCAGCCACCAGGCTTTTTGGTTCAATGTTTTATTCATTCTGACCACCTCCAACAAGCCAGTCGTCGCAATAAATTCGTGTCATATCCGGGTTAAACTGGATTTTTGGATTATCAGTCGGTATCTGCTGGTCTTCGTCAACCACCATTTTGATCACTTCAGATTCGTGTTTAACGGTGACCACCTGGTAGCGGCCAAGATCTTCGATTTTATCAATGACAACGGGAATGCCGTCATCAGTAAATTCTACAAACTCCGGTCGAACACCTACTTCAGTCCTGCCGCTCAAATCGTTGCCGACCGGATAAGAGGTGTTGAGAAGATTGTTATGAAAAACAGGCTGTCCCCGGTCAAGCTTGCAGGGCAGGAAATTCATCCCCGGTGAACCGATGAAATAACCGACAAATTTATGCTTTGGTCTGTTGAACAGTTCTACGGGGGTGCCTACCTGCACCACTGCCCCGTCATACATAACCACTACCTTGTCGGCAAAGGTCAATGCCTCAACCTGGTCATGAGTGACATATATCATGGTTACGCCGGTCTGCTGGTGCAATTCCTTAAGTTTCGACCGGAGCTGCCATTTCAGGTGTGGATCGATAACCGTCAACGGTTCATCAAACAGGATCGCATTGACATCAGAGCGTACCAACCCTCTGCCCAGTGAAATTTTTTGCTTACCGTCTGCGGTCAGGCCCGAAGCCCGTTTGTTAAGATTGGCAGTCAGATCAAGCATTTCTGCGATCTGAGCAACTCGTTGTTTAACGGCGGTCTCATCCATTCCCCGGTTACGCAGTGGGAATGCAAGATTATCAAATACTGTCATGGTATCGTAGACTACGGGAAACTGAAACACTTGAGCAATACGTCTGTCTGATGTGGGCAGATGTGTCACCTCCTGATCATCAAAATAGATTTCTCCTTCAGAAGGCGTCAGCAGACCGGAAATGGTATTCAAAAGAGTTGTCTTACCGCAACCAGAAGGGCCCAGCAGAGCATAAGCACCTCCATCTTCCCATATTTGATTCACTTCTTTGAGCGCATACACCGGCTTCTGTCCTTTGGGCGGCGGGTAAGCATGCTGTACATTTTTAAATCTAATTTCTGCCATATTACAACCTGCCTGAATTCGTAATATCAGTCTGATCGGACGAAGATGGGATGTTGATAAGCCGATTATCAGCTCCGAAATACATACAGTGACCGGCATTGAAGACAAAACGAGCCTTTTCGCCAAATTCGTAGGAATGAATGCCACGAGTTTCACAGACCCAGACATTGTCATCCACATCAATACGGATAATGGAGTCTGAGCCACTGATTTCAGCAATCTGGACAATGCCCTGGACTTCAACACCCTGACCTTCCGGCAACAGGTGATGGGGTCGCAGACCAATCTTGTAATTGCCATCAGGCAGGAATGTCAATTTTTCCGGCAGTTTCCAGGAAACAGTTTCGCCCAGATAAGCCTCGTCTCCCCGTTTCTCAATGGCAGCGGTATTAATCGGTGGATCTGAGAATACTTCTGCACTTTCCAACGTGGCAGGTTTTCGATAAATCGAAGCAGTCTCGCCAAATTGAACGACGCAGCCTTCTTTGAGTGTTGCGGTGTGACCACCCAACATCAAGGCCTCGAGTGGTTCGCTCGTAGCGTAAACCACGGTGGCCCCTGTATCAGCGAACAACTTTGGTAAATCGTCACGTAATTCTTCGCGCAGCTTATAGTCAAGATTGGCTAACGGTTCATCCAATAGTACGAGTTCAGTGCCTTTGACAAGTGCCCTTGCTAAAGCCGTTCTTTGCTGTTGCCCCCCTGAGAGTTCACTCGGCATACGGTTGAGCATGGGCGTGAGTTTTAGCAGGTCGGCAAAGCGGTGAACCTTCTCTTTGATAGCATTTTTGGACAGGCCGGCAACTTTTAAAGGTGAGGCAATATTATCATAGACTGAGAAACTGGGATAATTAATAAAAGCCTGGTAAACCATGGCAACACTGCGTTTCTGTACTGCAACTCCAGTCACGTTTCGATCTTTTGTCCAGATCTCCCCCGTCGTTGGTTTTTCCAGCCCTGCCATTAATCGCATCAGAGTAGTTTTACCACTGAGCGTAGTACCTAACAGAATATTAAATCCACCGGGTTTAAGTACCAGATTCGTTTCATATATATGCGTTTCCGCCCCAACCCGGAATGTGACATCTCTTAGTTCAATAGTCATTCAGCCATTTCCCTGATCTTTCTCTCTGATATTGAGGATTTAGAGCCTTACTCCTGATTTTCTTGTTTCTTATGACGAAATATAAATAATTATGCTTCATATCAAAATGTCAGGAATCACTTTCAAGGCACTTATACCGTTTATCGGGGTGAGCAATTTTTACCTGGACATCATTTTGGCGGCATAACCCGATGAATCTATCTGAGATACCATCATCGATGACCAGAATGTCAATATCGGCTAAATTTCCAACTATGACTGAAGCACTTCGTTCTAACTTGGTCGAATCAGTGGCCAGGATGACGGAACGGGCATGCCGGATCATGGACTGTGTTACACGGACTTCCCGGAGATCATAGTCATACAATTCACCGGTCTCATCGATTGCTGAACAACCGATAACCGCATAATCCAGTTTAAATTTGTTAACAAACTCTTCAGTGTTGGAACCTACAATGCCACCATCTGACCGGCGAACTTTACCGCCGGCAATCATGACCTCAACACCGCGTGATGGCCACAATATGCTTGCCACATTGATGTTATTGGTGATCACCAGCATATCGCTGTGGTCTGTTAAAAATTCGGTTACACGTTCTGTAGTGGTTCCGATATTGATGTACATTGAAGAGTTATCCGGGATGATCTTAGCCGTCAACCTGGCTATTTCAGATTTTTCAGCAGCCATCAGAATCTTTCTTGCGCCATACCCAAGGTTTTCCACACTATCTTTAATAACGGCACCACCATGCACCCGCTGAACCAGTTCAAGTTCGTATAACTGATTCAAGTCGCGCCGTATGGTCTGCGGGGTAACATGCAGATACACTGACAGCTCATCCACCTGTACTGATCCCCTCTCACGGATAAAATCCATGATTGAATGCTGCCGCCTGCTTATGTCAGTTGGCATAATCAAACCTTGATGGTGCCGTAAAAACTACATTTTATCACGCTTTCATCATTGCTGAGCAGGCAGGAACCTAACTCAGTTAAACATCTTCTGGATCGAAGTCTACGCTATCTCCCGCCTGCACGGGACTGACGGCACAAAGAACTTTTCACAAAACTTGGGGCCTGCTGTGCTGCAGGCCCCAGGCACTTATGGTTGGTTATTCAATGAATACTATTTCTTCCAGCGTTTAACCAGTTCATCATAACTGATGGTCTCTCCTTTTGGCTTCTCATTTTCAAGCTTGGCCTTGGGTGAACCAGGCTTACTGAGCCATTCTTTCGGATCAGTTTCCGGATTCAGGCGCGGACCACACCCGCCGTAGGTGTTGGCTTTTTCATCAGCTTTCTGCATACGCCCCATAACCAGATCCATTTCTTCAGCCAGGCGGTCCATTGCCTGCTGTGGAGTAAATGCGCCGGAGTTAACATCACCGATTTGCTGCCACCAGATCTGTGCCAACTTTGGATAATCAGGCACATTGACACCGGTAGGTGACCACATGACCCTGTCAGGTGACCGGTAAAACTCAACCAGCCCGCCAAGTTTAGGTGCACGTTCTGTAAATGAATCATGATTTATGGTGCTTTCACGAATAAATGTCAGGCCAACATGACTTTTCTTGACATCCACTGTTTTGGAAACCACAAACTGTGCATACAGCCACGCAGCTTTACGACGGTCAACAGGAGTTGACTTGAACAGTGTCCAGGAACCGGCATCCTGATACCCCAGCTTCTGCCCTTCCACCCAATAAGGACCATGTGGAGAAGGAGCCATGCGCCATAACGGCTTGCCATTGTCGTCAACGGTATTATTACCTTCAGACTTAGGGGCCACCATGGATGCAGTGAATGCGGTGTACCAGAAAATCTGCTGGGCTACGTTACCTTGTGACAGGGCCGGAAGAGACTGATAAAAGTCATAGCTGGCCGCACCTGGAGGAGCGTATTCACGCAACCATTCATTCCATTTACGGATGGCGTAAACAGCAGCAGGGCCATTCGCCGCACCACCGCGTGAAACTGAAGCACCCACAGGATTACAGCTCCCTTTTTCCATACGAATACCCCATTCATCTACAGGGATACCATTGGGTAAACCTTTACTGCCGGCCCCGGCCATTGATAACCATGCATCTGTCATGCGCCAGCCAAGGTCAGGAGCACGTTTACCGTAATCCATATGGCCAAAAACTTTTACACCATCAATTTCTTTGACGTGAACTGAAAAGAATTCAGCAATATCTTCGTAAGCCGACCAGTTAACGGGTACACCCAGGTCGTAGCCATACATTTCTTTAAATTTCTTCTGCAGCTCAGGACGATCGAACCAGTCTTTACGGAACCAGTACAGGTTGGCAAACTGCTGGTCAGGTAATTGATAAAGTTTACCATCAGGTCCGGTAGTGAATGATTTGCCTACGAAGTCATCGACATCCAGCGATGGATTGGTGACATCTTTACCTTCGCCGGCCATCCAGTCCGACAGGTTAACTGCCAGTTGCAGGCGTGAATGAGTACCAATTAAATCTGAATCGTTGATATACGCATCATACAGATTTCGCTTGGTTTGCATCTGTGTTTGAACCGCCTGAACCACTTCACCTTCACCAAGTAACTGGTGGTTGACTTTAATTCCGGTAATGTCTTCGAATGCCTTGGTAAGTGTTTTGGATTCGTATTCATGTGTTGGAATAGTTTCAGACAACACATTAATTTCCATACCCTTGAAAGGTTTTGATGCGTTAATGAACCACTCCATTTCTTTCAGCTGTTCACTTTTAGATAAAGCTGATGGTTGAAATTCATCATTAACCCATTTTTTTGCCCCATCCATACCGGCGTATACATTTTGAACGCTCAGTGCAGCTACAGCAGCAATCAGTGCAAACTTCTTCAACATGAGGTGTCCTCCTATATCTATTGGTTTATCTGATTTGCGAAAAATACACTCGTTTTTTCGCAATGTCAATTATAATGAACTCGTAAAAAGGTCGATTGTAATTATAGATGGCTAAGTTAAAAAGTTTGATATACAGGTAAGCGTAGGCTCCGAGGCCATACATATGGTATGCCTCGGTGCTGATAAAAATCTGCAACGCCGTAGATCGGACTTTTTACGACGCCATCAATTATACATTTTCGAAATGTTCGAAAATTATTAAGTAATCGCTTAGTGAGTCCATTCTAACTTTTCCTGAATATCACTCCTTTCCCATTAATCTCAAATAACCTATCATTTTTTTACCTCTTTTCCCATAAGTTCCTTATAAACTTCAACCACTCAATGCAAAAAACAGGTTGACGACATATATCTTAATCCGACAAGTTGGAAAACTTTTTAGTTACGCTGGCTAAGTGCCTCAAAGGTCTCTCTGCGTTCGCTATCTGATACAGATATTAACCACTTGAATTTAATAGCACTTTAGATTTTCTTGTTTTTTATTACAGCTTTTATTGAGTAAGGCACTAAACTGTTTTTGTATTTTACAGGAATTTTACCAGGAGAAATACAATGCCGGCACATATACTCGCAATTGACCAGGGGACAACCTCCAGCCGGGCAATTATCTTCAACGATCAGCTTGAAATAATTGCCTCTGCGCAACAGGAATTTGAGCAGTTTTTCCCCCAATCCGGCTGGGTAGAACATGACCCCGAGGAAATCTGGGACAGCACCCTTGCCACCTGCCAAAAAGCGCTGACAAAATCCAACCTCTCTGCCATCGATATTGCAGCTGTCGGCATCACAAATCAGAGAGAGACTACTGTCGTCTGGGATAGAGATACAGGAGAAGTAATTCACAAAGCTATTGTATGGCAGGATCGTAGAACATCAGGGCTTTGTCGGAAGTTAAAGGACGCCGGATACGAGCAGATGGTTGCCTCAAAGACCGGCCTCCTCCTTGACCCTTATTTTTCAGGTACCAAACTCCACTGGATCCTTAATAATGTTGAAGGAGCAAAAGAAAAAGCAGAAGCTGGAAAGCTCGCCTTCGGCACCATTGACAGTTTTCTCCTCTGGCGGCTGACCGGTGGAAAAGTACATGCAACGGATGCTACAAATGCATCCCGAACCATGCTCTACAATATTCACGATAACAAATGGGACGAGTATCTCCTGGAACTCCTCGATATTCCACGATCACTCCTGCCGGAAGTAAAAGATTCTTCTGCCGATTTCGGTGTCACCGATAAATCACTTTTCGGTAATCCAATCCCCATTCGCGGAATCGCCGGTGACCAGCAGGCGGCTCTTGTAGGTCAGGCATGCTTCAAGGCGGGAATGATAAAATCTACCTATGGCACCGGCTGCTTTATTGTGCTCAATACCGGCGAGCAGGCTGTCACCTCAACAAATAAACTACTCACTACCATCGGCTATCGATTAAACGGAGTCACAACCTATGCCCTTGAAGGCTCCATCTTTGTAGCAGGTGCAGCTGTCCAGTGGATGCGGGATGCGATGGGGATTATTGAGACGGCCTCCGATACCGGTACACTTGCCCGCCAGGCTGATATTAATCAGGACATTTATCTGGTACCTGCCTTTACCGGGCTTGGGGCACCTCACTGGGATCCTGATGCCCGGGGAGCAATCTTCGGTATCACCAGAGCAACCGGTCCCGCAGAACTTGCCCGGGCAGCGCTTGAATCTGTCTGCTACCAGACCCGCGACCTTCTCGAAGCAATGCGGGGAGACTGGGCAGAGATGGGGGAGACTGTACTGAGGGTAGATGGAGGTATGGTTGCCTCAAATTATACCATGCAGTTTCTGGCAGATATCCTCAGTGCACCAGTTGACCGGCCAATAGTCCTGGAAACAACAGCAGTGGGTGCGGCCTACCTTGCCGGGCTATACGAAGGGATCTTCCCCCCTCCGGCAGAATTGGGTACTACGTGGAAACGGGACAGGCGCTTTGAACCTTCCCTGGATGAAAAGTTGAGAATGAAAAAATACAACGGCTGGAAGAATGCTGTGACCAGGACTTTGACTACGAAATGATTGCAGGATTGACTCACTACTCTTTTTTTGTGTAAAAAAAGAGTGCCTTCACGTTCTGTGTCAGCTTGTGAGCAACCGATACATCTCAGCCATTTTTCCCGGCAGAGCAAGGACATTATCAACAAAAATATAGTTCCCTTTGCCAAACATGTGGGTAAGGTATTCATGTGCGGATTTATCTATGGTAATGCAAAACGGATACACTCCACAGCCTCTGGCTTCTAAAAGTGCCTTACGGGTATCTTCGATTGCATATTGCCCCTTGTAATCATCGTAATCTTCGGGTTTACCATCGGAAATCACCACAAGCAGTCGTACTTTGCTCTGGGTTTCCAGCAGTTTTTTCGTTAGATGACGAATGGGAGGCCCCATACGGGTGTATTCTTTTGGCATTATGGCACCAATTCGCCCTTTTACTTCATCACCGTATGGCTCCTCAATATGTTTGATATGAAAAAGTTCACTCCTGGAGCGCCTCATGCCGGAAAAACCATATATACCATACTGATCTCCAACCACCTCAAGTGCCTCAGCAAGAAGAACAAGCGCCTCTTTCACCGCTACCCCCACCCAGCCTTCAGTAGAATTCGACATGTCCACCAGAAACATAGCAGTAATATCCCGGTCGTCCCGAACTAGTCTGACAAAGAGTCTATCCGATGGTGTCAGGCCCGCCCTACTATCCCCAAGGGCATCTATAAGAGCATCCAGGTCAATATCATCACCATGGCGACGACGCCTGATAAAACGGTGACGAGTACACAGCATCTCAAATTGCCGACGCAATCTGCCAACCTGAGATTTGTACTTTTCAAGGGTCGAAGAAACAAAATCGGAACGGACAGGGTTAAGCGATTTTTCATGCAGGGAACACCAGTCAGCCCGATAACCTCCCCGTCTGAAATCCCACTCATCATAAGAATGCGCAGCCTTATCTGCAAAGAGGGCTCCCTCTTCACAAGCCCCGCTCTCCCGACGATTCACACCTCCTCCAGCAAGTCCGACCGCGGCCTGGACATAGGCCTCGGGCAGATTACCCAGATCGTGTTCAATCTCGCTGATGAGCGTGGCAAGTTCTTCCGGAAGTTCAAGGCCGTCATTGTCTAGTTGGATTTCGTCCCTTTTTTCCGGCCGATTCTGCTCCTGATGCTTAGCCAGCAGGAGTAAAATATTTTCCTGTAACTCTGCAGGGACATTACCACTTTCAGTACCTTCGTTTTCCTCACCATCCTGTTTTCGGAGCATGGAGGTAAGGATAGCAACAAACTTGTCTTTATCCTCCTTACGTCTGAGGGCAATCACTTCTTCAGCCCTGCTAAAATCAAACTTCCCTAACAGCATTCCTGCCGCACCCAATTTGTAGGAACCGGACAATCGCGCAATTTTAGCATAAAGATCCGTCAACATATCCAGGGTCCCAGTCAGGCTTGGCTCGTTCACCTCACCATCCCACCTCAGCTGAAAATCCGGACTGAGTCCATAAGCGTCCTCCCTGCACCTTACAGACTCCATAAGAATCAAACGAAAAACTGTAGATTTCCCTTCTTCTCCTTTCCGGGTTATATCTTTAAATAACTGGATACAAAGTTTACGGCTGTGCCGTATCAGGCCCGGCAGTTCCAGTTCAAGCCAACGAAAAACCTGCCTGAACCGGAGAACAGAAAAAATATCCATTGCCAGTTTCCTGTCCGGAAAACAGGCAAACATGTCCCGCGCAATAAGATCAGGGCCAAGAATTTCAAGGAACAACCGTGATTCAATATGCCCCCATTGCAATGAGATGAGAAGCTTGTAGAAAAGAGCATTATTCAGTTTCTCCGGAAAAGTATCCAAAACCTCGGGAAGAAAGATGGTTCTTGTATCCGTCATTGGTACTGAAGAAACGCCTAACTCAAGTGAATGACCAGAAACTCCTCTTATATAATGAACCATCCTGGCGGAAATCTCGTCGAACCTCACCGCTGCTTCCCCGCGTAAAGGACCAAGGAAGAATCTATCGATATCGCCCATGAACTGACGGGCGCCAAGTAATCCTTTTTTTTCGTATAATCCGAGAATCTGCCGAACCCAGTCAGCCAGGAGATCGACCGGAAGTATTTCAAGAGCATTCACACCCTCAGTCAGATAGGTAAAACAGAGGCTATGGCTGACCGGCCAGATGGCCCCGACATGGCTCAACAGCTCCTCTCTGGCAGCATTATCCAGATCGGTCAATCTCTCGAAGATCTCATCGACCTCCCACTCATTGGGCCGGGATGGATATATCCCGGCATAAAACCTCTCTTTCTGTTTGGCGAGTTCCATAATACAAAATTAAAAAAGGGAGAAAATCATCTCGTCCATCGCAGCCAGTAATTCAGGATCATCAGTCAGGCTCTCTATCATCCCTGATCTACAGGCGGTCACAGTATCAATCCCGGAGCCGATCAGCCGAACTGTCTGGATAATCAGCCGGGTAGAAGCTCCTTCGGCCAACCCGGACTCTTTGAGACTTCTGGTCATACCCGCCAGTTTCACTATCCTTCCTGCGAGAATTTCATCCACTCCGCTCTCCCGTACCACGATCTCTTTTTCCAACTCAGCGGGAGGATAATCAAAATTGAGTGATACAAACCGTTGACGGGTTGAAGGTTTCAAATCTTTTAATACACTCTGATAACCTGGGTTATAGGAAACTGCCAACATGAACTCGGGTGTAGCAGAATAGAGCTTGCCGAGTTTTTCAACAGGCAACTCCCTTCTATCATCAGTGAGAGGATGAATAATTACAGTGGTATCTTTTCTCGCTTCAACAATCTCATCCAGATAGCATATCGCTCCTACCCGCACCGCCAGGGTGAGAGGGCCATCCTGCCAGACAGCCTCATTGCCTTTAACTAAATAGCGCCCAACCAGATCGGACGTTGAAAGGTCATCATGGCAGGAGACAGTGATAAGTGGTCTTTTTAACCGCCAGGCAAGATACTGCATGAACCGTGTTTTCCCGCATCCGGTCGGCCCCTTGAGTAATAACGGTAAGCCATTTGCATAGGCAGCCAGACCAATCTCTATCTCATTTGCCTGGGGAACAAAAAAAGGTTCTGAGGTTATCAGATGTTCTTCCATCCTGATTTCAAGTGGTACAGTCATATTTCTTCTCACAGTTTCTAAGCTATCTCTGCGGGTTTGCAGTAATTTTTCAAATTACGGGAAAATCACTCACCCGGATTTCTGACTAAAAAATATGCACGACACACACAATTTGCGATATTTTGTTCCAGAATTACTCAGCTTACAGCAATACAGTGGACACAAAATACAAAAAAGGCCGGCCACCAACAGGTTAACTGGCCCTTCCTTTCTGGAAAATGCGAAGGGGAAATTTTTCCCACTGGACAGGCGGCGGTGCATAAAGGACATGAAGGTCAACAGGGATTCCGGGGGGAAATTTTCAATTACCATACCTAATATTTTCAATTGAAATTTGATTATTTTCACTTGAACTCTTTTATAAACCAGATTACACATTCTTAATGATAAAAATTGCCAGGGCCCGATAACTGCGACTCTATTTTCCTTTCTGATTACGTATGACACTCAACCAATTCTGTCAAAGTAGTTTTAATACGTTGATAATAAAAGACAAATAAGATCGCGCAGGCGGGGATGACATAAAAGGCAACTGAGTTTCGTACGTAATCAGATTTTCCTTTGAACATGTGCAACCGGACAATCGTTCTTCACTAAAGGAAACTTGAGTGACACAAAAACAAAAGAGACAGACAGTTGAAACAGATGTCCTCATAATCGGTGGCGGGGTTACCGGCGCAGGTATCATGCGCGATCTTGCATTCCGGGGATTACAGACCCTCCTTATTGACAGGAAGGATCTCTGTGCAGGTGCTTCAGGCGGAAACCATGGTCTGCTCCACTCCGGCAGCAGATATATCTCCAGTGATCTTCATTCTGCAATAGAATGCAGGGAGGAAAGCACCATCCTCAAGCATGTTGCCTCTCAATGCATTGAAGAGACAGGGGGACTTTTTGTCGCCGTCGAAGGTGACGACCCCGGCTTTGCAGAGAACTTTGCTGCATTGTGCCAGCCCGCAGGAATAGCCTGTAATCCTATCTCCATCGATGATGCGAAAAAACTTGAACCGCTGTTATCCGATAAGCTCTTCAAAGCATACAAAGTCCCGGATGCAACCGTTGATCCATTTCGCCTGGCACTGCTCAACGTGGCCCATGCACGAATGATAAACAGCAGTTCTTTCCGTCCCCATACCGAACTTCTGCACTTCACCCTCAAGGATGGAAAAATTGAGAGTGCAACCTGCAGGGATAATCAAACGAACTCCATCCTCACTATTTATGCCAATCAGTATGTAAACGCCTGTGGAGCCTGGGCCATGAACATCGCTCAGCTGGCAGGATGTAAAGATGTCAATCTTCTCTACTCCAAGGGAACCCTGCTTGTCAGCCATGACCGTTTAACAACCCATGTGGTCAACCGATTGCGGCCGCCAGGTGACGGCGATATCCTGGTTCCCGGAGGCACTGTATCCGTTCTGGGAACCACATCAATACGTGTCGACGATCTTATAACAGTCAAGCCGACTGTTGCGGAAATTGATATCAACGTCAGGGAAGGAACCGCTATGATACCGGCTCTTGCCAAGGCTCGGTATATCAGGGCATTTTCCGGAGTACGCCCCCTCCTGCAGTCCGCAGGCGGCAGTGACGACAGGGAGGCAACCAGGGGATTTGCCCTGCTTGACCACTCCACCCAAAACCTCTCAAATTTCTGTACAATAACGGGTGGAAAATTGACCACTTACAGGCTGATGGCTGAAAAAACTTCCGACCTGGTTGCAGGACGACTGAATAACAGCGAACCATGTCAAACCCATGTAACTCCTCTGCCAGATGAAGAAAGCTGCAAGTGGACGGAACCCGGGGCTTCTCCAAAATACTGGTACAAAGCCAATGATCCTGAAGATATGATTCTTTGTGAATGCGAAATGGTACCACAATCGGCCATAGATGAAATTGTCAAAGATGCACCCGGCGCAGAAAAAGAAATGACGCTTAAAGCCATTGCCCTGAGATCCCGCGCCGGCAAGGGGCCGTGTCAGGGTTCATTCTGCGGTATCCGTATCGCATCCTACCTCTATGATCAGGGCCATTACCATGATAAAACAGGACTTATCCATATGCGTGACTTCTTTAACGAACGTTTCAAAGGAACGCGCACAGTCACCTGGGGCCTGCAGGCAGCCCAGATGGAACTGGCGGAAGCCTTACATTGTGGGTTGCTTGGACTTGACAATCTTGAGAACAACTGAACAACAAGGTTTTTCCTGGAGATGTGCATGAGTGAAGAAGACCGACATTTTTCAGCAGAACTTGCAGTTATCGGTACCGGACTTGCCGGTTTTGCCGCATCGATCTTTGCTCTGAAGCGAAATATCAAAACGGCCCAGGTCGGCAATACCGGCGCTGTGGCCTATACCACAGGGTATCTGGATCTACTGGGTTCCCTTGCCCCGGATTACCTGGCTTCAATAGAAGACCCGTGGCAGGGAATAGAGCAACTGAGAGATTCCCACCCGAGACATCCGCTTTGTCGCATTCCTAAAGACGATATTTTCACAGCGTTTGAACAATTTACTAGTTTTCTGGGAAAGTGTGGAATCGCCTATACGCCTCCCGGAGAATTTAATGTCAGTGGTCTCACGCCCGCCGGGACCCTCAAACCCACCCTCTGTGTTCCTGCGACCATGCAGGTTGGCTCTGCTGCCTTTTCTCAGAAAGAACCGTGTGTCATTATCGACTTCAAAGGGTTGAAAGGCTTCAGCAGCCGCCAGGTTGTGGCCAACCTGAAAGACAGATGGCCGAAACTCAGCAGCAAACGGGTTGAATTCCCTGATATGGTTTCTGGTGAAATATACCCTGAGGTCATGGCCCGTTCCCTTGAAGTTCCTGCAACACGTGAAAAACTTGCAAAAATTCTGGCTTCTGCAGCGGGAGACGTGAAGGTTATAGGTTTACCGGCAATTCTCGGAATGCATGCACCGGATCTGGTTAGAGAGGAGCTTGAGCAGCTAACTGGTCTGCAGATATTTGAAATTCCAACAATGCCACCATCTGTTCCAGGAATTCGACTGCGTGAAATGTTCGAACAACTCTTTCCCCAGAAGGGTGTTACCCTTATCCCACAACAGAAAGTGGACCGACTGGTTTTTATTGAGAATGGCGCTCAACTTTCGCTCAACGATTCATTCGGGCCAATATCGATTCATGCAAAGAGTGTTATCCTCGCCACCGGTCGTTTCTTGAGCGGAGGATTGAAGGCAGGTGTTGATGGTGTAAGCGAACCTCTGCTTAAACTCCCCGTCACCCAACCGGATTCAAGGAGGGAATGGTACAGAGAAAAATATACAGACCGTCGAGGTCATGCGGTCAACAGTGCGGGCATTGAAGTTGACTCCAGTTTCAGGCCTCTTGATAACCATGGCCGGCCATACAGTAAAAACCTCTTTGCAGCTGGTGTTATTCTTGCCCATCAGGACTGGATTCGTGGTCGCTGCGGGGCTGGTGTAGCTATAGCAACAGCATATAAAGCAGTAGAAGAAGTGGAAAAACTCCTAAAATAAAGGTCCCTGGTTTCACAGGAAAGCGGCATGACGGAAAAAACAATACCAACACTCAATTTTAAGGAAAAAGCTGAAGAACTGCTGCCGGAAGGTGCCAGTTTTGAAGCCTGTCTGACCTGCGGACTCTGCTCCTCAGGCTGCCCTGCGTCCGGCATTGAAAACATGGATCCCCGCAAATTCATCCGTATGGCAATGCTTGGTATGGACAAGGAGCTTTCCACCAGCAAATGGATATGGGCATGCACCCAATGCAAACGCTGTCAGCATGTCTGTCCCATGAGCATCGATATCTCCCAGCTGGTCTTTCTTGCCCGCTCCAACTGGCCCCGGGAAAAAAAACCGGCCGGTATTGTACGCTCATGCCAGCTCATCCAGTCAACCGACTCCACCAGCGCCATGGGGCTGCCTCCCGAGGATTTTGTCTTTGTGGTACAAGATGTCCTTGAGGAAGTCCGCGAACAGCAGCCGAAATTTAAAAATATGCAGGCACCGATGGATAAAAAAGGTGCCCATTTTTTCGTCAACCAGAATTCCCGTGAACCGATGAGTGAACCTGACGAAATGGTGCCGCTCTGGAAAATTTTCGATATTGTCGGTGCCAACTGGACTTACTCATCAAAAGCATGGGCTGCGGAGAATTTCTGTATGTTTTCAGGCAATGAAGAAGCCTGGCGTGAGGTGATCAAAAAAAGAGTCGATGCCGTGAATGAATTGGGCTGTGAGGTATGGCTGAACACCGAATGCGGTCACTCATACTATACAATGTGGAATGGTATAAACAGGTTTGGCATGAAGGCTGATTTCAAGCTTGAAAGCCTTGTGACCTATTATGCCAGGTGGATTCGTGAAGGGAAATTACCCGTAAATTCAGACTGGAACAGGAAGAACATAACATTCACCGTTCAGGATCCCTGCATGATTGTTCGAAAAGCTTACGGGGAATCGATTGCTGAAGATATGCGCTTTGTCACAAAATCTCTGGTGGGCGAGGAGAATTTTATCGATATGCAGCCTAATCGCAGTGCCAACTACTGTTGTGGAGGAGGCGGTGGATTCCTGCAGGCGGGTATGACTGAACACCGCAGAACCTACGGCAAACGAAAATTTGACCAAATTGCAGCAACCGGGGCCAGTTATGTGCTTACTCCCTGCCATAACTGCCATTCACAGATAGAGGATATCGGTCATCACTATAGGGGCAGCTACGGAGTCGTCCATTTCTGGACTCTTATCTGTCTTTCTCTTGGCATTCTGGGAGAAAACGAGAGAACATATCTCGGCCCGGATCTGCTTGAATGTATATAAGCCGATAGCCTCCAAAATGGAAATATTAATAATGTTAACCAGCATTTTCTCACACCTGGATGGTCGCCAAGCATTAAAAGGTCATTTCCTGGCTAAAATATGATCTACCACTCGAGCGTTTTAAGCAGAAACCAATAAGATTGCCCCAAGTAGAACTCATTTACAGCTAATCTATCAGGAAATTAGGAACAAACATACTTATGGCCGGAATATAGGTCACCAGCAACAAGGTAATCACCATCACCAGATAAAACGGCCAAATCGTCCTGGTCGTATCTTCCATCTTTACGTTGCCAACTGCACAACCTACAAAGAGTACGGATCCGACCGGAGGAGTCACCAGACCAATCCCAAGGTTGATCATTAGGACAATACCGAACTGGACCGGATCCATCCCCAGTTGGGTCATGACTGGCAGAAAAATCGGTGTACAGATGATAATAAGCGGCGACATGTCCATGAATGTTCCTAGGAACAGCAGGATGACATTGACCATGAGCATTATGACGAGGGGATTGTCTGATATGGACTGCAGTAGCATAAACAGCCTGTCGGGTACCTGGTTCAGTGCCAGAAGCCAGGCAAAAGACGCAGCGGTGCCAATGATCAACAGCACCATGGCTGTTGTTTTGACGGCACCGAGTGTGGCTGTTACGAAATTTTTCCATTTCATGGTGCGGTAAAAAATTCCGGTCACGAGCAAAGCATAGATGACGGCAATCGCAGCTGATTCTGTAGCCGTGAAGATTCCTGACAGAACCCCGCCTATAATAATAATTGCTGTCATAAGTCCCGGCAGTGCGTTGGCTAAAAGCAGAAATAGAATTTTAAAACCTGGGAAGATTTCACGTGGATAGCCACGCTTTAAGGCAACGAGATAGGTCGCAACCATCAGCGACAACCCCGACAATATTCCGGGAACGAATCCGGCCATAAAGAGAGCAGAAACTGAAACCGTACCACCGGCGGCAATCGAATAGATAATCATGTTATGACTCGGCGGTACAATCAAGCCGATTGTTGCGGAGGTCACGGTCACATTGACGGCGTAGTCAGGATCATAACCTTTCTCTTTCATCATCGGGATTAATGTCGATCCTAAGGCGGAGACATCGGCTACGGCCGAACCAGATATTCCTCCAAACAGCATTGATGATAATACGTTGACCAGTCCTAAGCCTCCACGGATATGACCGATGATGGCATTGGCCAAGCGTACCAATCGTTCCGATATCCCCCCATGCTGCATCAACTCACCTGCATATATAAAAAATGGTATAGCCATCAGTGAGAAAACATTCATCCCAGAGGCCATACGTTGAAATACGATCATCGGCGGGATATCCATATACACAACAGTAGCCATTGCAGAAGCTCCCAAAGTGACCGCGATAGGGACGCCAAGCAATAAAAGAAATATAAACGTGCCAAAAAGAACGATGAGTTCCATATTACGATTCCGCCCCGTTAAAAAGTGTCGAAAGGATATGCTCCAGGGAAAAAAGAACGAATAGGCCACCGGACAAAGGGAAAGGAAGATAGCTGAGTCCCGTCGGTACTCCAAGAGTTGGGATGACGTGCGTCCAGGTCGAAATTACCATATCCATTCCGAACCAGACCATTCCCGCTCCAAAAGCTAATACAATAAGGTGCGTTACGACTATTACTATTTTTCTGGGCAGAGGTGGCAAGCTGTCCCTGAATATAACCAGACCGATGTGGGATTTATCCCGGATTCCCGCTGCTGCAGCAAAGAGGATAAAGTACAGCATCAGCAACAGACAAAACCTTTCTGACCAGCGGGGCGTATCGTTCAGAATATATCGGGCATAGACCTGCCATCCGACAATACCGGTCATAAGCGCCAGTCCGAAGGCACTGAACCAGAGGCATACCCTGGCAATTATCCGGTTGAATGCAGTCATATAGGTAAGCATAAATATCTCAATAAGGTTGGCCCGGTAGCACCATTGCATCACTTCCGGGCCAATCTGTCTATTTATTTGACAGCCTGAATACGCTTGACCAGATCTTTAAGCTCCGGGGTGTTGGCAAATCGTTCATAAACCGGCCCCATGGCATCAATGAAAGGTTGTTTATCGATATTTTCGATAACCTCATTACCGTTGGCCATGACGATTTTTTTGGATTTGTCCACTCTTTGATTCCATAGGTCACGCATGACCTGAACCGATTCAACAGCGGCCTTGCGGACTAGATCCTGATCTTCTTTGCTCAGCTTATCCCAGGTCTTTTTGGACATAACCAGAACTTCCGGCGACATGGAGTGCTGATCGAGTGAATAATGGTTGGCGACCTCAAAATGACGGGTCGATTCGTAAGATGGCCAGTTGTTCTCGGCACCGTCGATAACACCAGTTTTTAGAGCTTCATACACTTGGCCAAACTCCATTGGTGTAGCATTTGCTCCAAGCGCTTCCATAGTGGCGACGAAAAGGTCTGAATTCTGGACCCTGATTTTCATCCCTTTCATATCAGCTGGTGATTTGATTGGACGTTTGGAGTTATAAAATGATCGCGCCCCGGAGTCATAGAAAGCCAGGCCGACCAGTCCATGAGGAATCATAGCATCAAGGATCTCACGCCCGATTTCTCCACCCATTACTTTATACATATGCTCATTGGAGCGGAACATATAAGGCAGGGCAGGGATCGCAGTTTCCGGGATAAAACTGTTGAGAGGCGCAAGGTTGACCCGGTTCATATTAATTGCTCCGGCAATGGTCTGCTCAATGGTGGCCTTTTCTTCACCCAACTGTCGGCCGGGGAAAATTTTTATTTTCATTCGTCCGTCTGTCCACTTCTCAAGCAAACTGCTCATATGCATGACCGCTTGAACAGTGGGATAGTCCTTTGCATGTGTATCCGCACTTCTGAAAACCATATCCTTTGCAAATGCTGGAGCAGCAATCATCAGGCACAGCAAACCTACCGTTATCATTCCTATCTGTTTCTTGAACATACTTCACCTCCTTGGGTTAGTTTGAACAGCACTAAAATAAACACCATTGTCTTTTTTAGAGCTTTAATACGGTTTACAACTGTATATTTAAGAGCTTTTGGTTAGCCTCTCAACACCGCTAAATTCAGAATTTAGTTAAACTGATCACGAACTTAAAAAGTCTTCACGCAGTGGGGTAAAACAGTCCACCAGCCGTACATGCTCAGTCAGTAACTGGACAGTATGAGGGATATCTGCTGGAACTGTAAACATGTCACCAGACCCCAGTTCCTGTTTCTCCTCACCGATAAACACGATTATTTTTCCTTCCACTACATAGCTTATCTGTTCATGGGGATGGGAATGTGGTGGATCCGGTTCGCTGGTTGGTCCATTATCGAAATAAATGACCACCATCATCAGTTTATCTGTGTGGGCCAGATACCTTTCCCTTCCGATTCCGATTGATTCTCTTTTTGTTTCGTTCTGTCTTACTGTTCCCATGTACACCTCAAAACAACGTGACCCGAGCTTTCCGTTTCAACTACTAAATGATCGGCACAACCCTGTTAGCAGGAGAGTTATAAATCTCCTGGAGAACCAGTGCACCTGCACCCCGTGCGTAATTTGTCGGTTCCCATTTTTGTATATGCAGTCTGGTGGGAGCATCCACCTGAAAAGAAATATCATTATGCAGAGTTGTCTTCATTGGCTTAAACAGCAGCTCTTCAGCGAGAACCCCCTTGCCTGAAATAATTATTTTCTCAGGATCAAGCAGTTTGTGGAGATTGTTCAAACCAATACCAAGTTTTTCTCCGACATTCCTATAGATGGCAATGAGCTCCTTATTACCGTTTTTAGCCTCTTCGAGTATTTCCTCTATTTTTAGAGAGCCTTCCTGTTTGCGTTTCCAGGAACCTCTTTTCAACACCGCTTCCGCATCCCGCAAAATGGCATTATTACCGCATACCGCCTCAAGACAACCCTTCTCCCCGCACCTGCATATCGGTCCGTTCCTGTCTACAATTGTATGGCCAAACTCGCCGGCGACCCCTCGACTTCCCCTGTATATTTTGCCATCAACAACAATGCCCATTCCTATTCCATGCTCCGTTGTGACCAGAAGGAAATTATCGACACCTCTGCCAACTCCAAACCATTGCTCAAAAATTACAAGTGTGTTCGCGCTGTTCTCAACGTAGACAGAAACACCGGTCCGCTTGCCAACCAATTCGGCAAGTTTGACGTCTTTCCAGTTATAGTTCGGAATATAATGGATGTGCCCCTTGCGGGAGTTTATCAAGCCGGGTATCGCTATCCCGATCCCTGATATTTGGTTCTTGGAGAAATCTGAATCCCACAGGCAAGTCTGTACAGCTTGAACAAGAGTATCAACCACCGTCTCAACTGAGAGATCGGTAGTGTCCAGGCTTTCTGAATATGTATTGATTATCGAGGCCTGGAAATCCATAAGAACAACGCTTACTTGATTAACCGACAGGTGAACCCCCACCGTAAAAGCCCCTTGAGGATTGAGAGACAAGGGGACAGGGCGTCTACCGCCCCCTGATTTATCGCTTGCTCTCTCAAGCAACATACCTTCACGCAAGAGCTCAGCAGTAATACCGGTCACGGTTGACTGGCTTAGTCCCGTTGAACGAGAGATGTCCACTCGAGAGATTGACCCGGCGTCTCGGATAGCATGCAATATGGCAAAGCGGTTGATGGCTCGCATGAGATCTCTGTTTGCTACAGGCATTGAAGCTCCCATTGTGAATTTCAAAGATTATTTCGTGAATGAATTAATTACTCGAAATTATCATGTTGTCAACATAATAATTGCTTGTAATAAGCAGGGCAGAGGTAGTTATATTTTAGATTATATTGATGTTACAGATATATACCCTTGGCAACCTGCTGCTTGTCAAGGACTTTATTTATTGAATAGATAAAGTCCTTGACAAGTAATAGGTACTTCCCTAATATCAGTTTAGTTATATTTGATGAACTCGTAAAAAGGTC
>DEIL01000021.1:28654-40189 GCA_002352445.1 Desulfobulbaceae bacterium UBA2775
CCTCAACAATACATATGGTATGTTGAGGGCCTGAGAAAAACCTGCAACGAAGGGGATCGGACTTTTTACGACGCCATCATATTTATCCAGATTTTATTTCTACTATCTATGCTCTGCGTGTTGCGTAGCTCAAGTGAAAGACAGGAAGGAGATACAATGAATTATCTTGAGGAGATATTCAGCCTGGAAGGCCAGACGGCCGTAGTTTCTGGAGGAGCAGGTGCTATCGGAACCATTATGTCCGATGCTCTTCTCCAGGCTGGTGCAAACGTGGCGGTCTGGAGCAGGACCAAGAGTTCACTTAATATATTTGCTCAAAGATACAGTGACAGACCTGAGTTATTAGATAAACTTCTCACCACCGAGGTTAATACCAGCGATGAGCGCAGTGTTGAAAGAGCATTTGACGAAGCTGTCAGCCACTTCGCCATGCCGGAAATACTGATCAACGGCGTAGGTGGTAATCGTGGCAAGAAACCGTTTGTCGATATTGAGGTTGAAGAATTCAAGGACATTCTCGACCTCAATCTTATTGCCGGCTTGGTGGTGCCGACCAAGATTTTCTGCAGAAGATGGATTGACGAGACAGTAAAAGGGTCAATTATCAACCTCACTTCCATGACTTCATACAACCCACTCTCCGGAGTATGGGCCTATAATGCGGCTAAATCAGCCACCCTCAATCTTACAATGGCCACCGCCAATGAGTTTGCCGAGTACGGCATACGGGTCAACGCCATTGCGCCAGGATTTTTCCTCGGTAAACAGAATAAAGCGCTACTCATTGATGAGAAGACCGGTGAATACACAGAGCGCGGAAAAGCAGTCATCGACAGGACTCCGTTCAAACGCTTTGGTGAAGTTTCGGAACTTGCAGGAGCAACGGTTTTTCTCGCCAGCAAAGAGGCATCTGGGTTCATCACGGGAGTATCTCTCCCCATCGACGGTGGTTATTTGGTTCACAACATCTGAGGCTTATTATGGGCTTAGAGAGAACTTCAGACAAAGTGGTACTGACTGAGCAGGAAATTTCAAAGGTAATAACGCAGGAATTTTCTAGTGATGTAACAGCAGGGAAGAAAATCCTGGTGCTGACACCGGACACAACCCGTACCTGCCCCCTGCCTGTGATGATTCGTCTACTCCACGACAAGATCGGCAGTACCGCATCCTGCCTTGATTACATGGTTGCTCTCGGCACACACACTCCCTTAAGCGACAAAGCAATCCTCAAACTTTATGGCATCTCAGCTAAGGAACGGCAAACGGTTTTCAGAAATACACAATTCTTCAACCACCGCTGGGACCTGCCTGATACCCTGGTGAGGATAGGCTGGATTGAAGAAGAAAAAATAGAGAAACTCTCCGAAGGACGCCTGAAGGAACGTGTTCCGGTAGATATCAATAAGGCCATATTTGATTACGATCTGATCATCGTGCTGGGGCCCGTTTTCCCTCATGAAGTGGTCGGATTTTCAGGTGGTGCCAAATATCTCTTTCCCGGGATATCCGGCGGCGAATTTCTTCATTCCTTTCACTGGCTTGGGGCGGTGGTAACCTGCCCGGGGACTATAGGGATCAAGCACACTCCGGTAAGAGAGGTGATCAACCAGGCCATGCGCCTCGTTGATGTAGAGGTGAGATGCCTTGCCATGGTGGTAAAAAATCAGGATGAGCTCTTCGGATTATATGCTGGCAGGTGCAAAGAGGCGTGGTCCCGGGCAGCTGATCTTTCAGCCAAAGTCCACATAATCGTCAAAGACCGAGCTTATCACACAGTCTTCGGTGTCTGTCCCCCAATGTATGATGAAATATGGACTGGGGGTAAGGTTATGTACAAGCTTGAACAGGTTGTGGCCGACGGCGGAAAATTAATCATATATGCCCCACATATATCAGATATTTCCAGGACATGGGGTCATTTCATGGAGAAAATTGGTTACCATGTCAGAGACTACTTTCTCGAACAACCTGATAAATTCACTGGCATCCCCCGCGGTGTCCTGGCCCACTCTACCCATGTCAGAGGTATCGGTAGGATGATTAATGGAGTTGAAGATCCCAGAATTGATGTGATACTTGTTTCGGCAATCCCGGAAGAAGTCTGCAGGAAAATTAACTTGGGCTATATGGATCCGGCCACCACCAACCCCGATGACTACAGGAACAGAGAAGAAGAAGGTATTCTTTTCGTTGAAAAGGCCGGTGAAATTCTTCACCATGTCAGGAAGAAGGCCTGACCAGGAGAAAGATATGAAACCTTTCCTTTCGGATAATTTCCTCTTACAGACAGAAAGTGCGCAAAGGTTGTACCATGAATATGCGAGCCCAATGCCTATATTCGACTACCATTGTCATCTGCCTGTTGAAGAAATCAGTGTCGATAAAAAGTTCGCGAACCTTACTGCCATCTGGCTCAATGGCGACCACTATAAGTGGCGTGCCATGCGGGCCAATGGGGTGGATGAACACTATATAACAGGTTCCGCATCCGATAAAGACAAGTTCATGGCCTGGGCCAGGACCGTTCCCAAAACCATTCGCAACCCTCTTTATCACTGGACCCACCTGGAGTTGAAAAACCCGTTTGGTATAACAGGAACCTTGCTCAATGAATCAACTGCTGAAGAAATTTATTCTACCTGTTCCGGCATGCTTCAGCAGGATGACTTCAGCACAAGAGGACTTCTTAAGCAGATGAATGTCAAGGTTGTCTGCACTACCGATGACCCCACAGATACTCTCGAACATCATAAAAAAATAGCGGAAGACAAAAACTTTTCCGTGAAAGTTTTGCCAGCATTCAGGCCTGATAAAGCAATGACTGTGGAGAATGTTTCAGCCTTTAATACTTATGTGGACCGTTTGGCAGAAGTCACTGATACGGATATCTCATCTTTTGCAACCTTTCTTGAGTGTATTGACATGAGGCATGCGTTCTTCCATGAAATAGGATGCAGGTTATCCGACCATGGTCTTGAGCAACCCTATGCCGAAGAGTTCACAAGGGAACAAACCGCGGCGTCGTTTGCCAGAATCAGGTCGGGAAAAGCTCTTACAAGAGAGGAAGAACTGGGGTTCAAATCCGCAATGTTTATTGAGTTCGGCATCATGGACTTCGAGCGAGGTTGGACACAGCAGTTTCATTTCGGGGCCTTGAGGAATAACAACAGCCGGGCGTTTAAGGCACTGGGCCCTGATACGGGCTACGACTCCATAGGTGATTTTTCCATGGGTAGACATCTCGCCATTATGCTGGACAGGCTTGAGTCAAAAAACAAGCTCACAAAGACAATCCTCTATATACTCAACCCACGTGATAACGAGATGGTCGCCACCATGGCCGGAAATTTCCAAGACGGCAGCATCCCCGGCAAGTTACAATTTGGCTCAGGGTGGTGGTTTAATGATCAAAAAGATGGCATGGAACGCCAGATCAATGCGCTCTCAAACATGGGGTTGCTGTCACGGTTCGTTGGGATGTTGACCGATTCGAGAAGTTTTCTCTCCTACCCACGTCATGAATATTTCAGGCGCGTTCTCTGCAACCTTTTTGGCAATGATATTGAAAACGGCGAACTCCCTGCAGATTTTGATTTGATAGGCACCACAATTCAAGACATCAGCTATAACAATGCCGTTAACTATTTCGGAATTACGCCAAGAGATTGATGATGATCATTGTACTCATCGGACCTATGGGCTGTGGCAAATCAACCGTTGGCAAGCTGCTCGCAGAGAACCTGAATTGTGATTTCGATGATGGTGATGATTACCATCCGTCAGAAAACATAGCTAAGATGCAGAGCGGTACACCCTTGACCGACAAGGATAGGGCCGATTGGCTGGAAACCCTTGCAAGAAGAATTGAAAAGAAAAGGAAGCAGAATGGAAACCTGGTCCTGGCTTGTTCGGCACTCAAGAAGAAGTACCGGGACATGCTGGGCATCAACCAGAATGATATCATCTCTGTGTACCTGAAAGGATCGTTGCTGACTCTCGAAAAACGGGTTTCCTCCAGGAACCATCAGTTCATGAATAACGATCTTCTTTTAAGTCAGTTGGAAACCATGGAAGAGCCCTCAGACGGGCTCACTGTTGATATTCAGAATTCACCGGTAACGTTAGTTGAAATCATTTTAAGCAAAATTTACCGGAACAAGTAAGTGATATGGAACAGACAGGACAGACTGATATAGCAGGGCTTGCAGTAATGGGTGAGAACTTGGTCCTTAACATGGCTGGCAAAGGATTCAGGGTTTCGGTGTACAACAGAACCGCAAGCAAGACGGATCGATTTCTTCAGGGAAGGGCAAAGGACACAACCATTTACGGGTATCATGATGTTGCTGATTTCATAGCGGCGCTTGCCTACTATGACAGACTTCGCTCGGCAAGGCTGCCAGCCAACCTGCTTCAGGCCCGGCGAAATTACTTCAGAGCTCATACCTATGGACGACTGGATGCTCCGGGAGGTGAATTCTTCCATACAAACTGGACCGGCCAGGGCGGCAGTACCGCTTCCACTGCTTATACGAAATAACTACTGGAAGCCGGCAAACATCAACCCATTGGGACAGTAACATGAAACTTGAAAAATACTCTTTTGGTACTGGAGACCGCTTTGGTCACCAAGGAAAAGCTCAGCTTGATGCAATGAAAAAGGCAAAAGAAGCTGGAGTGGAGATTGCCATCGTGTGGAATAAATCCCACCGAGAGCATCTTATTGTCGGAACGTCCCCGGATGATGTTCGCAAAGAGGCTGATGAAGCAGTGAGCAGCTCCAACTGGTCTGGCGCTTACTATGTTGATGCTGATCACATAGGCTTGTCCAACGTTGATGATTTTTTGGAGTCCAGCGATTTTTTCACCCTTGATGTTGCCGACTTCATAGGAGAAAAAGCGGATGAAAACGAGATTGAAGCTTTTGTTGAGAAATATTCAGAGTATTGTGGGCAACTTTTGATTGACGGCATCACCACACCGTTGGAGGTTACCGTTGAAAAGATTCGCAAAATTGCGGAAAAATATCTGGTTGCTGTAAATCAGGCAGCAAAAATTTACCAATACATAGAGACAAGAAAAGGCAGAGATAATTTTGTAACAGAGGTTTCCATGGATGAAACCGCGGAACCTCAAACACCTGAAGAACTGTTATTTATCCTTGCTGCACTGGGTGATAAAGCGGTGCCTGTTCAGACAATAGCCCCCAAATTTACAGGCAGGTTCAACAAAGGGGTGGATTATCAGGGTGATGTTGAACAGTTTAATCGTGAATTCAACGATGATGTCTGTGTTATTAAATACTCTGTTTCAGCATTCAACCTGCCAGCAAACCTGAAGCTAAGCGTGCATAGCGGGAGTGATAAGTTTTCTATTTATCGAGGTATTCGAAAGGCAATAGAGCAGCATAATGCAGGAGTACATGTGAAAACCGCCGGGACTTCATGGCTTGAGGAACTCATCGGCCTGGCAGAATCAGGAGAGCGCTCACTTGAGCTGGTAAAGGATATTTACGAAAGAGCATATTCCCGTTTTGATGAACTGTGTGCTCCTTATTCTGATGTCATAGATATTGACAGGAACCTGCTGCCATCGTCGGATGAATTCAGAAAGTGGAATGGCTTACAAGTTGCCAACTCTATTCGCCATGACGCTACATGCTCTGACTATGACTTAAATGTCAGACAGTTATTGCATGTGGGCTACAAGGTGGCGGCTGAATTTGGTGAAACGTATCTACAGGCCTTGAAAGATCACAATGATATAGTCGGCAAACATGTTTGCAACAATCTGTTTGATAAACACATAACACCACTGTTTCTCTGAGATTCCTTTTTCTACTTTACGCCTCCAAGATAGAAGTAAAAATGCAAGCTTTCGGGAATTTATTTCATGCAAAGAGAGTTCAGATTTGCCATCGTTGGTTCAGGAAATATCAGCCGCACCTATTTTCTGGCTGTCAGTAAAATTAAGGCGGCCAGCCTTGTCGCGCTTGTGAGCAGGCATGGCGGTCAGCCTGATTTTGTTCCGGAAAATATTGAGATTGCCCCAAGCCTTGGTGAAATCAAGTCAGAGTTTGATGGCGTAATCCTTGCCACTCCAAATGGGCTACACCATGAGGGGGCGGTAGCTGCTGCACATCTCGGCAAACACGTTTTCACGGAAAAACCTCTCGACATCACCACGGCCAACATGGAGCGGATGATCGCTACCTGCAGGGAGAATAAGGTAAGGCTGGGTGTTGCCTTTCAACACCGGGTAAGCCCTGATAATATAACTTTAAAAAAACTGATTGATAACGCTGCCTTTGGCCGCATTTATTCCGCCGAATTCGCTGTCCGGTGCTGGAGAGACCAGGGCTATTACGACAGCGGAGAGTGGCGTGGTACGTGGAAAATAGACGGAGGTGGGCCGTTCATGCAGCAGGCCTGCCATGAACTTGATCTTTACGCCTGGTTTTTTGGTCTGCCCGATGAAGTACATTCTTTTACAAGTACATATGGCCATGACATTGAAGTGGAAGATCATGGTGTATCAATTTTCCGTTATGCAAACGGGATGACAGGTAGCTTCATCGCCTCAACTGTGGCCTATCCCGGCTTTGATCCGACTCTTACGCTGCATGCGGAGAAAGGGTCAGTTATTCTTACAAACGGCAGAATCACCGGCTGGCATATTCAGGGGATGGACAACCCTTCCAAAGAGCTTCAAGGACCCATTCATTCTGGAGCTGCCAGTGCTGCTGTTGCAGATACAACAGGGCACGAAGCGCTACTGAAGGATTTTATAAGTGCGGTCCATAATGACAGTGAGCCTATGATTTCAGGTGAGTCTGCAAAACTGGCAACAGAGTTTGCCCTTAAAATTTACAGTAGATTAGAACCATAGAGCGGGCCTGGATTGCTCCTGTCAATTTTTGATAATGCAAGAATGATGGCGTCGTAAAAAGTCCNNTACCATATGTATTGTTGAGGGCCTGAGAAAAATGCTACGCCTCGTATATCGAACTTTTTGACTTAGCCATCTGGAACTCCAAATGACCTTTTTACGAGTTTGTCAAGAATGGTAAGCAAGGGAATCATTATGTACCGTTGTCAGGCTACAATAAACTGTTTTTTTACATAGCCAACAAATGGGAGATGCAAAATGGCTCAACATCGGAATACAAAAATCGGGTTTATTGGCTTAGGCCTGATGGGGACTGCAATGGTTCAGCGCTTGCAAGACCTTGGTTACCCCATCACAGTTATTGCACATCGCAACAGAAAAACCATTGACGCTGCTGTTGCACGAGGAGCAACGGAAGTTAAAACTCCTGGTGAATTGGCTGAACTGGCCGAAATTATAATGATCTGTGTGAATACTTCGGCTGCAGTTGAATCTGTCATGCGCAGCGAAATGGGAATATTTAGTCAATTTCGTCCAGGTACCCTGGTCATCGATTTTGGCACATCACTGCCTGCATCTACCATATCCATGGCAAAAGAATGTCATGATAAAGGTGGATCCCTGATGGATGCACCTCTTGGAAGGACTCCCATTCACGCTCGGGATGGTTTGCTTAATATTATGGCAGCGGGTGAAGATAAAGATTTTATTCGAGCGAAGCCAATATTAGAAGATCTTGGGGAAAACGTTTTTCATGTCGGGGTGATTGGGGCAGGTCATACTCTAAAAATAATTAATAATTATTTTGCTATGACCACAGCGTGTGTTATGTCTGAGGCTTTTGCCATGTCTGACCTGGCAGGGTTAAAGCGCGAAACACTTTATAAAGTAATGGCCGCGGGACCACTTCACTCTGGCATGATGGATTTTATAAAAGCCTGCGCGGTGGATAACAACCCGGGGCAACTTACATTTTCCATAGCAAATGGGCTTAAAGATGTTGGGTATTATACAAAAATGGCTGATGCACTTAATGCGAAAAGCTTTGTCTCCCCATCTGTAGAAAATGTTTTGAGTTCTGCAAACTCTTCCGGATGGGGCGAGAAATATGTTCCAGAAATGGTGAATTTTATTGCTAGCAATTATGCTGAAGATTGATTCGTGGGATGATTCCTCAATTTTCACCTCTCGCATTATAGCCGTCCAATCCTCTCCTTGTCGCTGAGAACATGATCAAGTATTCCTGACTTTCGACTGTAAATAAGAAATAATATCGTCACTCTCATACATACGAAGATCACCATCAACCAAAAATGGAACCATCGCTTTACCACCCAGGTGCTGCACGGTCATCCTGCCTGGGGTTCCTGCTCCCGCCTCTATTTTTTCATAATCAACTCCTTCAGCCAGACCTAGACCTTTGACCGCTCGAGAGACTTTCCGGCAGTATGGGCAACTATCCCATAAGTATAACTTTACCACGATTGCACCTCCTTTCATCGCTTCCGAAGCATCAACATCCCGTTGATGTCACGTCCGGACACCTACTCCATTTTTGAGCAGAAAAAGGTTTATAGAAAAAAGTATAATTGAGAACAACACCAGCATACCCAAACCTGTCAAGACATTGATATCAGAGACCCCAAGAAAACCATAGCGGAAACCATCAACCATATAAATGATCGGGTTGGCTCGGGAGAGGGCCTGCCAGAAATCCGGCAACAAAGATATTGAATAAAAAACCCCTCCAAGGTATGTCAGGGGCGTAATGACAAAAGTAGGGATTATGGAAATATCATCAAACTTCCGGGCAAAGATACCGTTAATCATTCCCGCCAATGAGAAAACAAAACTGGTAAGAACTGCGAACATCACGACATAACCGAGATTAAAAAGTGGTATCCTTGTAAACAAGAAACTTGTAATCGACACAAGAAAACCGACAACGAGTCCCCGAACCATACCACCCGAGACATACCCCAAGACAATAATCCAATCCGGCGTTGGGCTAACCAGTAATTCTTCAATATTACGTTGAAATTTAGCACTAAAGAAACTAGAGACTGTATTCGTGTAGGAATTGGTAATGATGGACATCATTATTAACCCTGGTGCAATAAAGGCCATGTAATCATAGCCGCCGATATCCCTGAGTTGGGAGCCTATCAGTCGTCCGAATATGATAAAGTAAAGGATCATGGTTATCACCGGCGGCACCAGTGTCTGTATCCATATACGAAATATCCGGGTCGTTTCTTTCCGGGCAATGCAGGTAAAAGAGGTCAGGTTACGGTTCATTGCTCTACCATCTCAAGAAAAAGCTCTTCGAGCCGGTTTGTCTTGTTTCGCATGCTCTCGACAATGATGTTCTGGTTATCCAAAACCTCAAAGATATGGTTGAGTGATTCTTCCTTATTCAAGGTTATCTCCATTGTTGTCTCGTCAACTACAATGAACTCAAATGGATTGAGAGACTGTAGGCCCGTAATTGGCTCTTTGGTATTGAAAACAAACGTTTCTTTGTCCAGTTTTCTGAGTAAAGAGCGTTTGCTTGTATTTTCAATCAATTCCCCTCCTGAAATAATACCAATCTGATTACAGAGCAGTTCGGCTTCTTCGAGGTAATGGGTGGTTAGGATAATAGTTCTTCCTGATGCATTAAGTTCTGCCAGGAACTCCCACATTCCCCTACGAAGCTCCACATCAACTCCTGCAGTCGGTTCATCAAGAATCAGTAATTTGGGCTCATGTACCAGGCCGCGAGCGATCATCAACCTGCGCTTCATGCCGCCGGACAATGTTTGAGCTGCCACATGCCGTTTCTCCCAGAGGCCAAGCTTCTGCAGATATTTTTCTGCACTCTGGCGGGCCTGCAATCTGGAAATACCATAGTAGCCGGCTTGCTGGCAAACAATATCCTCTACTTTTTCAAAGATTGAGAAGTTGTATTCCTGAGGTACAACACCAATCAGCCTCTTGGCAGCTGGAAAATCTTCATCAATGTCGATACCGAATACCTTAATCCTGCCATCTGTCTTCGTAACAAGTGAGGTGATTATACCAATTGTCGTTGTCTTGCCCGCTCCGTTCGGGCCGAGAAGACCGAAGAATTCTCCTTCCTGAACGCCAAGGGAAATACCCTGCAGTGCCTGGACACCACCCCTGTAGCGCTTATGAAGATTGTCAATTTCAAGTGCAAGCATATATGTCCCTAACCCGAATAAATCGGAATTTTAGAATGCTTGGATAAGTGCCATGGAAGTATATTAAACAATATAATTTTAAACAACCTTCCTGGATTTCTTGTTTTTTATGACAGAAATTCTGGAGTAAGGCACTAATCTACTTTTGGCAAAGGGCGATGAAATAATCGATCATCTCCTGGGCCAGGTTTCTCCCTTCGATCTCTGATATCTGCATAATTCCTGTTGGACAGGTAATGTTAATCTCGGTTAATGTTTCGCCGATAAAATCAAGACCAGCGAAATGGACACCCTGTTCGACCAGCCAAGGAGCAATTTCATTGACAATCTCCCGTTCTCTGAGTGTAAGTGATGCAGGCAGGGCCTCACTATTGGCAAAATTAGCGTGATATCCCTCTCGGGGCCGACGCAGCGATGCACCAAGAAAATCTTTGCCGAGAATCAGAACCCGCTTGTCACCATCGTAAACACTGTCGAGAAACTCTTGCACCATTACCGGTTGAGTGCCGTCATGGGTATAATGTTTAATCAGTGCTCCATCTGAAATGGAAAGCCGCTCCACCGACTTACCCTGAAAACTGTCCAGAGCTTTAATGACACCACCTTTATGTTTTTTTACAAAAGCGCCGATACTTGTCTGACTTGAGCTGACCAGGGTAGCAGGCATATATTGCTGAAACGGCAGGGCAATGAGCTTTTCATTGAGATCTCGTAACGCCGACGGGTCATTGACCACTAGAGTGCCGGAGAGGGATAATAAATGCGTCGCATAATGAAAGGCTAAATCATATGGCGGCTCCTTGCGCATCAGAATCAACTGGTAACCGTTCAGTGCCTGTGGTCCGAAGCTACCTTCTGAGTCCTCAACTGTAACGAAAGCCTGCCGCTCGAAATACAGCCTGTCAATGGTTGCCGTATCAATCTGAATACCGTCAGCCCGTCCCTGCTCAATAAGGGCAAGAGACGTATCTGTTTTGGGATTAAGTCCATCAAGTGAATCCAATACCACTAGCCAGCGCATTTAATTTTCTCCTCCTCAATTTAAGAATGTTCTTCTTCGTAGTTACTCATGTACATAACGCGGGGCAAACCCAGCAACCCAAGGCTGTTAGACTGTTATTCGGGTTAGTCGAGTTAACATTAACCTCTAAATGGTTTAAATCCAGTCTGCTGAACGTGTTTAATTTTTTGTTTGCTTTTTTCGCCATACCACGAGGCTGAATATGTTTTATTGCCATAACAATCCACAGCCTGCGAGGACGTTTGGCGTCACTCCTCCGAATCCCGGTTACATCACTTTCATGCTTCGTTGTGAAATTCATTTCATGGGTGTTAGTGCCTTACTCGATAAAAGCTGTAAAAAAACAAGAAAATCAAAAGTGCTTTTAAACTTCACTGATTAATACCAGAACCAAAGCACTTATCCAGCGTAACTAAAAAG